>JBGSJY010000029.1:0-14143 GCA_041741515.1 Pirellulales bacterium | reverse complement strand
CAGGAGCTGCCGGCGCCGGCGCCGGCGGCGGGGCGCTGCTCACCTTGATCGTGGGCCTGATCAAGAAGGCGATGGCGGGCCCCGGCGGCACGGTCTGATTGAGCTGCTGGGTCGGCGGACTTGTTGCCTCGGGTGACTGAGGCTCTGGAGAATCGGTCTGCCGCTGGCGGCTGGCGCCGCGCGCCTCCTTCGTGTGGTCATTTCCACAAAGAAAAAACGACGCTAGCCATCCCCTTGTCGCGGTCGACTCTGGGATCGCTAGCGTCGGTGTGTGAAAACGTTGCGAAGCTATGGGCTTCTTAGATGCACAGACCCAACGACCTGCCGCGACTGTACCCCAGCTCGGTGAGCAGGTTGTACTGTGCATAGAGGCCGACCACCTCGCCGGTCGTCTCGGCGGCGAACTTCTCGACGATCTTGGCGCGGTCCCCTTCGATAGTTCGGACCGACACGTCGAGCGAGCGGGCAATCGCCTTGTTGAGCTGCCCCTCGACAATCGCCTGCAGCACGGTCTTCTCACGAGAAGAGAGCTGCGAGACCGCGGAACCGATCTGCTCAAAACGCCGGCGGATCCGCACGTGGGTGTGGTCGTGCTCGACGGCCTTGGCAACCGCCGCGATCAAGTCATCCCCTTGGTACGGCTTCTCCAAGAGCGTCACCGCGCAATGCTCCACGAATTGGATCGCGGCGGGGACGTCGGCTTGCCCGATCGTGACGATGATCGGCATCGGTTCGTGCTGCCCGGCCAGCCGGTCCTGAACGTCGCGGCCACTGACCCCGGGGACGTTATAGTCGAGCACCAGCACCCCCGGCCGGGGCTTGGCGCCGGCCGCGAGGAAATCCTCGGCGGAGGCAAACGTTTGGCAACGGTAGCCGAGCTGAGTCACTAGCTCGGCGACCGAGTCGCGGACGTGGGGTTGGCTCTCGACGACATATACCGTGGCGCGGGGTGGGGTGGTCTCGGCGCTGGCGGCATTCTTGGGAAGATGTTCCGACATTGCTCTTTCGCCTCCTTATATACCCCACCTTGCGGAGGGGTGATCAATCGACCACGCCCGATCCGTCGGGCGTCGGCCGTCGTGGTGGAAACCATTGATTCCGTTACTAGATAGCCACTTGGCGGGCGCCCGCATTACGCCTACCCGAAAAATTTCTCACGACAATCCGGTCTTCTTAGCGTAAGTTGTTCGGCAGGAAGGATTTGGAAGGAATGCCGCTAGGTCGGTTTCCCCCATTTTTTGGCCGTCAGAATGGGCGAGGCGACGCGCATCACGCTGCTCGACCGTGTCCGCCAGGCCCCGTCTGGCGACTCGTGGGATGAGTTTGCCGCCGTTTACGACGCACTGATCCTGTCCTGGCTCCGCCAGCAAGGGGTCGCCGACGCCGATGCGGACGACATCCGCCAAGAAGTCATGCAAACCGTCGTGCAGGAGATCGGGCGATTCGCCCACAATGGCCGTCCCGGCGCCTTCCGGAACTGGCTGCGTCAGATTACGGCGAACCGAATGCGACGGCTGTGGCAGCAACGCGTCCGGCGGTCCGCTGACTATGCCGGCGCCGACATCGGCGAGTTGGCTGATCAGCTCGAAGACGACTCCAGCCGCCTGACCCACGTCTGGGACGCCGACCACGATCGCTTTGTCCTCAACCGGCTCCTCGGCTTGCTTACCGGGCGATTTTCCGCGCAGAGCTTGGCCGCATTCCGTCGACTCGCAATCGGCCAGGAAGATGTCGACCAGGTCTCCAAAGACCTCGGCATGACCATCGGGGCCGCGCGCGTCGCGCAGCACCGGGTGCTCCGCGCCCTGAAGGAACTCGGCGAAGGGCTGATCGACGTATGAGCGCAGGCGCCCCATGACCGAAGCCGGCCCCTCTGGCAAGTCACCGGGCGTCCACCCCGACGACGCGACGCTCGAATCATGGACCCTGGGCTTCTTGCCGATAGAGTCGGCGAGGCGGGTCGAAGCCCACGTCGAGGTTTGTGACGAGTGCGCTCGCCGGCTCGAATCGATTTCGATGAAGCCCGACCCATTCTTGCAAAAGCTCCGCGGCGCCGCCGGGCTGTCGGTGACAATGCCGGGGTCCGCCGATCCCGCGTCGATGTCCGCCGACGCCAATTTGATGTTTGGCGCCCTCGCGATTCAGTCCGGGCTGATTACTCCGCAACAACTCGCCGACGCTTGTGTGATGTGGTCCGCTCAGGGCGTCGGCTCGCTGGCCAACGTTATGGTCGAGCAGGGCTGGATCGACGACGCCGCGCGGCAGTCCGTGATGACGCGACTCGCGTCGAAGCTCAATGCAACATTTAATCTGGCCGCCACCGAGACCCTCTCGAGTCGCGACACGCGGGGACTCGGCATCGAGGCGATGACGCTAAAGTCGTTGTCCACGGACCGAGTGCGGCTGCTGCGTCTGCACTCCCAGGGCGGCATCGGGCAGGTCTGGCTGGCCCAGGATATGGTGCTTGGCCGCGAGGTAGCCCTCAAAGAGCTGCTCCCCGAGTTGCGTGGCTCGCAGCGCCACCGCGAGCGATTCTTACGCGAGGCCCGTGTCGCTGCGCAGCTCTCCCACCCGGGAACGGCGCCGGTCTATGAGTACCGCGAGGAGGGGGGCCGCTGCTACTACACCATGCAGTTCTACTCCGGCCGCACGCTCACCGATGCGATTAAACAGGCCCACGCCGAACGGGAGAAGCACTTCCACGCCGACGCGTTCGAACGGCTGTTCCCGCTGATCGAGCAGTTCCTGACGGTCTGCGACACCATCGCCTACGCCCACTCGAAAGGGATCATCCATCGCGACCTCAAGGGGGAGAATGTCGTTCTCGGCGAGTTCGGCGAAGTTACCGTTATCGACTGGGGGCTGGCCAAATCCATCAACGGCGGCGCCGACGGCGTCACGCTCCATCGCGAGTCAAACGATCCGACCAAAACGATCGAAGGGGAGCGACTCGGCACTCCCGGTTTTATGGCGCCCGAACAGGCCCGGGGCGACCTAGACAGCATCGACGAGCGGACCGACGTGTACGGCCTCGCAGCGGTGCTCTACGAAGTGCTTACAGCGCGGCCGCCATTCACCGGCGAGACTGCTATCGAGGTGATGCAACGCGTCGAGTCACAGCCCCCTGTCCGCCCCAGCGCGATCCACCCCAGCACTCCCGATGAAGTCGAGGCGATCTGCCTCAAAGGCCTCTCTAAAGCGAAGGAAGACCGATACGCCTCACCGGGTGAGCTGAGCGACGCGATCCGCGAGTGGGTAGCCGAGCGTCTGCGGCGTCGGCAGGAGTCCGACCGCCAAGCCCGCTTCTATGCGCTTTCGCATGAGCTTTTTATTGCGATGGACGACCAAGGTTATATCCAGCAGATCAATCCCTCGTACGCTGAGTTTTTTGGATACGACGATCCGGCCGTTCTGATCGGTAAACACTTCTCAGTCCGACTGCACCCGGATGACCGAGAGGTGGTCTCGAAGCGCTTCAAAAGTGCGCAGGGGGGACAGTCGCAGGGCGAGGCGGTCTTGCGGTTTGCCGGCAAGGACGGCGTTTACCGCTCGGCGCGATACACGCTGTCGCGGGTACCCGGCGACCCATTCATCTACTCGGTCGGCCGTCCGGTCGACGAAGAGAGCCAGCGCCGACAGATCGCGGAAGACCGCGCGCGATTCTTTTCTTTGTCGCGGGACTTCCTTGTCATCTACGACCGCGATTTCCGCGTCGCCCAGGCCAACAAAGCGATACTCGATTTCCTTGGCGCAGACGAGCAGAGCATCATCGGCGCCGAGGGGCTGCGTCAGGTCCACCCCGACGACTTGCCGATGGTGCAGCGCTACGTCGAGATGGTCCGCCGAGACGAGTCGGTGCGGGACATCGTCTGCCGGATCGTGACCAAGCAGGGCGACGTTCACCTGACCAATTGGACGCTCTCGCGCGTGCCCGGCGAGGACACCGTCTACGCGGTGGGGCGGTCGCTGGATGCCGAAGCCGAACGACGACGCGAGCAAGTCAACCGCGCGCGTTTCTTCTCACTGTCGCCGAACTTATTTGTGATCTCCGATGAGCGAGGTAACGCCGCCCAAATCAATCCAGCGTGGACGACCCTGCTGGGCTGGACGCCGGAGGACGTGATCGGCAAGCCATTCTACGACTTCGTCCACCCCGACGACGTCGCCAAAGTCAGCAGCGCTGGACGCCGCGCCTTGCTCCGCGAGCCGGTGACCAACCTCGAAGCCCGGTTACGCTGCAAGGAAGGCGGATTCCGGCCCTTCGTCTGGACCCTGACCCACGTGCCGGGCGAGAGCGTCAACTACGCCATCGGTCGCGAAACGGAATAGTACAAGCCGGGGAGTACCTGCCCCGGGGCAACAATCTACGTCGATAGGCGAGGCCACTCCCCGCGGTAGGCGCGGCCCCCGCCGCGACCGGTCGAGACAGCGACCCTGTGAGCCGGCCGCCAGCGGCGCCAGCGGCCGCATAACCGTTTCTTTCAAGCCAGCCCTCCCAGTCGGCCGATCCTGACCGACGGAGAAGCGCGCCGCCGTGCGCGCGTCACGCCGTCACGCCTGTGATCTGAGCCCAACGATGTTCGACTGGTTATTCGCGCCGCTACGCAGCCTCGTATCGATCCTGGCCGCCAACGATTCGAGCCGACAGGTAGCCGCGGGGATCGCCATCGGCGTGGTTCTGGGGCTCGTTCCCAAGGCCACCCTGGTGGCGGTGCTGCTCGGCGTGCTGCTGTGCGCGCTGCGGGTCAACCGGGGCGCCGGGATGACCGCCGCCGCTTTGATCGCGCCGCTGGCGCCGATGCTCGATCCCTTCACGCACAAGCTGGGGCTCAAAGTGCTGACCATCCACAGCCTGCAACCCACCTTCGCCTGGCTCTACGACGCGCCGCTGGGCCCCTGGTGGGGCCTGCACAATACGGTGGTCTGCGGCTCACTGCTGGTCGGCCTCTACCTGTCTTACCCGGTTTACCTTGTGGCCCGCGGCGCCGTCGATCGCCTACGGCCGCCGGCCGTGCGGTTGATCCTCAAGTACAAGCTCGGCCGCGTGCTACTGGGCGCGCAGCTCACCGACAAGCTCAGCGTCGGAATCGGACTGCGGGGCTAACGCGCCCGGCCAGTCTCTCGTCCTCGAATCAAGCGCTGCTACCATGACGCGATTCTTTCGCCTTGGATATCTCATCCCGCGGCTGGTGCTGCTCGTGGTGCTCTACTGCGCCCTGGAGTATGGCACGGGTTGGGGGCTCCGATACGCCGTCGTGGCCGGCGGCCAGTCGGCGGTCGGCGCGAAAGTGGAACTTGACGAAGCCGTGGTCTCGGTGCTCGAAGCCCGCGCGATCCTCACTGGTCTGCGGGTGACGAACCCGAAGCGGCCGATGGAGAATGTCGTCGAGGCGGAGCGGATCGAACTGGACTTTGAGTCCGATTCGCTCTTGCGCCGCAAGGCGATCGCCAGTCATGGCGTCGTCCGCGGCTTGAAGTTCAACACGCCGCGAGAGACCTCCGGCGCGCTGGACCCGCTCGAAGAGCGGCTGGATGCGGAGGCGCCCGCGTGGCTTGGCGGCGCCAAGCAGGCGGTCGGCCAGGCCGCTGATAAGTGGCTCGACGACATCGAGGCGAAGTTCGCGGGCGATTACGAGGAGTTCGAGTCGGTGAAGCTGGCCCGCTCGTTGTCGCAACGTTGGCCCGCGCGGTTCGACACCCTCAGCGCCGACGCCAAATCCCTGCAGGCCGAGGTCGAGACCCTACGCGAACAGGCCAAGGAGGCCCGGTCCAACCCCCTGCGCGGCGCCGAGTTCCTGGCCGCAGCGCCGCAGCGCGCCGCCGATCTACGCCAGCGGCTCGCCAACTTGCACGCCGAACTCACCTCTCTGCCCGCGGAAGTCGCCGCCGACAAGAAGCGGATCGACCAAGCCCGCACGCGCGACGAGGCGCTGATCCGCGAGCGCCTACAGGTAAACCAACTCGATCCCCAGTCGCTCACCTCGCAACTACTCGGCCAGCGGGTGACCGGCGCCCTCGATGACGTCGTCTCCTGGGTGCATTGGACCCGCCAGGTGATCCCGACCACCAAGGCGCGACCTGTGGTCACGCCTCGGCAGCGCGGCTTCGATGTGAACTTCGCCGGGGTTCGGCAGCGCCCCGACCTTTTGATCCGCGAACTCGCGATCAGTGGCTCGGCGCGGTTGGCCGGTCGGCCCGTCGAGCTGGCAGGGACAATCACCGATTTCACGACCGCCCCCGCTGTGCACGGCAAGCCGATGCGGGTCGCCCTGAGCGCCAGCGGCGGTTTGCCGATGGAGGTGCGGATGACCATCGACCGGACCGGTGAAGTGGCGACGGACGAACTGATCGTCGATTGCCCCGCGTTCGACCTCCCTCAGGGTCAGCTCGGCAACGCCGAAAAGCTGGGGCTGGCGATGGCGCCCTCGACCGGGAGCCTGTCGGTCAGCCTCCGGGTAGAAGGAAATCGGCTATCCGGCGATGTGCAAATCGTGCAGGAGCGCGTGGCTTTGACGCCGGTGGTGGGTCCGTCGGCCGGCAAGGTGGCCCGCCGCCTCGGTGAAGCCCTGGGCAGTAGCTTAGCGACGGTCTCCAAGCCAGCGACCAGGATCACCCTTGGTGGCACGCTCGACGACCCCGAGCTAGCGGTCTGGTCGACTCTCGGTCCGGCGGTCGCCGGGTCGCTGCAATCCGCCGCCTCCAGCCTAGCCCGCGCAGAGTCCCTAAAACTCCTAGAATCCACGCAGCAGAAGGTTGCCGGCGAGCTGGCGTCGCTCGATCGCAAAGTGAACGACGCGATGGCGAAGCTTTCCGCCGAGGTCGAGGCGCCTCGACAAGAGATCGAGCGGCTCGCTAGCAATTGGATCGGCGAGCAGCTGGGCGGCGGAACTTTCTCCTTCGAACAGCTGGGAAAGCGGCTCCCAACAGCGGAATCGTTGTTCAAGAAGTAGGTACCACTTCCCCTCTTCAGAGGGATGCCCCTTGACATCCCCCCGCGACGTCACCTGCGCGTTACCGCAGGTCCTGTGCCAAAACTCACTGGCAAACTGGGGTGTCAAGCCAGCCGCCGAAAATTTCCCTGAATTCTTGGGGATAAAGATTGCTGACAGCGGCCTCTCGGCTTAAAACGGGGCTAGTGAGTTGCACCTGTCTCTCTGCTCATTGACGGGCAGATTGCACGAACGCATGAATGCGTGACACCCAGCGTCGCGAAAAGGTCGCGGAAGCTTTTCATCCACATTCGATCCACAACGCGATTCGCGGAGCCTAGATCCAATGAAGTCCTACACCATCGATTCTCTCTCCCGCCTGGGGGCGCTCTGCGCGCTCACCATGTTTGCCGCCTCGCCTGCCCTTGCAGCGTCGATCAACTACGGCGACTTCAACGACTTTCCGGCAGGTGTCGTTGAGTACCAAGACGTAACGGAGTCGTCCGCAACGGACGTGATTCCGCTGTTCGGTCTTCCGGACGTCGATGTCAACAAGCTCGACTTCGACCCGCAGTCGTTCGGCTCTTCGGCCTCGAACGGCGACCTCGACATCACCGACGGTCAGCTCAATTTTTCGTTCGCGACGCTCCCCGGCACCGGCATCTCTTCGCTGCAGGTCAGCGAGGGTGGCGACTTCTCGATTTTCGGTGGCGGCGCCTCGACCAGTGTCAACTCGGGCATCTACGCCGATGTCTTGATCACTGCCGTCAATGGCGTTGCTCTTGCCCCGGGCAATCAGTTCAACGTGATTGGCAGTGCGTCAGCGTCGTTTTCCTCGGCAGGGCTGAGCCAGCCATGGAATCTTGGTCTGCTGCTCGAGTTCGGTCCCGCCCTGTCGCTTAATGGGTTTGCTCCGGGCTCCCTCGTCACTGCGGGCGAGTTCGTGCTCAACAACACCCTTGTCGCCGACAGCGAGGTTGGCACGCTGGCCTTCATCGCCAAGAAGGACTTCAACATCACGCCGACCGGCAGCCTCGATCCCGACAACGTCGTTCCCGAGCCGACCGCCGCGGCCCTCGTCGCCCTGGCGCTCGTGGGCCTGGCCCGCCGTCGCTAGTTGCCGCCGTCCCACTTCGGACCGGCCTCAAATCTCCCACCCCAGTACAAAAGGGCCCCGCAGCAACGTGCTGCGAGGCCCTTTTGCCGTTTTAAGGCTTGGCTGGTAGTCCTACAGCGTTCTTCATCGAGACGAAGCGTCGCACGCAGACGCGGAGGCGCAGAGAGGCAGGTCCCGAAGATTCATTCCACGGCACGATGGTGCAAAGGATGGATACCTATGCGTTCATCTGCGACGACGGTCTCCCTTCCAATCTCGTCGTTGTCTTGAGCCGTGGCGACTCGGCGTGAGTCTTCGTGACACGCCCTCCGGTCTCTGCGGCTCTGCGCGAGACTCCCCCCTGTGCTCCAGAGTAAGTGCTCCGCCCGTCAGCACGAGGCTTTCAGCGCGACGGCATCTGGAAGTACGCTAGGAGACCGGCGCTTCCTCTCTCGTCTTCAACGCGCTGATGTAGAGGAATGACGACTCTCGCACCGACGGCGCCGGCTTTAGCGAATCAACTGTCGCATTGAGCACGTCGCGACGGCTTACCTGACCCAACAGCACGCCGTCGGCGGCGATCACCGGCAGGCGGCGGTAGCTGGTGAGCAAGAACGCCTGGGCGATCGACAGGAGCTGCGTCTCGGGCGCGATGGTCAAGGCTTCGGTGTCCATAAAGACGCCGACCCTCGTCGAGGGGAGTTGCTCGTACGCCGCGTCGAGGATCACCTGCATACAGCAGCGCTCGGAGAAGACGCCGAGGTAATGGTCCCCAGGGCCCACGACCGGCGCGCCTGAAATCCGGTGGCGCAGAAGCAGGCGGATCGCGTCGTGCACGTCCATATCGGGCGATAGGGTTGTGAGACGCGTGACCATGAAGTCGCGGGCGGTGATTGTTGCCATCATCGCGAGGGCTCCTTGAAGGCTAGTAGCCGCGTGTCACCGACCGATACGAGCCCAACAGCCCGAGAGGGCCACCAGTCACCGTGTCACGTCGAATATCCGTAACGGCAATGTGGGATGAGATGCGCGCCGGCGACCGTGCACGACGCTCACTGCAAACCTAACGACCCCACCGCGCCCGGGCGAACTTTTCCCGGAGGTTTTCGGCCGACCTTGTGAAAGGCGTCACGAGGCCGGAGCTTGTGAAAGACTTCACGAAGGAGATGGGGGGGATGGCGCAGTGTTTGACGGGCCGCCCACACGCTTCGTGAGCTGCGTTGGCGGTTTGTCGCCGCGCGGGGAGGTAGTCGTTCGATCAGGGCGCTACCCCGGAGGAGAGAGATTCGCTCCGTCGATAGAGAACCGTCGGCGTAAGCAGCGGAGGGACCTGCGTGCAGGCCCAGCGATTCGTCTACCACCTCACTGCGAATTATTGTTTACTGCGAATACTTGCCACGTCGTTGGTAGTCGGCGCTGCAATTCCAAAAGCGAACGTTCCAATCGCACGCTAACGCGTTCCGGCAGATCCTGTCGGCAGGGCGTTGACGAGCCGCGGGGCATCAGCCGCGGCTTCTTCGCGTCGACGAACGGACCGCCGATCGAGTTCGCGGGACGTGGGGCGTTGACGCTCGCCGCTCGCGGTGGATTCGCCTCGACACGCTTAGGTCGATGCGGACGGCTCGACCTCAACAACCGCTGTTCGCTCGATCACACGCATCGACCGCCAGTAGCCTAACTGGAACCTGATCAAGAAGATCGTTCCCAGACCGGCGATCCACATCGAGATCAGCGCCCAGCAGCCGTAGACGCCGAAGCCGAAGACCTCGACAGCCAGCCAGGTGAGCAGCGCGAGAAGCGACGCCATAATGAGGCTTGCGAAGAGAATGAACCGAGTGTCACCGGCGCCCTTGAGGGCGCTGACGAAGACGATCATCATCGCGTCGAGCATGTTGTAAGCGGCGATAAACCTCATCAAGACAGCGGCCGTCGACGCCACCGCGGCGCGGTGGGGGGCGTCCCCCGCGACGCTCTCGGTCAGGAAGAATCCGGCGAGGAAGACGCCCGGCGCGAAGATAAACGCCAGGGACATCAGGGCCATGTAGGCCCACGAGATATGTAGCGAGGTCCACGTCGCGCGGGCGGCGGCGCGGTCGCGATTCTCACCGAGGTGCTGGCCGACCAGGATGCTGGCGGCCAAGCCGAAGCCGACCACCGGCATGAAAGAGAGGTGATTGAGGCTGAAAGTGAGGCTCGACGCCTCATTCTCGACGGGGCCAATCCGGCCGACGATCAAGACGAACGCGCTAAAGCCCAGCACGTCCAGAAGCATCTGTACGCCGGCGGGAATTCCAAACCACAGCACGCGTCGCAGCAGCGAAAGGTCGATCCACCAATCGCCCGCGCCGAAGGCGGCGCGATTGCCCGACGTCAGCATCAAGGCGGCGTAGACAATGGTCTTGATCCACAACGACACGACCGTCGCCCACGCGGCGCCCTCGATGCCGGCCTCCGGGAAAATCGTGACGGTCTCTCGGCCGATGGTGATCGTAAGTCCGAAGATCCACCACCAATCGAGCAGCAAATTCAGCAAAGCAAACACCGAATCGACGACCATCACGACCCAAGTCTTGCCGCGTCCGCTCCAGAACGAGGCGAAAGCCGCCGAGGCCAGCATGGCCGGCGAGCCCCAACAAAGGATATTGAAATAGGCGGTTTCGAAATCGACCGTCAGGGACGCGTGACCGGCCGCCTCGAATCCCGCGTGAGAGAACAGCATCGGAGCCAGCATCAGTGGCGTAACCGCTGCGGTCGCCCACACGCCCTGCCAAACGGAGGGGCCGATCCGCTTGGGCTGCCCAGAGCCGTGGTACTGAGCGACAAACGTGCCGACGTACGAACAGAGCCCCAACGGCAGGCAGATCACCGCGAACCAGAGGACGCCACTCACAAAAGCGGCTGCCATCGCGGCCCCCGACCAGTTGTTCAGCATCATCCGGTCAACGAACGTCATGACCGTCCAAGACAAGCTCGACACCACCAGCGGCGCGGCGACGGCGAGCACCTCGCGGCCGCCGCCGGGGCCGTCCCACCACGAGCTACTCGGCGGGGCGCCCGTGGCGTCGCTCTCGCGCTCGGGCGCTAGGTCGGCAGATAAGGCGAGTTCGGACAACGCCAACGCTCCATCGTTACCCGGCCCACGTCGAGAGGGCCGCGGGGCTGCTACGATCCCTCACAAGAACGCCGCGGCAAGTCGCTTCAACACTTTTTGCCGCGGTCCCCTGCCTGGGGACAGAGAAGCGTACCGCGTCCCCGGCGGACAGGGCAGCGGGCCCCGTGGTTCGCGCTGGGCCCGTGAGAAGCTGGGCCATTGCGAAGCTAGGCCGCTTAGAAATCGGCGAACGGGTCGGCCTCGTCGCCCGATTCGTCGGCAGGCGCTCCTTCGGAGGTCTCGGCGGTGTCGTCCTCCAAAGCGAACGGATCAACGCCGGCGTCTTCCGGCTCGTCCGCAGCTTGCTCCGCCATGCCGCCTTCCGCTTGGAGGTCGCCCCGTTCCTCCGCAGGCTGGGCCCCCGGCGCGGCGTCGCCTTTGTCCGGGGCCGCCGTTGTCGCGGCGCCGTGGACCCGGGGGTCGGTGAGACCCTCTTCGTGGAAGCACTGGATCAGGCCGTCGTCGGAGACGAAGTACAGCCGATCGTTCTCGGTGTTGGTGATCGGCGAGAGGGCGCCCACGGCGGGCCAACCGCCGATCGGCCTGCCGGTCGCCCGGTCAAGCACGCCCACCGCCCCATCGGAGGTGACGGCGAAGACATGGTTGTCCGTCGCCGACACAAAATCGCTCAGCCCTTCGACCGTCCAGCGTTGTTCACCGCTGGCGGCGTCGAGCGCCCAGAGAGCCGGGGCTTCGGTCACGACGTAGACCACGCCATCGATAGCCACGACCGGCTTGCGGACGACGGCGCCCAAGTTGACCCGCCACTGCTCGCGGGCCCGCTGGAGGGTCATGCCGTAAACGACCCCCTCTATCGTCGAGAAGTGCATCAGATCGCCGGCCACCACGGGCGGTCCCGAAAGGGGCTCGCTAGCGTCGAAGCGAAAATTCGCATTGCTGCTCTTCAAGGGCGCGCCGTAGACCTGTCCGCCAACGGTGGTCCAGATAAGTTGCCCCTCCGCGCTGACCGGAGAGCCTACCAGCTCGCCCGGCGAGGCGATTATGAAGGGGACACCCTGAACCCGGTCCAGCGGGTAAGCCGTCATCCGGCCGCTGATAGCGGGGACATAGACGACGCCCTCCGCAAACGCCGGCGCCGCGGCGGGCGAGCCTTTGACCTCCTGGGTCATGAGGGTCTCGACGCCCCGCTCGACTTCGCGAAGGACGTACAGCGTTGAACCGACAGTTGCCGCAATCAGGGTCCGCGGCGCCGCGGCGCCGCCATCCTCACTACTAACCGAGTCATGCATCACCGTGGGGCCGAGCACCACGGTGTTGGCGCCCCCCCCGAGACGGATGCGCCAGCGCGTGGCGCCGGTCTCGGCGTCATAAGCCTGAAGCACGCCCCCCGAGGTGAGCAAGTAGAGCGACCCCTCCGAGAGTTTGGCGCCGACGACGGTCTGCGTCGTGGAGTCGAGCGGCGCCTGAGTGAACCACGCGCGCTGCAGCCCCGCCATCTGAGCGGTGTGCCGAGCAACCACCCGCGCCGGGGCGTCGATGCAAGCCGATAGCACGACGGCAACGGCAGCCAGCTGAGAAATACGGGGCGTGAATGGGCGGAGGCTGCGCAGCATAGGAAAGGCCCAAGCGGGACGTATCGAAGACCGTAGAATAGGCCGACCCGCACGGGCCCGCCGGCTCTCCCTATGGTAGTCGGGCGCCGCCGTCGCTGCACGCTTCGCCCGGCCCCCGGGCGCCAGCGCCTAGACCCTGCCCGGTACGACTCCTAAATTGCGCGCTACCCCACCGCCCGCCGGGCGCGCCGTTTCGAGCCGGTTTGTGGCCCTGCTCATCGTCCCTGATCGCCGCCCCTGATCGCCGCCTATGAATTCCCTGCCCGACGATCTCAGGGCCGACGACCCCCGCGAACGTCGGGCCCAGTGCGAGCGCGTCGTTCTGGGCTACCTGAACTTCTCGTCAGGGGCGAGCGACGGGGCCTTCCTGGCGGCTCTCAATGAGCTGTTCGCCCTCGAAGAAACCGTCGCCGGTGGGGCCAACCCGCCGTCCGTTGATCGCGTTTTGTCGGGGCTCTCGCACCGCCTGGAGGCCCTCCGAGCCGAGGGAAAAGCGTTCGCGGACGCCGAGCAGGCCGTGGGCGTCTTGCGACTCACGGGCCAGTTCCGCCAAGTCTACGGCCGGTTCCATGCCGACCTCCTCTGGGGACGGGAGGACCACGAGCTGTGGCGGCCGTTCTTCCTGGGCCGGGTCTTCGAGGCGATCCTCGCGTCGGGGCAGCCCTGGGACGACGCCGCACTGAACGCGGCCCGCGACCGCCTCGACGACTACATCGGCTATCGCCCGATCGCGGTGCTCGAGACCGACCAGAAGATCGAGCCCTACCGCCACGAGTGGGTCCGCCCGATCCCGCTCTACATCTCGACCGCTGGGGTTTCGCACGGCCGGCGGCACGACCTGATCGTGCGGACCCTGAAGCTCCTCCGCGAGACCGACGAGGGCATCCTCCGCGCCGCTTACTTCGACCCCGACCTGCTCGACGAGCTGGCGCTCGACCCGCGGGCGTACGACTTTGACCACCCGGCGCATAAGCGGCCCAACCACCACTTCGGGCTCTGGGACCCCAATCATATTGACAGCAGCGGCTACTACCGCCGATTCGTGCTTCAACCGGTAGTGCTCGACGCCCTTTGCGAACGGGTCGAAATCGACGCGAGCGACCGCACCGACGGCAGCTTCACCCGCGACGAACTGCTCGACGAAGCGGCCGCTGTCCTCGCCGGCACCATCCTGATGGCCTCGGGCGTCAGCGGCTCGGGCCCCACGGCCCACAGCGGCGACGAGACACTCGGCACGCTCTTGCCGCAGATCGCCGCCTACCGTGACCGGTTCTACGCCGAGCTGCTCTCCCGCATCGATGGCGACCACGGCCAGCGGCTCCGCCGCGAGGCAGAGCGTCTGCACCAGCCGTTCGCGGGCGCGCGTCAGCACCTCAACCAGTCGATCGCTCGC
>JBGSJY010000028.1:0-3566 GCA_041741515.1 Pirellulales bacterium | reverse complement strand
GAGGGCCGCCGCGAGGGCCGCCAGGGCAAGCCCCGCGGGCTCGGGGACCATCTTCCCCACGATCGCCGCGGAGTTCAGCAGGCTGAACGAACCGACCGAACCTGCTTGGCCTGTCGTGCGGGCGTAGACAAGCACCTCGCCGGCCTCCATCGCCTCGGCGAAGAGCGGGTTGCCCGCCAGCAAGAAGGCGCCCGATGCTTGGACGTCGGACGGCAGGTCGTCAACGACGCCATCGAGCACCACGAAGAGGTCTTCGTACGGCCCCAGTTGGACCGCCGGGACGCTGATCGGATGGAGGGCGCCGGTTGACTGCAGCAGAGCGAGCGTCTCGGGCGTCAGGTCGTTTCCATCGAGGCCCATTCCGCGTACCGAGGCGAAGGCGAGTTCCACGAGCGTTGCGGGCTCGGCGCCCGACGCGACGCGGATTCCTTCGACGAGCTTCGTATAGAGCCCCGACGCCGTGCTCATGCCGTGGGCCAGGTCGTCGGCGCCGCCACCCGCGAAGTGGTCGTGATCATCGTTGTCGGGACTGGCGAATCCGCCGTGATTGAAGCCGTGCAGCGCCACCACCGGCAATGGGATCGCATCGCCGCCCGTGGTGATCGCCGTCGCGCGATCGACGGTCCAATCCCAGACATCGAGCTGGAGGCCGAACTGCACGCCGCCACTGACGGGGACCGATCCGCCCGAAGGGTCGGAAAAGTTGTGGCCGCGGTTCTCGAAGGCGTGCGCCAGAACCGCATTCGACATGTCGTAGTGGTTGAAGCGGTTGGCGCCGGAGCTGTAGACCCCCAGGGGCTCGCGGGTGCTGGTCCCTTCGCTGCGGACGTTGATGCCCACCAGCGTCTCGCCGGTGGCGTTGTCGTAGTACCAGGACGAGGTCCGGGGCAGGATGCCGACGGGCTTGTTCGCGTTGTCGGTGATGCCGATCGACGCGGTAAGAATGCGGCGCCCGTCGGAGGAGTTGACGCCGTTGCGGTTTTCCCAGGTGTCTCCTCCCCCAACGCCCAAGGCCGTGCCGCCGCCGCCGGGGAAGATCTCGACCGAGATCATCGCGTCGTCATTCGGGCCCACTTCTTGGAAGACGATCGGAGCCCCGTAGGCGTAGTCCAGGCCGGCGACCTCGTCCTTCGACAGCGTGCGCCAGTACTCGCCGGCGCGGATTCCGGTCGGCGACTTCTGCGCGGGCATGAAACCGTCCTGGTTCCCTTCGTTCATCACTTCGCCACCGAGCGGCGGCGCCGCCGTCAGCACGCCACCGATGTAGCGGTAATTGCGGTTCCATGCCGAACCGTCCGGGGCGGTCTCGTTGAACCACGAAGCATCGCCGTGTTGGAAACCGAGGGTGTGCCCGAGTTCGTGCGTGATGACCGACCTGAGATCGATAGCGTCCTGTTCGCCGTTGAAGCGGTTCCACCGATACCGCGGCGAAGAGCGTCGCTCGGCGCTCGATGAGGCGGTCTGCCACTCCGCAAAAGCCAGCCGAACTTGGTTAAGCAGATTCGGATCGGAGTAGGTGCTGCGAAACGCGTTATCCATCTTCCAGGTGATCACGCCCGGATCGAAGGAGTCGAACCGGTTGGGATCGTCGATCAAGTCCGCCGGCCCGCTCGGCGTGATCAGGCTGAACGCCTGGGACAGGTTTGCGGCAGTCATCAGACAGGCCGTCGCGAGTAGCTTTGTAGTCTTTTTCATCGCTCTTCCTCTTTCCGTCAAAAGTCTTGGGGCCGCTCGCGCGGAGCGGGGACGCCGCCAACCGGGCGCCCGTAGGAAAGAGATCAAGAAGGCGGGCTGCGGTCCGACATCCGCGTTTTAGGCGACGCGCAGCGATCGGCGGCGGAGCAGCAGCGCCGCCACGAGGCCGAGGACCGACAGCCCGGCCAGGGTGAGCCACAGCCGCTCATAGCCGGCGAGCGGATTGCCCCCCTCGTGTGCCGCGGTGATCAGGCCGCCGGCGAAGCGGGGCCAGAAGATATCGGGCGTGAAGCCGAGGAACGACACGACGCCCGCGGCGCTGCCGGTCAGCGTCCACGGGATGTCCGACTCGGCCAGCAGCGCGAAGTAGACGCCGCGGAGCGCGCAGCTGGCGGCCCAGGCGATCGCCATGTTCGCCACGGCGACGAGCAGGAAATCGCTCTGCGGTGGCAGCACGGCTAGGGCGCCGAAGGCCGCTGCCAGCATGGCGAAACTCGCTAAGACCATCGTCACCGAGCTGAACCAACGGTCGGCCAGCACGCCGGCGCCGATCGCGCCGACAACTCGCAGAATTGTCAGCCACGCGGTGAGCGTCGCCGACTGGGCCTTCGTCAACCCATAGATGTCTTCGCAGAAGTGGCCGTAGAAGTCGAAGGTCTTGAACGCGCAGTACGCGGCCAGCACCACCAGCCCCATCAGCCAGATCGCGGGCTCGCGCAGGAGCCGGAAGACCTCGGCGGAGGTCGCGCGGGGCTCGCGCTGCGCGCCGGCGCCGAGGGTCGGGGGCAAGCCGAACCAGACGATCACCGCAACGACGGTCGTCACCGAGAAGTATCCGAACATCAGACTGCGTAGCGCGCCGTCGGTGGCGCCGGCGGTGAGCGAGGCGCTGACGGCCCACGCCGACACGGCGGCGATCGCCCAGGCTACCAAGCCGCGGCCGCCGTCGAGCAGGCCGAAGGCGCGGCCCTGGCTATCGCCGCCGCCGATCTCGCTGGTGGTGCGGATCAGCGGCGACCAGAACGCGAAGACGGTCGAGGCGCCCCAGAACGCGAACAGGCACTTGAGCCCCAGCAGGCTGGGGATCGTCGCCATGTAGAGGCTCCCCAGCCCCGTGACGAGGAGCGACGCCGCCATCAAGACCCGCGGACCGACGCGGTCGGCCAGCGGGCCGCCGAGGGCATAGCAGATCATCGCCGCGATACCGTACCACGCCTGGGCGTCGCCCAGCTCGCGCTCGGTGATGCTGAACGACTCGAGCACCGTCGTGCGGAAGTAGCGGCCCGGATGGAACGGCGGGATGAAGATCGCTTCGCCCGCGAGGACGAGCGTTCCGAGCGCCACGGCGCGACGTAGCGGGCTTAACGGGGACGGACTTAGCGGAGGCGGGATCAGCTCAAGGGGCGCCGGCTCAATCGGTTGCACCGTGACGGCCTCGGGGGGGCTAGCTGCCGGCGAGGGCGTGCTGTTCTAGAAACACGGAGGGAATGTCGGCCGTCTTCTTCGCCACCAGCGCGAAGTAGAACAGCGGCGATCCGTCCATCCCTAAACGATGACGGTAACGCTGCAACTGATGCAGCTCGAGGTACTCCGAAAAGATCAACTCGCGGATCATCCGCGAGAAGCCGGACTGGTCGCTGGCTTCGAGGAAGGTCTCTTTGATATTGAACGCCACCCAGCCGCCCGGCTGCACGAGCTGCATCGCCTGCAGGAACGCCGCGGCGGGGATGTCGCCGAAGCCGAGTGCCGCGACACAGGTCAGGCAGTTGAACGACCACTCGGCGAGCTGCTCGCGATCGCTCGGCTCCAGGTTGGTGAAGTCGCTGACGTAGTACTCGTCGTAGACGTGCGGCCGGTCGCGGTAGGCGGCG
>JBGSJY010000027.1:0-5802 GCA_041741515.1 Pirellulales bacterium | reverse complement strand
CGGGCCGCCGCGACGGCTTGATTCGCGCCCTTGCCGCCCGGCGCGGTCGAGAAGACGCCGCCGATGACCGTCTCGCCCGGCCGCGGCAAGCGGCTCGACTTGACGATCATGTCCGTGTTGCTGCTGCCAACGACGATGATTTTGCCCGCCATACTTCAGAGCATGGCGGAGCGGACTACCGTCTCGCAAGGCGTGCCCCCACCCGTCGCCACCGAAAGGCCCGCCGCAGCTGACGTTGGCCCCTCTTTCCAACTAACCCAATGCGGATCGCCTGAGCCGTGGGCGCTACCCCTCGGAGGAAGCGACCTTCGAATCCGCTACTCACCGAAAACTAAATCGGCGTCTACAAACTCTCTACAAGCTATCTAAGCAGAGCTTCCTGTCCCCGCGGCGCTTCAGGGCTCAAGAACCTCGGCTACCCGTTGAATCGTCATACAAGGATGGCAAGCTTAGCGCCTTCGCGTCTTTGCGTGAGTCCTCTCTGCGTCTCCGCGTCTCTGCGCGAGACTTCCCGAGTCGCCTGCGCGAGCGATGGGCCTGCGGCGCCATCCTACGATGCGCGCTTTGCGCGGTGGCGTCACCTAGCGCATGCTCTCGACGACGCCGCTCACCAGCCGCACCGGCTGCTGGTCGATCACCGGCGGGAGCGTGCGGATCTCGGCCGCGTGTTGGGCGTAGCCCTGCGGGTCGAGCGTCGCGACGTGCTCCATCAGCACCCGCCGCACCTCGGCGATTGTCTGCGGGTGGCGGTGCAGCAGCACGTGGTCCTCGGGCACGACCACCTGCGACGCCAGTTGCGGTAGGTCGTCCAGCCGCGCGCTCTCCAGCGACACGACGCCGTCGCCGCGCGTGGTAAACCAGCTTGTCAGCGCGCTGCGTGGCTCGTCGCCGACGACGTTGTGGTAACGGACCCACGGGCCCGACTTGGCCGCCAGCAGCGCGGGCAGCATCGGCGACTCGGGCGACAGCGAGTCGATGCTCGTCATCACGCGCGCGGCGATCTGCGGGCGGAAGAAACCCGGGTTGCGGCGGAACAGCTCTTGTTGCCGCGCCATCGTCTGCATCGGCAGCGCAATCAGCTTGGCGCCGACCCACTGCGTGAAGCCGTTGGCGAACATACTTCCCCGGTGCGGCGTGCCGATCGTGATCACACGCTGCACCGAGGGGTTCGGCTGGAAGAAGAACACACCCGCCATGTACTGCCGCACTTCGGGGTCGGCGTCGAGCTCTTGGAACTGGCGGTCGGTGACGATCCGCCAGAAGTCCTGCCCGCTGTCCACCGTTTGCAGACGCGACAAGAGCCCGCCCATGCTGTGGCCGACGAGGATGGTCTGGTCGAGCGCGTAGGCCTTGTGCTCGGGGTCGACCGTCTGTCGCAACGCGGCCAGGTCCTTGCGCATCTGCGCGGCGCTGACCCAGAAGGGGTTGCCCGTTGGGTAGAGGTAGAACCAGAACTGGTAGCGGCTGCGGACGCGCGGGTCGCTCCGCAGGTCGTTGAACATCTCCATCCAGGTCGCCGGGCTCGACCACAGGCCATGGACCATGACCACCGGGATGCGATTGGGGTCGTACGGCTCGAGCAGGTAGAGCCCTTCCTGCTGCTTGACGCTGTCGGGGTTCAGCAGTCCCAGCGTCGAGACGTCGCGATCCTGGAGGTCGGGCTGGTCGAGGTAGTACGCCAGCGGCGTGGTGAGGTCCGTCTCGAGCGGCGCGCGACGGCCGGCGAGCTGGAACGTCTCGTGGTCGGTCGTGTCGTGCAACTCGAGCACGAGCCGCACGCCCCCGTCGGGCCGCGCCGGGGTGGGCTCATAGCTCTCCGCGCGGGCGACCGCGGTCAGCGGATAGCAAAGCTTGCGCGGGTAATACTTGTCCTGCGGCAGGTCGCGGTCGGGGTGATGGCGGATGCCGATCAGCGGCGTGCCGATGCCGCTGGTGTGGTAGTGATTCCGCAGAGCGAGCACCTGGAAGTCGCTGGCGAACTCGAAATTCTGGAAGTCGGCCTCGGTCCACCGCTCGCTGTGCAACTCGATCGCAACCGAGCACGCCCCGTGCGTGAGCGGCAGGGGCACCAGCGCGCCGGGCCGGACCTGGTCGCGCTCGCGCAAGAGCCGCAGCAGCGCTGTCAGCGACTCGTTGTAGCGCCGCGTGGTGCCGGGGATCCGTTGCCGCTCGTCGGCCGCCAGCGCTCGGTAGCCGTGGACGAGCGACTCGGCGTAGAAACCGACGGCCGCGTCGGGGTCCGTCTTGACGAGGCTGTCCGCCTCGGAGGCCGCGAGCTCGCTGAGGACGAACTCCCGATCAGGCGCCAGCGTGCTGTGCGCCTCTTGCTCGAGGAGGCCCAGCAGTTGGACGCGCTGGCCGGCGTCGGTGGGATCGAGCCCCCTCGGCTTAGCGACCGCCAGCGTGGCGTCGGAGAGGACGGGCTGCGCGCTGGAGGACCAGAGAAAACGAGTGGCGTAGCCCTGATCCGGCGGACGGCGTTCGATCCACCTCTCGCTCGTCGCGCACCCTACGCAGAGGGACACGACGATGAGGATCATCGCGCGCAGCGCCGGCGTTCTTAGCGATCGGCTCAACGCCACAGCGACACATATCGGGCGGGTCTACTCCGGCGCGCGCTGACCCGCCGCTACACACGGGTCACCAGTTACGAGCACAGCACCGGTCCAGGGCACGCTAGAGAGATAGCGCTGCCGAGTCAATCCAATCCAACTAGCCAATCGACCTGGGCCAATCGACCTGGGCGCGCGGAGCGCTAGGCAGAGGCTGCGGTACGGCAGTCGGCGTCCTGGAAGATCTGCGCCACAGGCGAGGCGTTCTCGATGTCAAACTCGATAGCGACCTCCTTCAACTCCCCACGCAAGATGCGCACGTCTCGTGGCGCCTGCACTGCTAGGGCGACGCGGTTCCCCGAGACGCGGCGGACTTCGATCGTGATATCCGGGCCGATCTGGATCTGCTCACCGGTCTTACGGCTGAGAACTAGCATCGTGTGGCTCTCCTGTGCGCGGTTAAGGGCGACTCCGTCGCCGGGTAGGGAGTACTTCTCGATCGCTGGTGTTGCACATAGCGTGCCTAATCCGTAAGGCCAGCCATTTTGGTCACGATTTGGGATTTTTTCCGCTGGCAGGCCGGCGGTTTCTATCAAGACCTGCCGTGGCGCTGGTCGATTCAGGACCGATTGGTCGTCTCTAAATGAGACGCAATCGCGCTGTATCGCGTCTCATTTTGAGACGCGCCCATGCGGAGCGTCCGGCCGCTGGGCGGCCAAAACGGCGCCTTGCAATGGGCGCGGGAGTGGCGTTCTCTTTCGAGAGACTCTTGCGATTCCCTCCCCAAGTGGCCAGCCGTGATTGACAAAAACGCCCTGAAGTCCCGGCAAAACCGCCTGGTCGCCGAGATCGAGCGGCTCGGTTGCCGCGTCGCCGTGCTGCTCCGGCCGGAGTCGATCCAGTGGTTGACCGGCGCCCATTTCGGTCCGCTTTTTTACCCGGCCGCGGCGATCGACGACCAAGGTAGGGTGACCCTCGTTGTGCCTAGCCGCAAAGCAGACGCTCCCGCGCTGGCGGATGACTTGCGGACCTATGAAGAAAAGCGTCTCTCGACGATGCGAGACGCCAGCGATCAACGCCGCGACTCCATCCTGGTTTTGCTCGATGCAATCGGGTCGGTATCCGCTCGCGCTGCTGTCGAGTTTTCGGTCACACCGCCCAGGATCGGCCCGGCCTTGGGTGAGGACCTGGTGGACCTCGATGCGGTGATGTTCCGCCTGCGGAGGAAGAAGGACGCCGACGAGTTGGCGACGATGGCCACCGCCAACCGCGCGAACGAAGCGATGTATGCTCGGGCCCGGGAGGTCATCGCGCCGGGCGTGAATGAACTCGATTTGTACAGCGAGCTGTACAAGGTGGCCGTGCAGACGCTCGGCGAACCGCCGACCTACTTCGGCCAGGACTTCCGTTGCGCCGCGCGCGGCGGCGCGCCACGCGACCGTGTCGCCGAGGCGGGCGAGCTGTGGATTCTCGACCTGGGGGTCGGCTACCGCGGCTACTACACCGACAATGCGCGGACGATTGCCGTCAGCGACCCCACCGACGCCCAGCAAGCGGCCTGGGACCAGGTCGCTGCCGTGTTCCCGATGATCCTCCAGAAGGTCCGACCCGGCGTGAAGTGCCGCGACGTCTTCGACGAGTCGGTGCGGATGCTAGCGGGCGCGGCGCCGTGGGTCTTCAACCACCACCTGGGGCACGGCGTGGGCCTCGCGCCGCACGAGGCGCCGCACCTGAACCCCAACTGGGACGACGTATTCGAAGTAGGCGACTACTTCACCGCCGAACCGGGCCTCTACCACGACGACCTCCGCCAAGGCCTGCGGCTGGAGCAGAACTACGTGGTGACCGAAACGGGCGTCGACCTGCTAACGGACTGGCCGCTGGGCTACTGAGCGGCGCGAGGGTTGCGCATGCAGGATAGCGCTGCAGGCCCATCGATCAAACGCGCGACGTTGCAAGTCTCGCGCAGAGACGCAAAGACGCAGAGCATCACGAGATCGCCTTTACCGACTTGGGCCTCCTAGAGGTCGAGCTTAGGTGCGGATTCGATGGCAAGTACTCGAGGCTTCATCTGCCGGGCGTGCACTAGTCCGTCAGCGAGCCGGCCCTTCGGGGCTGGCTCTTGGATTGCGAAATCCGCCAGGAAGTATACATTTGTACCGAATGCCTACTGCCACGGAGGCGCCACGTGAGTTGGCCTTACCGCTCGAACCGGTCGCAGAGTGACCTCTTTACAGCGATGTCGAAGTATCAGACCGGCGTTTCCGCCGCTGGCTCGCCGACTTTTTTCGATCCCGCTTCCTCCTGATGCAGACGGAATGGTCGGTCGCGAATGCAAGTCGCCCGACTGTTCACTCAGCTACTTCAAGATTCGAGATGGCCGCGACGAGGGCGATGAATCGGGCGAGAAGACGCTCCGCACCTGCCCATATTGTGGACACCAGGATGCGTGCGAAGAGTTCTTTACCGCGGCGCAACTGGACTGGATCGAGCGGCTTCTGCATCGGGATATCGAGCAGACGATTGTTCGTCAGCTCAACCGGTCATTCGGGCGGATGAATCGCTCACAGCGAGGGCCGCTTAAGATGACCGCTAAGGTGACCGTCTCGGTGCTCCCCTCGGCCGCCCCGTATGTGGAAGAGAAGCTCAAACAAGCCACCACTTGCGACCACTGCGGAGGTGCGTACGCCGTCTACGGCATTTCCTACTATTGCCCGTTCTGTGCCGGCGGCACGCTCGGCGCCCATATTCGACAGAGCTGCGAGGCGGCTCGCACTCTCGCAGCGATTGCCGATACGACAGGCGACAAGCACTGGCAGACGGTCCGGGATCAGCTTCTCGGCAATGCCTACGAGGACGCTGTGACCCTCTTTGAAGGTTTCCTTCGCCGGCTCTACGAGTACGGCCTCAAAACTCGCCGCAATGCGGCGGACGTATCCAGCCTGGTCGGGAAGCTGCGAAACAGCTTCCAACGGCTGGACGACGCCGATGCGATTATCCAGCGAGACCTGGGTTTGGATTTGTTCTGCGAACTAATGGTCGCCGACAGGGAACGCTTATCGGCGGTGTTCTGCAAACGGCACATCCTCACCCACAATCTTGGGTTGGTCTGGCCTGCTCCCCAAACGTTGATCCAGGTGTTATGAGAGTCTCAACCGCCCCGGAGGGGCCTTAAGGAGACTTACGATGTCCGAGAAGCGAAGGAAGCGGCACAGCCCGGAAGAGGTGGTGCGGAAGCTGCGAGACGCGG
>JBGSJY010000026.1:0-2585 GCA_041741515.1 Pirellulales bacterium | reverse complement strand
TTCGGTGGTCGTGGCGAGCAAGCGGAATGGCGACGGATGCGCCGGCGCCGCGGCGACGGTTGCTTTCCCAGGCTCTTCTTTTTCTTCTTCCTGTTCGTCGTCGTTTTTATTCGCCGGTGCGTCTTGCTTGGGCGTCGGCGGAATCACCAGCTCGGTGTCGCCGCCAACGGCGGGCCAAGCCTCTTTGATTTGCTCGAGCAGCCGCTGGGTCTCGGCGGGGTCCATCGCGTCGAACATCCGCACGCGGCGCTTGTCGCCGTTCTCGCCGATTGGTTCGCCGAGCTTGACGAGCAGGTCACGCACCTCGTCGAGTTGCTGTGGCGTGCCGCGCACGATGAGGCGGTTGTTCTCGATGTCGGCGTCCACACGCAGGATCGTGTCCGGCTCTTCGGGCTCTTGGTTGCGGCGACCGCCGAAGATGTAGAACGGGTAGTCGTCGTTGCTTTCTTTCTTCTTCGGCTTCTCGATGATCAGGGACTGGATCGACCCAGCGACCGCCTCGGCCGGCAGGCGGCGGAGCCAGAAGACTTCGACCATGGTTTCAGAGCCATCGAGCTGGCTAATCAGCTCCTTGATCTTCTCATGGTCCGTCGCCGACGCTCGGGCGAAGATCGTCTTGCTGTCCTTGTCGCCACGCAGCTCCGACCGAGGACTTAAGTTGCCGATCTCTTCGAGCGTTGTGATCACCGCGTCGGGAGTGATCGTCTTGAGGCGATACTGCTCGAGCGTCCGCACCAGCGGTCCTTCGTCTCCCGAATCCGCGACACCGCCGGCGGGAATGTCGAGCGCCTTGATCGTACGCTCGATGACCCGCATCTCGGGCTCGGGGGCATTTGCCAGCACGCTGTTGCGCTGCCGGTTGTAAGCGAGATAGACGGGCGGGCCGTCCTTCTTCAACAGTTGCATCACGTCCTTGCCGCTCTGCGCCATCTGCTGCATGAGCTGCATCTTCTGCTGCTGCATCTGCAGTTCCATCTGGCTCGGCCGGCTGTTGGGGTCGAGACCGAGCACCACGTACAGCGTGTCGATCACCGCCGACGCCTGGATGTACTTCAGCACAAACTCGCGCGGCACGACGCGTCCTTCGACCGCCAGCCGCTCGGAGTTGAGCAGTGCGCTGACCATCCGCAGGTTGGCGACCGTGTCGATCAGCAGCAGCCGCTTGGTCGCCGCGAGCGGCATCACCTTGGCGTGCGGGCTGAGCGCCTGCTTCACGTCTTCGACGGCTTGCTTGGCGTCCATGCCCTCGGGGAGTTCGATCGACAGCTTAACGAGGTCGTGCGGCAAGAGATCGTATAGGTCTTCTTCCGTGGCGCGGGGCACGAGGCTTGGATCGACCGCGTCGAGTTTCACAACGCTGAGCACCTCACCCGAGAGCAGCAACGCGTAGCCGCGCGCTTGCAGGTGGCGATTGATGAGGTCGCGCGCCTCGGGAAGGGTGTACGAACGCTGCGTCGTCAGGTTGAGGTAGTCACTGGGCAGTTCACGCCAGTCGAGCGACAATTCGCTGACGTTCGCCAGCCATTGCAGCACGTCGGCCCAGGGCTGGCCGTTGAACGAGAAGGTGATCCGGCCGTTGGCGTCGGGCTTGGCCTCGAGCTCGCGCGGGTCGGCGGGCTTGGGGGGCTCGTTGGGGCGTTTGACCGTTTCGTCCTTCTTCTCTTCCTTTTTATCGTCGTCTTTTTTCTCTTCGTCCTTCTTGTCCTCGGGCTTGGGCTGATCGCCGGGCGGTTGACCGGGTTGAGCCCCCGCAGGCATGACCATCCCCGGGGGCGGTCCGCCACGGAACGAGGGGCGTCCGCCTTCGATGACCATGCCCGGCGGCTGCGCAATGGCAACATCACTAGCGAACAACCCGAGGGCGATCACCGCGATCAAAAAGCTCTTGCAACAGGGACGCGCAGCCGGCATGCCTTTCTCCGTTTCTCGCCCTTGGGGCCGTACCCGTGGGGGCTGACGAGACAATAGACCTCTACTCTAACGAGAGAGCTTGCCCGACCCCAAACGCTGTCTACGAAAATGCCCGGCAAATGGCCGTGAAAAAGGCGCCCAGCGTGGGCCGTTTTACGGCCGAGCGTCCCACGGCGCTGTCAGGGCCGAGGCGCCGCCGGCGGTGATCCCCACCACAAAAACCCCGTCGGCGGGGAGCTTGCCGTCGAGAATCGGCTTTAGATAAGGGAAAGCCGCCGCCAACTCGCCGCGGGCGTCGTCCCAAGCGATCGCCCGGGCGAGGACGGTGGTCGGGTCGCTTTCGTTTGGCGCACTATCCGCAGCGGCCTGCGCAGCGATAGCGTCGTCGATAGCGTCGTCGCCGAGCCACCCCCGAGCGATAGCGCCGCCGAGCTCGTCCTCGCAATCGACGAGCACCACGATCGGCGCCGCGACGCCGTCCTCAAGGGCCTCGTCGTAGGCTTCGAACACCAAGGGGAGCGCGCTCTCAACGAGCGACTGCTGCAATTCAAGCGGATCGTCTTCAGGGGCCATGCGCCGCAAGAGACAGCAAGCGCGGGCAGTGTGCAAGTGGGTCACATTTATGTGAGCCGTCGGCGCTAGCCGCGGGTGGCGCCACGGAACGCTCACCATTC
>JBGSJY010000025.1:0-5186 GCA_041741515.1 Pirellulales bacterium | reverse complement strand
GAGGCGCCGCCACGGGCGCCGCCACCTCCGCCCTCGCCGCGTCCGCCGAGCATCTGCATCTTGTCGGCGACGACGCGCAGCTTCGACCGCTTTTGGCCGTCCTTCTCCCAGGTGTCGAGCTTCAGACGACCTTCGATCAGGACGCTCGACCCCTTATTGAGGTACTGGTTGGCGACCTCGGCGGTGCGGCCCCAGAGGGTCACGTCGACGAATGTCGTCTCGTCGACCCACTGATCGCCCTTCTTGACGCGGTCGTTGACCGCCAGACCGATCTCCACGACGGCCGTCCCGCTGGGGATGTACCGCAGTTCGATGTCACGCGTCAGGTTACCGACGAGGACGACTCGGTTGTAGCTGGCCATTGCGGTTCGCCACGGGGCTGAGGACGCGGGTCAGTAGGGAAGTGGGTAACGGCCTAACGCTCCGTCACTCCGACGCGGGACGGCGAAAACGCCGCCGGATCAATCGTTGTCGGCGTCGATGTCAACGTCGGCCATCGCCGAGACGGGCGCCGGCGCGATTTCGCCCTCGCCCACCGGGGCGTGGATCGGCGCCGAAGCGGCGTGCTCGAGGATCGGCTCGACGAGGCGCGGGTGGATCTTGAGGATCATGTGCCGCAGGACGCCGCTCTTCAGCTCGCAGGCGCGGTTGAGGCCGGTGATCTTGTCTCCCTCGGTGCGGAAGTAGATCAGCCAGTAGGCGCCCTTGCGCTGGCCCTTGATCGCGTACGCGAGGCGACGCTCTTCCCAGAGGCGGCTGACGACGACCTCGCCCCCTTCGGAGGTGATCATCTCTTCCACCGCCTTGGGCAGCGCATCGTGATCCCGCGCGAACTTGTTCGCGTCGAAGATAAACAGGCCTTCGTAAACGTTCTGTGCCAAGGGAGTCGCCCTCTCTGGCGGCGCCGCAGCGCCGCGGGGTGGTTAAGGTTTCGCTGTGCTTTATGTCGTGTCGGCGCTCGGCCTCAGGAGCCGGCGCCGTTGAACTTGTTCATCGCCTCGGTGGCGCCCGCCTTCGCCCAGCAAGCGACCGCGGCGGCCGCGTCGGCGATCGCCACGTCGACCAGCTCGCGCTCTTTCGGAGCGAACCGGCCGAGCACGAAATCCGACGCGCTGCGCCCGCTCGGGACCGGGCCGACCCCGATCCGCAAGCGGTTGTAGTCCTCCGTTCCCAGCTGCCGGGCCACGTCCTTCAGCCCGTTTTGGCCGCCCGAAGAGCCCTTGAACCGGATCCGCAACCGCCCCACGTCGAGGGCGAAGTCGTCACAGATGACCAGCAGTTCTTCCAGCGGCGTCTTGTAGAACCCCACGGCTTGGCGGACCGCCTTGCCGCTGAGATTCATGTAAGTTTGCGGCCAGACGAGGAGTGTCCGCTCCCCGTCGACCATCGCTTCGGCGACGTAGCTATCGAATTTCGACTTCGGCGACTCGGCGGACCATTGTTCCGCCAAGAGCCGCAGCGTGTCGAAGCCGACGTTGTGCCGCGTCGCCTCGTACTCTCTGCCGGGATTCCCAAGTCCAACAACGATCTTCATCGGTTGGCGCCTCGAAGTCCCGCGTTCCGTGGTTCGTCTCCCAGGAGATAGCTATCGCTCTCGTCCGGGGTCGTCTCACTCCTTCTCGGCTACCTTTTCGGCGCCCTTCTTGATGACGTCGGGGACGGGGGCGGCCGCGGCGGCCTCGTCTTCCTTGGAGGTCCCGGCCGGCGCTACGCACTGCACGAGCACCGTTTCCGCGTCGGTCAGCAGCTTGGCGCCTTCGGGCAGATCGGTGATGTCGCCCGCCGTCAGGTTCTCGCCCATGTGGAGGTTCGTGACGTCCACGTGCAGCACCTCGGGGATGCTCGCCGGGGCGGCCTCGATCTCGACGTGGTCAGAGACGATCGTGATAACGCCGCCCTCGGTGAGGCCGACCGCTTCGCCCTTGACTTCCAGGGGGACCGTCACGTGGACCCGCTCGCCGGCGTCGACCCGCAGCAGGTCAACGTGCAGCAGATCACGGTGGAACGTGTCCCACTGCAGGGCCTGGACGATCGCCTGACCCGACGCGGCGCCGGTCAGATTGACGACCTTCGCCTTGTGGGCCAGCGACTTGCGGAGCTCGGTGAGCTGCAGCGACAGGCTCTGCGGGGCCTCTTTGTGGCCGTACAGAACAGCGGGGACGAGCCCCTCGGCCCGCAGACGCATGCTGGCGCGCGAGCCAATCTTCTCCCGCTTGGCGGCGGTGAGCGTATCCGACATCGAAAAAACTCCTCAGAACGGCGGACCCGCGCATCAGCTCGGCGCGGCTCAGCCCGGACGGGGTACGGTGCGTCTCCCGCGGCGGCAGGGGCCCTCTTGGGGCCGCCGGACCGGCGAGAATCGCGGAGTATCGCAGATTCCCGCCAGAGATCAAGGCCCGCAATCGGGCGGTTTCGGCCCGTTTCGGCGGCGAGCCGGGAGACGTTAATCCCAGTAGTGTGGCGGGGACCCACTTCCCTCCGGGGCTGCCGTCTCCCGGCTCGCCTACGCCCCGGCGCCCTGTCCGTTTTTTGTACGCCGCGGGGTTGCCGCCTCTCCCTGCCTGCCTAAAGAGCTACTAGCATGTCCTTGATGTAGGCCAATCGCCCCCTCCATCGAACGCTAATGAACCCTCACGCCGGCAACGTGCGACGGCTCGGTTGAGAGTCGCTCGGCCACCATGGTGGCCGTCTCTGGCGCTTGTGACTTCGGTTTCCGCTCCCCGCGTCTGGGAGTGGCTCCGCTCCCGCTCTGCATCCGCTGCGATGAAGGTGCGCGCCCGCGCCTACGTTGGGTCGCGACTTCAGCCCCATTTCACCTAGAGGAGATTCCCGATGATGCGCTTCTCGATTGTTCTCACGCTGGCTTTGGCGATCCCCGGACTGGCCTTCGCTCAGGCCGACGTCCAGAGCGGATTTACCAGCGTCGCCCTCGACACGGCCACGCTCAGTGCGGCGGCCGGCCTTGATCTCTCGAGCGTTTCCCCCGGCATCGGCGCCGGCACGCTGCCGGACTCGGTGGCCTTCCCGATCAACGCCCGCGACGCGGCCTCACTGCCGACGACTTTCACTTACACGCCCAACGATTTCCCCACGGGCCCCTTCAGCGGCACGATCGAGCACACCGGCTCGGTCTTCTTCAACGCTGACGCGGTCGAGGTCGGTAACTTCACGATCGGCTTCGACGCCGCCCGCGCGGTCGGCGCCGCCAGCGGCTTCTATGTCGAGAGCACCACGGGAGTTGCAGCGATCCTGTTCGACACGGCGGTCGTCGCCCTCGGCGAGGCTAGCGACGCAAAACTGGACCTCACCGTCGACCTGCTCGTTTCGCCCGAGTTCGCCACGTTCCTGGGCAACACGGCCCTCACCGGCGCAGACGTCGGCGACGCCCGCATCCTGGCGGCGATCCCCGAGCCGACGAGCCTCTCGCTGCTGGGCGTCCTCGGCGGCTTCGCCTGCTTAGCCCGGCGAACCCGCAGCTAACGATCGAGGCCCTTCGCCCCTCGCGGCGGCGCTCCATCCGGTTCTCGTGGAGCGTCGCCGTGATTGATTATCGCAGCAAGAGAGAGAACCACGACGGACACTAAGAGCACGACGGCCTGTCTGAAGGACAGACTCTCCCTTGCCGATCCGGCCGTCGTGTCCTTCGTGCCGGTCGTGGTGAATTTCCTTCGCCCGACGCTACCGGAACAGCTTACTCACCGATTCATTGCGGTGGATCCGCTTGATCGCCTCGCCGAGCGTCGGGCCGACGTCCAAAATGTGCGTCTGCGGCAGGCGCTGGGCTTCAGTCAGGGGGATCGAATTGGTGCAGACGAGGCTCGCTAGGTTCGCCTCTTTGAGCCGCTCCATCGCCGGGCCGCACAGCACCGCGTGAGTCGCGCCGACGTGGATTGCCTTCACTCCGTGCTCGTGCAGCACCTTGGCGGCGCCGCTAATCGACCCCGCCGTGCTGATCATGTCGTCGAACATCAGGGCGGTGCGGCCCTCGATCGGCCCGCCGAGGATGTTCGCCTGGACGGTCGTCGTCGGCCCGGTGCGGCGCTTGTCGATGATCGCCACCGGCGCGCCGCCCGAGCGGTCGGCGCCGAGACGCTTGGCGTGCCCCAGTGCGCGCTTGATGCTCCCCTCGTCGGGGCTCACCACAACGATGTCCTCCGCCGGGTCGAGCACGCCCCGGAAGTAATCCGTCAGCACGGGCGCCGCGTAGAGGTGGTCTACCGGCACGTCGAAAAAGCCCTGGATCTGCGCGGCGTGCAGGTCCATCGTCAGCACCCGATTGGCCCCCGCGCGGACGATGCAGTTCGCCACCAGCTTGGCCGTGATCGGCACCCGGCCCTCGTCCTTGCGGTCCTGCCGAGCGTAGCCGAAGTAGGGGATCACCGCCGTAATGCGCTCGGCGCTCGCGCGCAGGCAGCTGTCGATCATCACCAGCAGTTCGACCAGGTTGTCGTTGACCGGCGGGCAGGTCGGCTGGATCAAGAAGACGTCGCGGCCGCGGACGTCCTCGTCGATCTTGCAGCTGATCTCGCCATCAGGAAAACGCCCCAGCGAGATCCGCCCCAGCGGCACGCCGAGGTAGTCGGCGATCGACTGGCTAAGCCGAGGATTGGCGCCGCCGCTGAAGAGCTTGAGGTCGTGCATCGGGGGGAGTTGTTAGTCTTGGGTCGCGAATTGTGAGGGCTGGGGCTCAGGCCTTTTTCCTCAGGCATGTCACCTCAAGCCTCAGGGCTTCATCTTCATCTTCTTCATTTCCGCTTCCACCACTTCCAAATCCGCCAGTGTGTTGACGCTCAGCGCCTCGCACGGCTGGAGGGCCGCCAGGGCTCGCACGTCCTTGCCCGCCTTGAGCAGCAGCCCTGGGCAGTCGGTGACGTAGTACTCGCCCTGGGCGTTGTTGGTGGTGATCTGGTCGAGTGACGCCAGCAGGTCAGGGGCGTTGAACACATAGGTGCTCATGTTCACCTCCGTCACCTTCAGTTGCTCGGGCGTGCAGTCCTTGTGTTCGACGATGCCGATGAACTTGCCGTCCCCTTCTTTGGTAACGGGGTCGCGGACGATCCGGCCTAATCCGGTTGGGTCGTCGCGGTGGGCGGTGCCGAGCAGGCAGGCGGGCTGCGTCGCGGCGAACTCGTCCAGAAGCGACCGGACGCTCGAAACCTGGAGCATCGGCGAGTCCCCCGTCACGA
>JBGSJY010000024.1:0-12255 GCA_041741515.1 Pirellulales bacterium | reverse complement strand
AACCGGAGCGTCAGCTTCCGGTCCCACGCCGCCGCTTCGGAAGCACGCTCGCGGGGCTTCAGGCGCACCGCGCCGCCCGATTCGAGCGTCGGCGTCCGCAAGTTGACGACAAATCGGCGGGTCGCCGTTTCGCCGGCGTCTGTCTCAACCATGTCAGTCATCCGCCGGCGGAGCTCGGCCTCGACGCCCGTGCGGGCGCTGCTGGTAGGCGATCCGAGCGTCACTTCGACGAGCCAGTTCCCCTCCTGTATCGCGAACGAATAGGCGAACGGCTCGTTGCCCGTACAAGCGTGGCCCGACGCGTCGCCGACAAAGTCAACCGCGGGACCGGGCTCGAAGCCGTGACCCCGCGCTGGATCGAAGGGCTCGCGATCGGCGACTCCGGCTTCCTCGTCGCCGAAGTCGATTCGGTAGGAGGTCGCGGCCGCTTCGGGCGCGAGGTAGTCGCGTAGGTCGGACCCCGCGAGTTGACGCAGCCCCTCGACGACGCACGCCGCGTTCACCAGGGCGCCGGCGCGGGTGGTGTGCGTGTGATCGGCGGCAGTGAAGTACTCGCCGGCCACCTTCGCTTCTCCATCCTCTTCGTACCGCTGGGCGATGATCTCGTTGAGGTCGACGAAGAACGCGCCCGACTGCTCGGCGGCCTCTTTCGCCCACTTGCCGTAGTCGCCGCCCGCGCGGGCGACCTTGCCGTCACGCCAGATGTTCCGGGGCACGGGGGAGAGGACGATGGGCGTGGCGCCCCTGGCCTTGGCGTCGGCGACGTAGCGACGCAGGTACCAGCCGTAGCTGTGGACCGTCTCGGCCTTGCCGGTCGCTGCGACGACGCCGTCTTGCGACTGGTCGCCGTTGCCCTTGATCGAGGCCCGCGGCCGGTCCCCCTCGAACATCTGCCCGCCGTCGTTGTGGCCAAACTGTATCAGCACGTAATCGCCGGGGCGGAGGGCGTCGAGCGACCGCTGCCAGAGCCCCTCGGTCAGGTAAGTGCGGCTGCTGCGGCCGCCGAGGGCCCGGTTCTCGACAACAAGGCGGTCGGGGTCGAAGTGGGGCTGGAGCACCTGCCCCCAACCCCAGAGCCCGCCGTCGCCGCGTCCCTGGCCGTTCTTCACGGTGGAGTCGCCGATCAGAATGAGTTTGCGGGGGCCCTGATCCGCCGCGTAAGCGTTGGCGGACGCGAGGGCGACGAGCAGCGTTATCGCGATGCGGAACATAGGAGATCCTCAGCGGATAGAAGAAAACAAAACACCCCGCGGCGTCGCTAGGGACGCCGCGGGGCGATGCAGGCCAACTCGTTCAACTCCACAGCGTTCGACCCTTTGCCGAAAGACGCAGGTCTCGGCTACCCGCGATCAGAATCCCACGGAGTAAGTCTCGCCCGAAGCCCGGCTCGCCATCGGGAGCAGCGCTCCGTTAAGGTCGATATCCTCCTGAATAAAGTGGATCGAAGCGTCGCACATTAGGGCATGTGTCCCGCCCGGGTGATTGCTGCCGAGGCTCGCATCGGTAAGCGGAGTGTTGGTGCGGGACGATCCCGTAGAAGGGTCCTCGTTGGGAGGGATATTGAGGGCGGCCTCTTTAAGGGGATGAATGACATTCTTGGCGCCGTGCACCCAGCCGCGTGCTGACTTGTCGGTGGGATCGGTTATTCCTGACCCAGTGATACTGCCGACGATCCAGGGTTCCATCGCGCCGGCATCCCACGATAGCTCGCCATACATCATTGTCTTCGACGTGCCGTCGGTGACCTTCGCAAAGTTGACCTTCGAGATGGGGAAAATGACGCCGTTAATCGCGACGCCGCCCGAGTTGGCAGTCCCGGTGCTGCAGTTGTCTTGGTAGTAGGTGTCGAAGGGGGGGGCGAATGCCGCAGTCCGCCCGCCGGAAGGAGGTGGGCACCCCGGCAGGATCGAGCCGTTTCGGGTCGGTCCAGGCTTCGCGCCCATAATGCCCACGTAGTGTGGCGCCAGAGACGTTTCTTGGAACGCTGGTGGCGCCGCTGCACCCGCCAGTCTCGGCGCGCGGCCCATGTCGGTCCACTGCACGGGGTTGGCGCTGGGACAACGGAATTGTGGGATCTCCGTCCAGAAAGCCTGAGCGTTCTTTGTGCTCGACCAGTGGGAGTCCTGATCAACCAGGTCGTAAATCGTCTGGTTCTCCATGAACGGAGCCAGCCGCGCCAAGCTGCTCAGCCCCGTGGGCAACTCGCCATGCATCGGCATCCGCCCGTAGCTGTCGTGGTAGTTGTGGGCGCCGATCCCGACTTGTCGCAAGCGATTGCTGCAGTCGCTGCGCCGGGCCGCTTCGCGAGCCGCCTGGACGGCGGGCAACAGCAGGGCCACCAAGATGCCGATGATGGCGATCACCACCAGCAGCTCGACCAGCGTAAACGCGGGCCGGATGGTGGAGGCCAGGTGGGCTCCGGTGGCCCGTGGGGAACGTGTAATCGATGTGCGGGCCGATTGGTTCGACATTGCGGCTCTTAGCGCCATGGACGGACCTTAATTGAGAAAGTGCTGCGTGCGGACGCCAGTCGGCGCCGGCTTGCAGGCTTGGAAAAGCAGAACAGAAAAGTGCCCGAGTCAGCCGCCCTTCCGGCGGCCTCTCTCAGTTCGGATATTACCACAGTCCCCGGCGATTGACGAAAGCGGTACGGGCCCTGTCCGCAGAGATTGCGTTAAATGGCGCCGCCGCTGCGTTGTTGCGACCTTTGCGTGGGCGCGGGGCCGTTAAGATGGGTCGAGGCGACGTTCCTGCCCCGAGCGTGTGCATCGGCAGCTGTCGCCGCAATGACCCTTGTCTGGCGCCCCTCGTCCCGCACCACCTACCCGGAATCGGCCCCCCTCGGGGAATCGGCCCCGCGTTTCTCTAGCCTTTCGGCAAGATCGTGCCGCGCAACGATGCTCACGGGGCTCTCTACACCTTCATCCTTCGACATCCGCGATAGGCATGACACGCAAGGAAAGCTTCCGGTCGGCGTGGCGGCGTCGGCGGCAACTGGCGGTCGAACGGCTCGAATCCCGGCAACTCCTGGCGTTCACAACGCTCGTCGCCGAGGCGGACACTTACACACGCGCGGGCGTCGATGCCGGTTCGGCGCCGGTCCTTGACGCGCTCGACGCCAACGGGCCTGGCGACCGGGCGGTTTACGTCCGATTCGACCTATCGGCGGTAGATTTGTCGCAAGTCACCGTGGCGACCCTGAAGCTCTACAAGACGGGCGGCACGCGCAGCGACACTATCATCGCCGACCGGTTCGACGTGTACGGCCTGCTCCCTCTGGCCGGCAACACGCCGCAAAACTGGAACGAGGCGACGCTTGCCGACACGGGTCTTGGTGCGGAATACACGTCTACCGGCGGCGACGGCCCCGACACGTCGCGGCTGTTCAACCTCGACGCCGAGAGCGGCGCCAACGTCACCGAGGCGGTCAACAACGCCGACGGCGCCGCGCGATCGCTGAGCGGTCCCGACCTCCTGGCTTTCCTGACGGCTCGCAAAGCGGACGGCGGGCTGGCGACGTTTGTCACCTACGTCGACGCCGGCGCGGTGCGGGGCTGGGGATACTCATCGCGCGAAGCGGCCGACTCGGCGTTGCGGCCCGTCCTGGAACTTGACGGCGCCGTAGTAGTCGATCCCGTCGATCCCTACCCCGTAAATCCGGTCGTCCTGCCGCGGCGGGTGGAAAGACTCGACCGCGGGGTGGTGGTGGTTCGCCCGTCCTCCGGCAGCGCTTACATCGGTTGGCGGCTGCTGGGCGACGACCCCGCCGACGTGGCCTTCAACTTATACCGCTCCACCAATGGTGGGGCGGCGGTTAAGCTCAACGGGACGCCGCTGACGCAAACCACCGACTATCGTGACACGACGCTCAACGGCTCGGTAGCGACGACTTATTTCGTACGGGCGGTGGTGGATGGCGTCGAGCAGGCGCCGAGCAAGTCGTACACGCTGGCCGCGGGCAGCCCGGTGCAACAGCACCTCGACATCCCGCTGGTGATCCCACCCGGCGGCGTCACGCCCTCTGGGGAGTCGTATACGTACAACGCGAACGACGCCTCGGTGGGCGATCTCGACGGCGACGGGCAGTACGAGGTGATCCTCAAGTGGGACCCGTCCAACAGCAAGGACAATTCGCAGAGCGGCTATACAGGGAGCGTCTATTTCGACGCCTATACGCTAGAAGGCGAGCTGCTCTGGCGGATCGACCTGGGGAGGAACATCCGCGCCGGCGCGCACTACACGCAGATGGCCGTGTACGACCTCGACGGTGACGGCCGGGCCGAGGTTGTCCTCAAGACAGCGCCGGGAACCATTGATGGCCTGGGGAACAACGTCCTCCTTCCGGGCGACAACGCCAGCGCCGACTACCGCAATTCAAACGGCTACATCCTCACGGGCCCCGAGTACCTGACGGTCTTCGACGGCCTCACCGGCGGCCAGCTCGCCACGATCCCTTTTGCGCCGCAGCGCGGCTCGGCGTCGCAGTGGGGTGACTCGTACGGCAACCGCGTCGATCGGTTCTCGGTCGGCGTCGCCTATTTCGACGGTCAGCGTCCCAGCGTCGTGTTTGGCCGTGGCTACTACGGGCCGCAGTCCGGAAGCTTCCAATCGCGAAACGAGGTAGCCGCCTACGACTACCGCGACGGGCAATTGACGGAGCGCTGGCTCTTCCAAGCCGCCACCAACGGCCCGAACGCCGAGTACATCGGCGAGGGCGCCCACTCGCTGACGATCGGCGACGTCGATGGCGATGGCTTCGACGAGGTCATCTACGGCGCTTCGGCGATCGACCACGACGGGACGGGCCTCTACGCAACCGGGCTTGGCCACGGCGACGCGTTGCACCTCTCTGACATGGACCCGACGAATCCGGGCCTCGAGGTGTTCATGGTCCACGAGTCGCCCAGCGCGTACCAGAGCGGTGGCCGCAACGCGGGGGGCGAGCTGCGCGACGCGATGACCGGCGAACTGCTCTTCCAGATTCCGTCGAGCAATGACGTCGGCCGCGGTGTCGCGATGGACATCGACCCCAACCACCTGGGTTACGAGTTCTGGGCCACCACCAACGAAGGCGTCCGGACGATCTACAACGTCTCCGGCGAGGCGTTGTACCCGGCGCCGGGCAACATGATGTACAACTTTGGCGTTTGGTGGGACGCCGACCTCTCTCGCGAACTGCTCGACGGGACCACGATCTCCGAGTGGAACAACCCAGGACGCACCAACCTCGTCTCGTCCGGCAACAGCGGCATCAACAATACGTCGGGCCTTTCTTCCAACAACGGCACTAAAAGCACGCCTGCCCTCACGGGCGATCTTTTCGGCGACTGGCGCGAGGAGGTTGTCTGGCGGCGCAGCGACAACTCGGCTCTCGAGATCTGGACAACGACGATCTCTTCGACGACGCGTTTGATCACCCTCATGCACGACACGCAGTACCGCGTGGCGATCGCCTGGCAGAATGGCGGCTACAATCAGCCGCCCCACCCCAGCTATTACCTGGGCGCCGGCATGGGCGCGCAGCCGCGCCCGCCGCTCTTTTTCGGCGGTGAGCTCGCCGGGGATTACAACTTCGACGGCGCGGTTGATGCGGCCGACTATTCCGTTTGGCGCGACACGCTCGGCGGCGAGACGAACCTTGCCGCCGACGGCGATCACAATGGCGTTGTCGAGGAAGCCGACCGCCTGGTGTGGGCCGCTAACTACGGAGCGACCAGCCCTGGCGCAGCGGCACTGTTTACTGAGACGGCGTCGGCAAAGCACGCCGTGACAACGTATCAGGACGGCTTGGCCGGGGTCCGCGCCCTGTTCGCCTTTGCGACGGCTTCGCCAGCGGACACGACAACGACGCTGATCGGGCCGGAGTCGGCGGCGACGACGATCGATAGTTACGACTGGTTGTACCACGACCTTCGTCCTCACGACGGCGCGGTCACTCGCGGTGAACAAGGCAGCTCCTTGAACCACCATAAAAGCCGCCACGAGACAGCCGACGAGGCCTTTGCACAACTCGGTTGGTCCGCGCGTGAATGGAATCAATTTGAGAATCTGCTATGAGGCGTGACAGTAAGACTAGGCGGGAGCGTCTGATGCTCGAAAGGCTAGAGGACCGTCGCGTCCTCAGCACAACGACACTCTATCCCGACGCCGACACTTACACCCAAGCGGGCGTCGGCGCCGGCGCGGCGACGACGCTGGTCACGCGCGACCGCATCGGCGCCAGCGACTACATGGCCTACGTCCGCTTTGACCTGAGCGGCATTGACCTTGAGGGACTCACGGACGCCCGATTGACGATGCAGAAGGTGAGCGGCGCGACGATTGTCATCGACCGCTTCGACGTGTACGGGCTCGCCAATCTCCCCGGCAACACACCGCAGGATTGGAACGAGCTGACCCTCGCCGAAGGGGGCCTTGGCGCCGAGTACGCCAACACGGCCGGAACCCTCGTAGACCTGACTCGTGTGATCAATCTCAGCCCCGATGGGACGAGCGGCGTTGATACGCTCGAACAGGTCACCAACAGCGGCGCGCCACAGCATTTGATCGGCGTCGATCTGGTCAATTTCCTAGCGACACGGAAAGCCGATGGCGGTCTGGCGACGTTCATCGTCGTCATCGACGCCGGCGCGGATCGCACCTTTGAGTACGGATCGCGTGAGAACGCTGACGTCTCGCTGCGACCCACCTTGTCGCTGGAGTACACGCCTGCTTACGCCGCGAATCCTGTCGTGCTGCCCAAGCAAGTCGAGTTCCTCAACCGCGGCGTCGTCGCCATGCGACGTGCGGCCGGCGAGGTGTATGTGGGTTGGCGGATGCTTGGCGACGACCCGGCAAGTATTGCGTTTAACCTCTACCGCCGAGCGGGTTCTGGCGCCGCGATAAAGCTAAATGCGACGCCGATTACGAGCTCGACCAACTTTGTCGATACGACCTTCACGGCCTCGTCCGCGAACAGCTACTACGTACGATCCGTCGTGGACGGCGTCGAACAGGAACCGAGCGAGTCGTTCACGCTGGCCGCCAACGCGCCGCTAGCGCAGCACCTCGACGTCGCGCTGCAGGTACCACCTTCGGGCCTTGCGCCGGTGGTCGGAAGCCCGGGACAGTTTGTCTCTTATAGTTACACCGCCAACGACGCCAGCGCCGCGGACCTCGACGGTGACGGCGAGTACGAGATCATCCTCAAATGGATGCCGACCAACGAGGCGCACGCCGGCGCCGATGGCTTCACCGGGCCGATGCTGTTCGACGCCTATAAGTTGGACGGCACGCTCTTGTGGCGGATCAACTTGGGGACCAACATCCGCGCCGCAGCGCAGTACAGCGCGTTTTTGGTTTACGACTTCGACGGCGATGGCAGGGCCGAGTTCGTCAGCCGTACGATGCCCGGCACGAAAGACGGACTGGGCCAGAACGTCGTGCTGCCGGGCGACGACCCCAGCGCCGATTACCGAAGCAGCACCGGCCGAATTCTCACCGGGCCCGAGTACCTGACCGTCTTCGACGGACTCACCGGCGCTGCGCTGGCGACGGTTCCCTTCACCCCCGAACGAGACGACATCAGCACATGGGGGGACGACTATGGGCACCGCGGCGAAAACATTTTGATGGCGCCCGCTTATCTGGACGGGCAGCGGCCCAGCATCGTCGTAGGCCGCGGCATCTTCCCACCCAATGGGACTTTCCCGGTCCGCAACGAACTGGCCGCCTGGAACTGGCGCGACGGCCAACTCACTCAGCAGTGGCATTTCCGGGCGGCGATCGGCGTCTTTGACGACATCAATAGCGAGCACACCGGCCAGGGCGTGTACAACATGATCCCCGCCGATGTCGACGGCGACGGCCGGGACGAGATTGTCTTCGGCGCGATGGTCGTCGATGACGACGGAACCGGTCTCTACTCAACCGGGCGCGGTCACGGCGACGCACTTCATGTCTCGGACATGAGCCTCAGCAATCCGGGGCTTGAGGTCTTTATGCCCCAGGAGTTCACCAGTATCGGCAATCATGCCGCGTCGATTTTGCGCGACGCGGCGACGGGCCGGGCACTAGCGGCGCCCTTGGTCAGCCCCGCGGATGTCGCCGCGGGAACCTACCCCGACGTGGGCCGTGGAATCGCTCTGGACATCGACCCAAACTACCCCGGCTACGAGTTTTGGGACAGCTACAGTCCTAGCATTTACAGCGCTGACGGGACCGCCATCTACGCCAAACCCTCGAACATGCACCAGAACTTCGGCGTCTGGTGGGACGCCGACCTGCTCCGCGAGACGCTCGACGGCACGACCATCAGTGACTGGAACTACACGACACGCGGCCGCCAGAACCTCGTTTCGTTCGCCAACTCCGGCATCAACAGCACGGCCGGGCTCTCGGCGAACAACGGCACCAAGAACACGCCGACGCTGGTAGCCGATCTGTTTGGCGACTGGCGTGAAGAGGTAGTCTGGCGTTCGTCGGACAACACCCGGCTGCAGGTCTGGTCGACGACCATCGTGACGTCGACGCGGCTGATCACGCTCATGCACGACATCCAGTACCGCGAGGCGGTCGCTTGGCAGAACGTCGGTTACAACCAGCCGCCGAACCCGAGCTACTTCCTCGGCGCCGGCATGGCGCCACAGCCCACTCCGCCGCTCTTCTTCGGCGGTGAATTGAAGGGGGACTACAACGGAGACGGCGTCGTCGATGCGGCCGACTACACCGTATGGCGAGACGCACTGGGCAGCACAATGAATCTCGCCGCCGACGGCGACCACAACGGCGTTGTCGATGCGGACGACCACGTTGTGTGGGCGGTGAACCTCGGCGCTACGAAGTCGCCGGGTACTTCGTTCACCTTGGCAAAGTCAGCCTCACTCGCCGCCGACGGCAGCGAAGTCCGTCTCGCGTGGGATGGGAGTATTGGAACGACTGTCGTCACGCCGATTGCGAACCGCTGGGTCTATCGCCCTGCCGTCCGCAACGAGAGTTCATCGTTACCCTCCCGGATAGCGCTGCTGATCACGCCGACGGCAACGTCGGCTGACACCGTGTTCGCCGATGACGCAACGACCACGAGTCGCTCGATAGAGTCAGAGGCGATCGATGTGGTGGACGCCGTTTTCGCAGGTCTCTCTCGGGTCTTCCAATAGAGAGTCAGCATTGGACCGCAAGCACGCTTCACGCTTCGCCGTTATAGCCTTCGTCTGCCGGCTGCTTGCCGTCGTTGCGATCGTAATGCTGGGCGGTGGCATCGGGCGTGCCGAGAGGCCGCGGATGAACGTCCTTTTTCTGATCGCCGACGACCTCCGTACCGAGATGGGTTGCTACGGCAGCCCGATCGCGAAGACGCCGAACCTCGACGCCCTGGCCGCCAGCGGCGTTCGCTTCGACCGGGCGTACTGCCAGTTCCCGCTCTGTAACCCGTCGCGAAGCTCGCTGCTGACCGGTCGCTACCCGACGACCGTCGGCGTGCTGGGCAATCGCACCTGGTTCGGCGCCACTTGTCCCAACGCTGAAAGCTTGCCGCGTCACTTCAAGGATCACGGCTACCGGACGCTTCGCGCCGGCAAGATCTTCCACGGCGGGATCGACGACACCGAGGCGTGGACCGAAGGGGGCGAGCCGCGTTACTTCGGCGAGGGCGCCGTCGCCAAGCCGCCGACGCACCGCGAGCGCGACGCCAACGGGCGGCTCCTGACGAAGACCGAGCTGTCCGACCGATACGTGGTCCTCGCCGACGACGCGGCCGGCGGTGACCACCGGATCGCTGACCGGGCGATCGACTACTTGAAAAACGCCGGTGACGAGCCGTTTTTCCTCGCCTGCGGATTCAATAAGCCGCATAGTCCGCTCGAGGCGCCCCGGCGATTTTTCGATTTGTTCGATGCGGAAGCGACGCCACTGCCGCCCGACTACGCGCCGCGACCCACCGTGCCTCCGGGATTCCCCGCCGGATCGATCCGTCCGAGCAATGCCGACCTGTTCGTCGGCCGTGACTCAACGCCCGATTCGGCGCGCGAGATGATCCGCGCCTACTTGGCGTCGTCGGCGTGGATGGACTTCAACGCGGGGCGTGTGCTCGACGAGCTCGAGCGACATGGACTCGCCGACTCGACAATTGTCGTCTTCTGGGGCGATCATGGTTACCAGCTTGGCGAGAAGGGCAAGTGGTCGAAGGCGGGCTCGCTCTGGGAACAAGGCGCTCGGACGCCGCTAATCCTTCGCGACCCCCGCTCCCACGGACTCGGACAAGCGTGCCCGCGCGTCGTGGAGAATGTCGACCTCTACCCGACCCTCTGTGAACTCTGCGGCATCCCTATCCCTGCCGGAGTGGAGGGCCGTTCGCTCGCCCCGCTGCTTGAGCACCCCCATCAGGAGTGGGATCGTCCCGCTTACACGGTGTGGAGCGAAGACGGCGCGCATGTCACGGGCGTCGCCGTGCGGACCGAGAGCTGGCGCTACGCCGAGTTCTACGGTCGCGGGGCGGGGCGGATGCTGACGGACCCGATCGCCGATGTGGGAGAGACCACCAACCTCGCTGGCGACCCCCGTTATGCTGGGGTCGTCGAGCGCCTCTCGAAGCTTGCAAAAGAACATGTTAAGGGTTGGACCAGCGACCCGATCCGTGAGGGTCGGACCGATTGACTCTCGCCGCGTACGCTTCCTTAGGAATCTCGGATGCTCTCTCTTGCTACTCGACTTTGTCTCATCTGGCTGATCGGCGGCGTCGGCGTGGCGCAGCGGCAGATGGAGCGGCTCGATCGTGGAACGGTCGCCCAGCCGAACCCCGATGGCGGCGTCTTCGTCTCCTGGCGCCTGCTGGGGAACGACGACCAGAAGATCGCCTTCAACGTCTATCGGAGTGACGCGAGTGGCGCCGCGACCAAGCTCAACCCGACGCCCCTCGGCGGAGCAACTTGCTACCTCGACGCCGAGGCCGAGGTCGGCCCTGCAATCAGCTACCGCATCGCGGCGGTGGTCGCTGGCAAAGAGATTGATCCTGGCAAAGCCGTCCCGGTTTGGACCGACGGCTGTTGGGAGATCCCGATCGACCCGATCCCCGATTACCGTCCGGGCGACGCCTCCAACGGCGATCTGGACGGCGATGGGGAGCTAGAGATTGTCCTTCATCAAACCTCGCGTCCGCGCGACAACGGTTCGGCCGGCGTCACGGGCGAGCCGATCCTCGACGCGTACCGGATGGACGGCACGCGCCTGTGGCGGATCAACCTTGGCAAGAACATCCGCGACGGCGAGCACTACACGCAGTTCATGGTCTACGACCTCGACGGCGACGGCCGCGCCGAGGTCGCTTGCAAGACGGCCGACGGCACGGTGGACGGCGCCGGCAACGTGATCGGCGACGGCGAGAAGGACTGGCGCACCCTCCAGCCCGGTTCGCCACGCGACGGCCGGATCCTCGACGGGCCCGAGTACTTTACGATCTTCGACGGCGCGACGGGGAAGGCCCTCAAGACGGTCGATTATGTCCCCTCGCGCGACCCGATCAACGGGTGGGGCGGCATCGGTGGCAACGCGGGCAACGACTCGTACGGCAACCGCTGCGACCGCTTTTTGGCGTGCGTCGCCTATCTCGACGGCGAGCGACCGAGCGTCGTCATGTGCCGCGGCGTCTACGGCCGGATCGTCATGGCGGCGTGGGATTGGCGCGGGGGAGAGCTGTCGCAGCGGTGGGTTTTCGACTCGGGGATCAGCTACCCGCCCTACAAGGACGCGTCGCCCTACTCCGGCATGGGGGGGCACTCGCTGTCGGTGGGCGACGTCGATGGCGACGACCGTGACGAGATCGTCTACCAGGCGATGGTCGTCGATGACGACGGCAAGGGACTCTACTCGACGGGGCTGCGCCATGGCGACTCGATGCACCTCGCCGACATGTACCCCGATCGGCCCGGCATGGAGGTTTTTACGGTTCAAGAGAACGAGGACGACGCGGAGTTGTTCCAGACTCCGGGCGCCGCGATGCGTGACGCGCGGACGGGCGAGATCCTCTGGAGTCACAGCCCCGCGATCGACGTGGGCGCCGGGATGGCGGCGGACATCGACCCGACCCATCGAGGTTACGAGGCGTGGGGCGGCCCCGGGGGTCTCCGCAACTCGGCGGGGGAGTCGATGGGGCCGGCTCCGCGCGAGAGTGGCTGGTGTCTGTGGTGGGACGGCGACCCGCTCCGCGAACTCTTCTCGGCGGGCAGAGACTGGCGTCCGTGGACCCGGCGCAGCGCCGAGCGACCAGCCACCGGAGCAGGC
>JBGSJY010000023.1:0-4497 GCA_041741515.1 Pirellulales bacterium | reverse complement strand
CCAGCGGCGTCGCCGGTCATCGGGCCGGTGAAGCCCTGCGCGGGGCCGCTGTAGCTTGACGAGCCGCCGCCGCCCGGACCGCAGTTGTCGCACCCTTCGCCGTAGGCGGCGGTGACGACGTTCCCTTGGTAGCCATCGCCCGACGTGCTCAGGTCCTTGCTGCCCATCCGCAGCACCGCGAGGATCGAGCCCCGACGGTCCGCCTCGGCGACCGGGTCCACACCCGGATCGAGCCGCGTGCTGACCAGCGTCTCGACACCCGACAGCGCGAGCTCTTGGAACTCGGGGTCCGGCAGGTAGATGACCTTGGTGACGAAGTTGCCGCTCATCACCTGGTCGAAGTCTTCTTCGGTGAACTGCACCGGCACCGCGGCGTGCGCCAAGAACGCGTCGGTGCGGGCCGTGACGGGCGCCACCTCGAGCGTCGGGTACAGCGTCACGCCGGCGCGGCCGGGGATGTTGCTGACCTTCAGGCGGAAGATCGAGCCTTGCGGGAAGTCCTGGCGACCCGGCACGAAGAGCGACGCCGAGTCAAACATCCCTTGGCTGGCGACGTCCCAATTGATCGTGAGGCCTTCCTCGCCGACAAACTGGATCTGTGAGGTCGGGCCCGAGGCCATCCCGCCGCCGGCGCCGCCGCCGTAGCAAGCGCCGCCGCCAACGGGGCAGCCGCCACCTTCGCAATACTGGACTTGCTCGCCCTCGTAGGAGCACGGGCAGGCGCCGTACTGCATGGGCGGCGTGCCGCCGGGGCCATACTGGGCCGGCATGCCGGGCCCCATCATCTGGTTCCCGACGGGGATCACCCCAGGGCCGGGCCCATCGACGCCCGGGCCCGGTTGCATCAGGCGCGAGGCGGGCGGCAGATTGTAGGCCATTCGGCCTGCGCAGCCGGTCGCCGCGACGGCGGCTACCAGCAACGTGTTGGCGACTAGACTGTGGACACGCATCGCTTCCCCCCTCGGCGTGTTCGTCCCGCTCGTCCTCGCCGGCGTCGTGCCGGCGGCTCGGTGCGGTCCGTAACTTGGCTTGATGACCGTTTACTTGGCTCGGTAGTGGGGCTCATCAGGGGGCAGTCGCCATCGGTAATCGCACGACGCGGCTTGCCCACCGGTTTTCGGCGGCAATTGCCGTGGACTCCCCCCTTGGGCGGCCCCTAGACTCCCGCCGCAACACGTCGAAATGCGACGCGCGCCACGGGGCCGGTGTTTACCCAGCCCTTAGGTTCGGCCCCGCACAATGCGTTTCTTTGGTGAAAGCGGCAAAACCCGCGCATGAGGACCAATCCGCGCAGCCCGACCGCCCCCCCGCGTTGGCCCGACCGCCGGTCCCTCGGCTGGATGGCGCGCGGCCTCGTGCTGCTAGCAGTCGGCGTCGCCGCCTACTACGGGCTTGAGCTCACCGACAAGCTCTTGATGGACCGCCTCGCCGGCGGCAGGCAGGACATCGCGATCGAGCCGATCGAGCCGTCCCCGTCGCCCGCGCCGCCTCCCCCGCCGCGGGTCGCCGTTTCGACCGAAGGGCCTGGCAACGCGTTCGTGCGTCAGGCCGCGGTCGCGCTCGAAAGCCACTCGTCGATCGGCGTGCGGGTCGATCAGCACGGCTGGATCGACGGCAGACCACTCGACACCAGCGGCCGCTACTACCAGCTCGGCGCCGGCAGTCAGCGGCAGTTCCTCGTCGAACAGACCGGTCAACTGGCCGGCTTCCCGTCGCGGCTGCTGAGGGTCTCCGATAGCCGATTCTTGTGGACCGACCTCGCGTGGGGCGACCCGTCGAACCCCAACCGCTCGGTCACACGCGTCGACCTGCGGAAGGTGCGCCGGGCGGTGATCAACGGCGAAGAAGAAGGGGACCTCCCCGCGCCGACCGACCCGTCGGCCTGGGCGCGTTTCGGCGGGCTGCCAATGCTGCTGACGGGGCTCGACGAATCGTTCACCTTTGGTCAGCCCCGCAAGATGCAGTTCCGCAACGAGCACGTTGCCGCGATGGTGGGCCGCTGGCGCCCCGACAGGCTGAAGCAACTCTTCGGCAACGAGCCGATCCCCCCGCGCCTTCCCGACCACGTCGTGGTTGCGATCAGCGTCGCGACGCGTTTTCCGCTGCTCGTCGAGTACCGGGACGGCAAGGACCCCCTCTCCGCCAGCGGCCTGCCGGACGATGCGCTGCTCACCTCGAGCACCAGGCCGATGCTGAAGCTCGACCTCGGGGCGCCGACCTTCGACGAGCGGCTTGACTCGCGGCTCTTCACCTACCGTCCGACCAAGGACGATTGGTCCGATCAGACCGACCGCGAGGTGCGACTGGCCACCCAGAGCGCCGGCGTGATTCGCTAGGCCTTCCCGCTTGCGGCTTAGCCGAAATGCCCGGCTTTACCTCGACGGCCACGACCGCCACGACGAGCGGTCACCACGACTGCTCCGGTTCCGGTAAAAAGGCCGTCGAGTCCTTCGTGTCCGCCGTGGTTCAACACCTCGGCTGCGTATCAATCGGGCCCGCCATTGGTCCCAGTGGATAGTGAACCCTGCCAAGAGCGGCGAGCGCGCGGCGCCACAGCGGACCGCCCTCTGCTAGAATTCCGTCCAACAAACCGCCCAATTGGACCTGAGCCGTTGGCGCGAGCCATCGGTGGGCAGCCCGCACCGCCGCTGAATGATCGATCTTCTCCTCGAAAACGCCGTGCTGCCGCTCGCCCAGTCGGTTCGTGGCGCTGCGCCGGCGGATGCGGTGGCGGTTCGGGACGGTACGATTGTCGCGGTGGGGCAGGGCGCCGATTTGCGCCGCGACCTGGCGCCGAAGCGCCGCCTCGACCTCGCCGGCCGCGCGCTGCTCCCCGGGTTCAACGACGCCCACATCCACGTCTGGAAAGTCGGGCACTTGCTCACCTCGCTGGTGGACCTGCGAGACGCCGCTTCGGTCGGCATGGTGAGAGAGCGGCTGCGCGCCCGTAGCACGGACGGCGAGGGCTGGCTGCTCGCGCGAGGGGTGAACGAACTGAAGCTCGCCGAAGGCCGGTTGCCTACTCGAGAAGAGCTCGATGCGTGGTTCCCCAACCGGCCGGTGTGGATCACCCGTGTCTGCAACCATGTCGGGCTCGCCAACAGCGCGGCCCTCCGTGCGGCGGGCGTTCAGCGCGGGACGGAGTCTCCCCCCGGCGGTGAGGTCCGTCGCGACGATGCGGCCGAACTAACCGGGGTGTTTACCGAGAACGCGATGCGGCTAGTCTCCGACCGCATCCCGCCGCCAACCGACGAAGCGCTACGGAAAATGGTCCGCGCCGCAAACGCTAGGCTGCTGAGCCTGGGCGTGACGGCGGCGACCGATCCCGGGGTCGATGACCAGCTGCTGTCGGTTTATCGAGCGATGGACGTCGCTGGAGAATTACGCGGCCGGTACAACGTGATGCGCCTGGCGCCGGAGAACGCGGCGTCCGAGGCGATGTCGGAGTGGGCGCCCCCGACCCTCACCAATTGCTTAAGGATCGAAACGGCTAAGCTCTTCATGGACGGCGGCCTCAGCGGCGCGACCGCGGCGCTGTCGGTCCCCTACCGCCATGCCGATACGCGCGGCGTGCTGCGTTACGAGCGGGACGAGTACGCCGCGCTCTGCCGCAAGGCGGACGCTGCCGGTTACCGCGTCGCGACGCACGTCATCGGTGATCGGGCGATCACGACGGCGCTCGACGCTTACGAAGCCTTGCCGCGCATCGCCAAGCGGGCGCGCTTCGAGCACTTCGGTTTGCCCCCCAGCGCCGATCTCCTCCGCGCCTCACGGCTGGGGATCGGCGTTGCCACGCAGGCGATCTTCCTGCCCGAACTCGGCGCCAATTTCCGCAAGTACTTGCCTGGGGACTTTCCGATTACACCGTACCCGATCCGGGCGATGCTCGATGTCGGACTCACGGTAGCCCTCTCCACCGATGCGCCGGTCGTCATCGACGAGCGCCCGCTGGCCGGCGTCGCCGCCGCCGCTCGACGGCTTAGCGGCGACGGCGCCCCGATCGGCCCCGAAGAAGCAATCACGGTCCGCGAAGGATTGCTCGCCTACACGGCTGCCGGCGCCGCGCTGTCGGGTGACGCCGATCGCTTCGGCACGATCGGAGTCGGTCAGCTGGCTGACCTCGTTGTGCTTAATCAATCGCCACTGGCGACGCCTGTTGAAGAACTCGCCGATATTGAAGTGGCGATGACCCTGGTCGGCGGCGAAGTCGCTTACGAAAGTTAACAACCTTAAATTGTGGGAGGGGTCTGGAGACCTCTCCCACAGTAAAGCCATATAGAGAAAAGACAAATGCTTGACTGCCCCACGCAACAACTCATCGCCGGTGAATGGGTCGGCGCTGCGGACGGCCGCTCGGTCGATGTCATCGACCCCGCGACCGAGCAGCCGATCGCCACGGTCCCCTACGGCAACGCCGAGGACTCGGGTGCGGCGATCGACGCCGCCGCCGGGGCGTTCGCGGAGTGGGCCGCGAAGACGCCCTATCAGCGGGCCGAC
>JBGSJY010000022.1:0-4012 GCA_041741515.1 Pirellulales bacterium | reverse complement strand
CGCAGGCGTGGTGGTCGGCGCTGTGCGGCGTGATCGCACCGGCCGCCCTCCGCAGGGGGCGTAGCCGATGAAACGGCAGCGGCGCCAGACCGTCGAGGCGTTTACGCTCGTTGAGCTGCTGGTCGTCCTTGCGGTGCTGGGGCTGCTGATAGCAATGTTGCTCCCGGCGATCCAGCGCGCCCGAGAGTCCGCCCGTCGCAGCCAATGCGCCAATAACCTGCGACAGCTGGCGTTGGCCTGCCACTCGTTCGAGACAGCCCATCGGCTCTTGCCGCCGAGCCGGATCGCCCAGCACCATCCGACGTGGCTTTATCTCGTCCTCCCTTACTTGGGTGAAGAAGCACTCGTTTGGGAGGAGGCGACCCAGGTCCCGATGAACGAGATGCCGTTAGAGCTCCGGACCGCGGTCGTGGGGGTGTTCCTCTGCCCCTCAAGGGGACGCGAGGAGGACGTAACGACGCTCCTGTCCGACCGACTGCCCGGCGAGACCGAGCGTCGCTGGCTCGAAGGGTCGGTGAGCGACTACGGCGGAGTCCGCGGCGCACGCGAACCCGGAATCACTTACACCGGCAGGAGAGTGCTCCAAGAGAACGGGGCAATCATCCATGCCGTCTACGGCTCGTTCCCCGACGCCACCCGTGGAGTAACCGACTGGCGGCCCCGCATTTCGTTGTCCAAGGTGATCGACGGCGCCTCGAAAACTCTGATGATCGGCGAAGTCACCCCGCCCCGTGCGGCGAACCGCCACGCCTTCAACGGCGACAAGAAGGTCGGGGAGTGGATTGGGTTGCTCAATCCGCCCGGGGAGGAGGACCGCGAGAGCCAATTCGGGGGCTGGCACGTGGGGATGATCCCGTTCGCATTCTGCGACGGCTCGGTCCGGCCGGTCGCGTTGGAAACGGACCTAAGGGTCCTCGAAGCCTCGGCGACAAGGGCGCTGGGCGACGGCATCGCCGCGCCGTAACCGTCGCGAGCCCCCCCTCTTCTCACGGGCTTTTCCCGGCCTGGGCCGCCGCGGCCCTTTTTTTGGATTTTTCCGGCGTAACCGCGTTCGGTTTGGCCCGCCTTCGGCATTTAGCAGGGTAGGGCCGGGCGCTGGATGGCTTCGTCCCCGCTAGCAGCTGCGCGGCTGCAAAAGCCGATTGCGTTCGCCCCCTGTCCGATTGTGCCCGTTCACCCGCAGGTGTCCGTTGCCCCGATCGATTCCCCTGAATACGGTGCTCCTGAAGAGCATGCGAGGCCGGCTGGGATGGACCCAAGAGTCTCTCGCGGAGAAAGCCGGCCTGAGCGTCCGCGTGGTCGCCAAAGCCGAGGCGGGCGGCGCCGTCATGCCGCGCACCGCCCACGCGTTGGCTCAGGCCTTTCACGAGTGCGGGGAGGCGATTAACTTCCTGCCGGCCGATGACGACCCTCTCAAGATCGTCCAAGAAGTCTTCCGCCACTACCGCCTCTCGAACCCCAGCCCGGAGGCAGCGGTCACCGGCTTGTTGTCCGAAGACCTTGTGACGACGGTCGTCGGCGACCGGAACGCGATCCCGTTTGCCGGGACTTACCGCGGTATCATCGGTTTCTGCAACTTTTGGAAGCGGTTCTTCTCCGTGCTATCGCGGCGTCGGGGCAATTTGGGGGAGAACCAGCAAGCCCTCACCTCCGGCCAGCAGGTGGTCCTATGGGGCTATGAATCGCTCTGTGTAATCGGTGGTCCTCCGACCCTCCCGCTCTTGATGCTCGTAACGGCGCGCGTTGAGCGGGGGAAGCTGCTCCGTCTGGACATCCACTTCGACCCGCTGGCCGTGCCGACGCGCGTCCAGCGTGCGCAATCCATGAATTGGAACGACCTCGCCGCCCCGCCAGAACGAAAAGGCCTGGGCGCAAGACGGTAATCGCCCGCTCCTGGCGAGCGACCCAATTTTCCTCGGGCTAGAGCGTTCTACCTCTTGTCGTAGCGTCTCGCGCAGAGACGCGGAGGGGCAGAGCCCGAAATCTCCAAGGCTCACGCAAAGGCGCCTAGTAGCAATGGACTCACCGTTGCGAGATCATTTGCGACGGCGGTCTTCCTCCTAGATTCTTTATCTAGTCGCCTCCGCGACCTTGCGTAAGTCTCCGCGACACGCCCTCCGCGTCTTTGCGTCTGTGTGCGAGACTTCTACGCTTCGATCGGTGGGCAGCGCGACGCTCGAAATGTTACGACCAACCGGAGCACGCTCTAGCATTGGACGAATCGGTGACCCCGGCGCAGCTTATCCAGCAACCTTGTCGGCGACATCGTTGTGCTTTCGGGTCCCCAGGTTCTTCCGAAACGCCGACGGGGTCGAACGCAGCTCGCGGCGGAAGGCGCGGGTCAACAGCTCGGGGCGGTCGAAGCCGCTGATCGTGGCGATCTTGGCGATCGGCAGTTCGGTGTCGCACAGCAGGGCGATCGCCTTCTCGACGCGGATGCGACGGATCTCTTCGCGGGGCGTCCTGCCCAGGTACCGGCGGAATCCGATCTCCAGCGCGCGACGACTCATCGGGATGACCCGCAAGATGTCGCTGATCCGCAACTCACTGCCGTGATGCTGGCGGATATAGCGGATCGCGTCGGCCAGCAGCTCATCGGGAACCGCGACCTGATCGGTCGACTGGCGGGTGATGATCCGGCGCGGGGGCAGCAGCACCTTTGAGTCGCCGAGGGGTTCACCCGACATCAGCCGGTCGAGCATGGCGGCCGCCTTTTGGCCAACCTCGACGGGGCCCTGGTCAACGCCCGACAGGGGAGGGGATGAGATCCGTGAGCTCAACTCGTCGTGCTCTCCCCCCATGACGGCGAGATGACCGGGAACCGACACGCCCGCTTGAGCGCAGGCCTCGGTGACTTGCCGCGCTTGCAGGTCGTCAAACGCCAGCAGCGCCGAGGGGGTCGGCAGTTTCACCAGCCAGTCCGACAACTCGTTCAGTTGTTCTTCCGAGTCGAGCTTGGAGAATCGTTCCTTATCCGGGGTGAACCGCATGCAAGGGCTCCCCGACTTCTTCAGCGCCTCGACGAAGGCGTCTCCCAACCGGTCGTGGTAGCTGGGTCGCAGCGTCGATCCGCAGTACGCGAACTGTCGGTACCCGTTGTCGATGAAATACCGGGCCGCCATTTCCGCGGCGGCGACCTCGTCACACGTGCAGCGCGGAATGAGGTTCTCGCCAAAGCCGAACCAAGAGACGTTCACCGCCGGGATTCGCCGCGAGATCAATTGCTCGGCGAGGGCGGCGTGCGTGATCCGGGCGATGACGCCGTCGCCGTTCCAACGCTCGGGCAGCAGCATGGGGTCGTACTTGCCACGGGGCTCTAGCGAGAAGAGCCATTTGCGCTCGTGCTTCTTCGCGTAGTCGGCGATGCCCTCGATCAAACCCGCTCCCCACGAGGTTGCCGTATCGATCAGCAGGGCGACGCGTTGTGGTTCGTTCATGGGGACGGCTTGCTTAACGCAATCTTCACACGGAGGCGACAGTCGCGCGACCAAGTGCTCCTTATACGCGATCTCGTCGAAGTGCGCGCCACTTCTCTCTGCGCAAAATCGACCTACGAAATGCGTCGAGGGTTGTGGGCCTCGTCCGATGAGAGAATTAGCCTCGCTAGCTCGTCGTCGTTAGCCCCCGATCCGTTAAGGTAAGTCCCCTCAATGCAAGCGAAAGACTGGCGCCGCCGTGCGCTCGCGGCGTTCCCGGCGGGGAGCAATGGCGAGTTCAATTTCCCCGAGGAATTGGCGACGGTGGTTCTCCGGGGAGACGGCTGTCGGCTCTGGACCGGCGACGGGCAAGAGCGGATCGATTTCTCCATGGGGTGGGGCTCGGTCCTCGTGGGCCACGCCGACGAGCGTATCACGGGGCCCGTCGGGCGACGTCTCGCCCTGGGGACCAACTTCGCCACCGTGACCGACGCCTCGCTTGAGCTGGCCGAGCGGCTGCTGCGGATCAGCCCCGCGTGCCAGCGGGTTCGCTTCTGCGCTTCGGGGACCGAAGCGACGATGTACTGCCTGCGGCT
>JBGSJY010000021.1:0-17867 GCA_041741515.1 Pirellulales bacterium | reverse complement strand
GCCGACGAGGTCGAGGCCGCCAACGCGACGCTCGCCGAGCGGCTGGTGCAGGCTTGCCGCGACACGGCCTCGACGCCGCACCTTGTCTATGCCTCGACGACAAAGCGGACGGAAGACTCGCCCTACGGGCGCGGGAAACTGCGCGCCGAGCAGACCTTCGCCGCTTGGGCGGAGGAGTCGGGCGCGAGCGTCACGACGTTGGTCATCCCGAACGTCTACGGCGCCGGGTGCAAGCCGTTCTATAACTCGGTCGTGGCGACCTTCTGCCATCAACTGACGCACCATGAGCGGCCGAACATCGTTGAGGACCGCACCATCGACTTCATCTGGGTCGGCGACCTGGCCGAGCGGATCGCCCGCGTCGCGACCGGCGCGCAACCCGGCGCGGCGGTCACGATGCCCGTTCACGGTTCGGCGAGCCTGCGGATCAGTGAACTGCTGAAAATCCTCGACGGGTTCCGCCGCGACTACTTCGAGCGCGACGTCACGCCCGACTTGACGACGCCGCTCCGCTCGACGCTGTACACGACTTTCCTTTCGCACGTCGATCTGGCCGACCACGTCCACCGCCCCCCTCTCCGCTCCGACGCCCGCGGCGACCTCTGCGAGGTCGTCAAGACCGCCACCGGCGGGCAGGTCTTCTTCTCGACCACGGCGCCCGGCGTCACACGCGGCAATCACTATCACACCCGTAAGGCGGAGCTGTTCTGCGTTGTCCGCGGCGAGGCGGTCATCCGCCTGCGCGGCGTCGACTCGGACGAGGTGACCGAGTTCCGCGTGTCGGGCGAGCGGCCGGAGTTCGTCTCGATCCCGGTCCTGCACACGCACTCGATCGAGAACACGGGCGCCTCTGAGCTGTTGACGCTGTTCTGGTGCAATGAAGTCTTCGACTCGGCGGACACCGACACATTCTTCGAGGACGTGCTGCCCGCAACGGATGGCCCGGCAAGACTCATCTCCGACCTCGGCGCCCGCGCCGCTTGACCCCACTGTCCACCAAATCAAGACGGCAACCCCGCACCACGGCAAGGAAGCCCGCGTGACCGCCCCGCTCAAAGTACTGACCGTGCTCGGCACCCGCCCGGAGATCATCCGGCTGTCGCGGGTGATGACGCTGCTCGACCGGCACGTCCGCCATGTGATCGTCCACACCGGCCAAAACTCTGACTACGAACTCAACGAGGTTTTCTTCGACGACCTCAAGGTCCGCCAACCGGACTACTTCCTCGGCATCCGCCGCGACTCGCTCGGGGTGATCCTCGGCGACGTGCTCATTAAGTCCGAAGAGGTGCTGCTGGCGGAGAAGCCCGACGCGGTGCTGATCCTCGGTGACACCAACAGCGCGTTCGCCGCGGTGCTCGCGCGGCGGATGAAGATCCCGGTTTACCACATGGAGGCCGGCAACCGCTGCTTCGACTTTAACGTCCCCGAGGAAATCAATCGGCGGATCGTTGACCACATCAGCGACTTCAACCTGGTGTACACCGAGCACGCCCGCCGGAACCTGCTCTCCGAAGGGATCCACCCGCGGCGGATCTACCTCACGGGCTCGCCGATGCGGGAGGTGCTCGACGACAACCGCCCGGCGATCGAGGCCTCGGACGCGACGCAGCGGCTCGGCCTGACGCCGCACGGCTACCTACTGGTCAGCCTGCACCGGGCGGAGAATGTCGACAACCGCAGCCAACTGCTCCAACTGCTGGAGGTGCTGAACTCGCTGTGCCGGCGGTTCGACATGCCGGTCATCGTCAGCACCCACCCCAGGACCCGGGCGCGGCTCGATGGGGTGGACGTCTCGTTCGACCCGCGGATCCAGTTCCTCAAGCCGTTCGGTTATCACGACTACGTAAAGCTGCAGCTCGATTCCTTCTGCACCGTCTCTGACAGCGGCACGATCAGCGAAGAGAGCTCGATCCTCGGCTTCCCTGCCGTCACCACCCGCACGGCGATGGAACGGCCTGAGGCGATGGACTCGGGGCACATCGTGCTGACGGGCCTGGATGTCAATACCGTGGTCGAGTCGATCGCCTTCGTGACCACCAATCGCGACCACGCCCGCCTGCAGCCGATCGCGGCGGAGTACCAGGTGACGAACGTGTCGCACCGGGTCGTGAAGCTGATCCTGGGCACGGCAAAACTCGGCCACCTGTGGGACGGCATCCGCGCCGCGTGAAACACGTTGACGGGAGACGCACCAAGCGAGGGACGTCATGCGGGTATTGATGCTGACCCAGTACTACCATCCCGAACCGCACGACCAGTTCACGAGCTTGGCAAAAAAGCTCGTGGAACTGGGTCATGAGGTCCAGGTACTGACCGGCTTTCCGTGCTACCCACGAGGCCGTACGTATGACGGATGGCGTCAGCAACTCTACAAGGAGGCCGTTGAGGACGGTGTAAGCGTCGTCCGATTGCCGCAGGTTCCCGATCACAGCCGCAACGCCTTACGACGGGCGTGGTATTACTTGTCTTTCGCTCTTTCGGCGGCGACCATCGGCCTCTGGAGGTCAAGGCCCGCCGACGTCGTGCTCGTTTACCAGGCGGCATTGCCGGTTGGTCTCGCCGGTTGGCTGATCAGCCTGTGGCGCCGAGCGCCGTTGATTCTGAACGTCGTTGATCTTTGGCCGGAAAGCGTCGCGGCATCGGGCATGCTGAGATCACGAGCAGCGCTCTGGCTGATCGAGCAAGTCGTCTCTTTTACCTACGCGCGGGCTCGGCGGATTTGCGTCATCACCGAAGGATACCGCGACCGCCTCGTCTCGAGGGGGGTCCCCGCAGGTAAGATCGCCGTCGTGCGGATGTGGGGACGAGAAGATGGCGCTCAAGGGCGCCGCGAGTTCCAAGAAGCCGAATGGCCCGCGGGCGTCACGGCGGATTCCTTCGTCGTTCTGTACACCGGGGCGATGGGGCCGTGCCAAGGGCTCGGCGCGACACTTCGCGCGGCGGAACTGCTGAAGACCGACCCGCGTTTCGCGCTCGTCCTGGTCGGGGATGGCGTTTGCTTGGAGGACCTGCAGTCGCAGGCGAGAGAAACAGGCCTTCGGAATGTCCATTTTGTCGGGCGGCGCCCCCGGTGTGAACTGCCGGCGTGGCTATGCCGCGCCGACGCGGTGTTGTTGACGCTCAAATCGGACCCGATGTCTGCCGTCTCGATCCCTTCGAAGACGGTGGACTACCTTGCGTCGGGCAAACCCATCCTTGCGATGATCGACGGTGAAACCGCTGACCTCGTTTCGGGATATGGATGCGGCGTCGCCATCTCGCCTGGTGATGCGGGGGGACTCGCCGACGCGATACGACGGCTTGAACGCCGGCCCGTGCTGCGCTCTCGCATGGGCGCCAACTCGCGCAACACCTACGACCGTTGCTTCAACCCCACGGTCCAGATGGACCGATTCATTGCCGAGGTCGAAATTGCCATTTCGGGTGAGCAACCTCCTTCCGCCCAACGCCCCACCCGCGCCGCTTGAGTGATTCGAGTCGTCACCAACTACGCACGCTTGGCAGGAGGTCTCGTGGCCGGCATGCTGCTGGTGCGCCTCCTGATAGGACTGGGGCCTGTCAGCTTCGGAGTGGTGCTGGCGCTGGGAGCGGTAACCGGCATTGCCGGTTCGATTCAAGACTTCCTCTCGACGGGCCTGGTGCCGGAGCTCGCGGGGGCGTACCACCGGCGGCGGGAAGCCCCCCCGGGCTTTGTCGATGCTTACGCCGCGGCGCGGCGGTTCTGTGGAAAAATCGCCGTCGGCGTGCTCTTCTCATTTCTCGCCCTTGCGTTGCTGGCGCCGGCAGCTAATTTGCCTCGCGAGCTCTCTTCGGGAGTGCGTTGGTTCTTAGCCGCTCGAGGCTGCGAATGGGCGCTCGCCATTCTGCTGACGCCCCTGCGGTCGATGTGTCTGGTGACCGAGCGCACCGCTTCGCTCAACGCATGGGTCGTCGCCGAACGATTCGCCGACGTGGTGGGGGCGGGACTTGCAGTGGCGTGGCTAGGCTCAACCAATCCCGGCGATACGATCGCGGCGTACGGGGCACTTGGCGCCGCGGCCTCCGTGCTAGCGATGCTGATCGCTTCGGCGCCAATTCGGAGGGACGTCCACTCGATCGTCGGCGGCCGACAACCCAACTTCAGCCCCGAGGCCTCCGCCCGATTATGGCGTTCAGTGGCGGCAAACTCGGTCGTCGGCGTCGCCATGAACCTGTATGTGCGGGCGGCCCTGTTGTGTGTGCAGCTCGTGATCGGACCCGCCGGGTCCTACGCCTTCGGGCTTGCGACACAGTTCGGCTTCTACCTAAGACAGGCGAGCATGGGGCTTGTCCTAGGGATCGACGGCGTCGCCGCTCGCGTCGCCCGCTGCGGTTCTAAGGAAGACTTGGCGGAATTGCTGAAGACCACGACGAGACTCCAGGCGATTGTCGTCGCCCCCGGGGCGATTCTGGTCGCGATGTTTACAGAAGAACTACTCGCCCTTTGGGCTGGCCCGCTGCTCGCCGAACAGCCCGACTCTCTCAGCCAGATCGCCTGGCTGGTGCGCATCCTGCTGATCGGCGTGACCGCCCGGTCGCTCTCCGAAGCCTGGATGAGAACTCTGACCGGCGTCGGCAAGGCGTCTTTGATCGCCCCACCGATCGTGGTCGGGGCAGGGGTCGCGTGCATCGCGTCTGGCTTGGCGGTTACGCTCGCGCCCGCTGAAAGCAAGATCGTCGCCGTTGCGACGGTGCTTTCCCTCGCCCTTCTAGCCGTCCACGGTCTCGCTCTACCGATGGCGACCGCCAAGCCGTTGGGGCTGAAGCTGCGTGACTTCTTCTCCACCGTCGTCGGCCCGGCCTCCGCCGCCGCGCTAGCGGGAGGGGTGACCTCGCTTTTCGGCGTGTTGTTTGGATGGCGTATGCCCTGGGGGATGCAAGCAGTCTCGATCATTCTGGTCTATGCCGCGGCGTGCGGCTTGACTGTGCTTGACCGATGGCGGACTTCCCGACTAAACGTCACGTCCCCGCCTTCCTCCCCCACGGTCGCCCATGCCCTCCACACGACAGGCAATTGAGATGTCGACGATTGCCGCACGGGAGCGGCGATATCGGCCGGCGATACGCCTTGCCCACCACACCACCTGGTTTCTGGCGCCGAGGTTTCCTGACGCCTTCCCACTCACCATGGTGATGGGCTATCCCAAGTCCGGGAACAGTTGGGTCGCGCAGCAACTGGCGGACTACTTTCAGTTGCCGCTGCCGACGCTATCCATTTTGCCGCTGGGATTCCCGGCCGTCGCGCAAAGCCATTATGCGCCTTCGCGGAAGAGGAATCGCGGCTTCTACGTGATCCGGGACGGCCGCGACGTCATGGTCTCGCTTTACCACTTTCTCTCGTGGGACATCCCGGACGGACCTCGCCCTCGACTCAACGCGCGTCACCGGAAGTGGTTTCCGGTCATGACCGACAAGCGAGACGTCGCCGGCAATCTCCCCGCCTTCGTCGAACGGCAGATGCGGCGCCCGGTAGCATCGATGGGGCACAACTGGGGAGACCACGTCGGGGCGTTCTTCGCTCACCACAGTGACCTATTGGCGATGATCCGCTACGAGCGGATGCTCGAGGACCCCCATGAAGAACTGAGTCATGCCGTTTCAACCGTGCGACAAGAGGACGCGGACCCCGCGCGTGTCGCCGCAGCGGTCGAGAAATACAGTTTCGAGCGTCAGTCGGGTAGGCCGCGAGGGTCGGAGTCACGCACGTCGTTCCTCAGGGCCGGGAGACAGGGAGACTGGAAGAACCACTTCAACACCGAAGCCGCCCAGGTGTTCGATGATTACTGCGGAGAATCGCTGGTCCGCGCGGGTTATGAACCGGACCGTTCTTGGGTAGGCGGAGTTGCAAGCCAGAGGTCAGCGGCGTGACTCTTATCACGAAGTCCGAAAGTCCCGCCTTGTCGAAGGCGCCGCAGCCGAGCACTGCCGCGTGGCCAAGTTTTGACGAAGAGATGGTCGAAGCAGCCGCCGAAGTCCTGCGTTCTGGGAAAGTCAACTACTGGACCGGACCGCACGGACGCGCCTTTGAGCGAGAGTTCGCCGAGGCGTGTGGCGTGCGACACGCCGTCGCCGTCTCCAATGGCACAACGGCGTTGGAGACGGCCTTGTACGCCTTAGGGATCGAGCAAGGCGACGAAGTGATCGTCCCGAGCCGCACGTTCATCGCCACCGCCAGCAGCGTGGTGATGCGTGGCGCGACTCCGGTCGTCGCGGACGTCGACGCCGTTAGCCAGAACCTCACCGCCGAGACGGTCGCAGAACGGATCACTCCCCGCACCAAGGCCGTCATCGCGGTTCACCTCGCTGGGTGGCCCTGCGAGATGGAGCCGCTACGCCAGCTGGCGAACCGGCACGGCATCCGCTTGATCGAAGACTGCGCCCAGTCGCACGGCGCGCGGTACCGGGACCGGCCCGTGGGAAGTCTCGGAGAGATCGCCGCCTTCTCGTTCTGCCAAGACAAGATCCTCTCCACAGGAGGTGAGGGAGGCATGGTGGTCACAAACGACTCCGCGCTGTGGAAGAGGGCGTGGAGCTACAAAGACCACGGCAAGAGCTACGACGCGGCTCACGCCCCGCCAGCGGGTTTCGACTTCCGTTGGGTCCACGATGCGTTTGGAACCAACGCACGGCTAACCGAGGTGCAGTCCGCGATTGGTCGCATCGCCCTCCGGCGGTTACCGGAATGGGTCGCCACACGTCGACGCTATGCCGCCCTCCTCGACCAGCAACTCCGCGGCGTCACAACTGCTCGGATCGCCGTGCCCCCTGCGCACTTGCAACACTCGTACTACCGGTACTACGTCTTCTTGCGCCGCGAGCGGATGAGGCCGGGATGGACCCGTGAAACAATGATGCGACGCCTGCACGAGCAAGGCGTGCCGTGCTTCACCGGTTCTTGTAGCGAGATCTACCTCGAAAGGGCGTTCGACACGACGGGCCGCCCCGCCGAGCGACTGCCGGTTGCGCAAGACCTGGGTGATACGAGCCTCGCGTTCCTGGTCCACCCGACGCTTAGCGAAGCGGAAGTTCGCCGGACGGCGGTTGTGATTTCGTCCGTTCTTCGCCAGGCCGAGGCGCCCCCCAACTGTTGCTACGCCGCCTGACCGGAGGTCTTGAGGCTCGCACCTCCAACGAACCGGGAGCGACCGACGAAGGCCCAGACCGGTCGCAGCACGGGGATCTTCATCGCTCAAGCTTCAACCGTCTCAGCCTTTAATTCCGGCGTACCGAACTAGCGTGCATCCCGTCTCGGCAATGCGTCGCCCCGCCCCTCTCGGGCCGATTTTGTCGCTGGCGTTGGCTTTGAGCGCCATCGGGGTCTGCGCCTTCGCATTTCTCGAGCCCGAAGCGTTGTTCGCAGCTGTCGGCGTCGCTTCGCTGGCGATCGTTGCGATCCCCTGGTTGTTGCAGCCTCGGCTGGAGTGGACGAGCCCTTGGGCGATGGTCATCCTGTCGGTCCTTCTGGGATCGACCTGCACCGGCCTCTGTGTCTCGCTCCGATGGCCGGACGCCGAGGTGATCGATGCGACCTTTCGGATGGACGAACCGCCCAGCTACTTTGTGGCGCCTTGTCTCTGCTTTCTACTCGGCTTGGCGGCGCTGACATTCGGCTACTACTGCCGAAATGGGCGTCGCCATCCGAGGGCGGCAGCTCCTGAAACGTATCGGGGGTTTCCGGAGAGGCGGCTGTACATCGTGCTTGTGCTGCTGCTGATCGCCAGCGGCTTCGCCACGAGAGCCTGGATCAAGAACACCGGCGGCATGTCGGCCGGCGCGCTGTCGGGTAAACGCACGCTCGTCATCGGGATGCAAAAGGACTTCAACCAGCACGGTCCTCTGCTGGAGGTTATCAAGCTATCGCAATTCGGGTTTCTGATGCTCGTGGGGCATCTGGCCTACAAGCGAAGGCCGCCCAGCATCGAGGCCTGGGCTCTCCTCGCGGCGTTCTTCATCGCGTCGGCCGCCGTGCCGTTTCTGGGCAGCCGGAGACAGCCCATTATGTGGCTGTTCATCGGAATGCTGATGGTGCTTAAGCATTCTCCAACAAAGGTGCGCGCCGTCCAAGTGATGGCGCTGGCGGCCTGCGGCCTCGCCGCGTTCCAGTTCATGACCATCATCCGCGGTAAGGAAGACATCGGCGAGGCGCTCGATTCGCACACGGGGGTCGAGAGAATCGTCCAGTCCGTCGTCTTGAACCAGAATATGGCGGATTTGACGAAGACCTCGCACGTCATCAACGAGGTCGGGCAGGCCCTTGAACAGAAATACGGCGAGACCTTCCTTCTCTGGCTGGTCACTCCCGTGCCCCGTAGCGTTTGGCCCGACAAGCCGATCGTTCAGATGTACTGCCTCGAAGTCGGAGCTGACGTCTACGGACAGCAACTCTCCGGCATCCCGCCGGGGTTGGTGGCGGAAATGTACTGGAACTTCCGGCTGCCCGGTGTGATCGTCGGGTCCTTCCTCTTCGGGTGGGTGCTGCGGTGGACCTCCGACCAATTTGGCATCGGTCGGGACCAATCGTTGCCGTCAGTGCTACTACACGTCGTCGGTCCGATGCGGATGGGCTTCGACGCGGTGGGACACAGCCTGGGTTACGGATTCTTCACGGCGGCGCTCAACACCGCCATGATGCTGGTCCTGCTTACCTACCTCCGTCAAACTTCCTCCCGGCGTCCCGCCGCTGCGCTTCACGCCGCGAGGTCCCCGGTGCGGGAGCGCCACCGCTCGAAACCGCTGTCGGACGGGCTCCCACTACCAACCTGATATTCCTCACTCCGCCATCGGTCGGTTAATGTTCCCTGCATGACGGTCCACCGATCACAACACCAGCCCGCGCGCCAGGACAGAAGCGCCGGGGCTATGGTCTGGCGTCTCGTGCCGGACGCGGTTGTCGAAATCATCGCCCGCTGCGCGGGATATGCAGCTGGGCTGTTCTGCGACCGGGCTCATGCGGCCGAACGGCTCGTCCGCGGCAAGTGCCTCGGCTTACGGTTGGCGGCTCGTCGACTCCATGTCTGCCGCGGCGTCCACCTGGAATGCGAACGGTCGATCCGCCTCGGCGACAGTGTCACCCTCCATGCCGGGTGCCACTTGGTTGCCGGCCGGGGTGGAATTGTGATTGGCGATGGCACCCACCTCGGCGTCGGTTGCATGGTGGCTGGACTCGGAAACGTCGTGATCGGCCGGGGCTGCGCTATTTCCTCGGGAGTCGCCATCTACAGCGTGACCAATCATTTTCGAGCGGCGCCGTCCGGGCCGATCCTCGATAACGACGTCGTGTACGATCCGGTGCACATCGGAGACGACGTCTGGATCGGAGCGAACGTGACGATACTGCCGGGCGTCACGATCGGCGACCATGCCGTCGTCGGCGCGGGCGCAGTCGTCAACCGAGACGTGCCGGCATGGCAGATTGTCGCTGGGGTTCCCGCCCGTCACCTCAAGGACCGGCGCGAGCCAGCCCCGGCGTCGTTATCCACCCGGGCGGCTTGAGAGGCGTTCGCACATGCGAGTTCTGTTCAATGCGATCCCGTTACGCCCCGGCGGTGGCCTCACCGTTCTCATCGGCCTGCTTGACGGCCTGCGTCGCCTTCCCGACGGGTTCGAGACGGTCGTGATTTGCCGGCACCAGGCGACCTGCGACGCCGTCGTCAAATCCGGTGCGGCGCATCGAGTGGAGGCAAGGCTCACCGAAAGGGGCGATCTCACTGCGTCTTTGTGGCAACACACCCGTCTCGGGACGTGGGCGCGCGACAACGCCATCGACGCCCTTGTCACGTTCAATCATCGCCTGCGGAATATCGAATGCCCGCAGGTGGTCTACCACGTCAACTTGCGCCGCTTCGCGAAGATCGGCGACGTGCGGAACCCTATCGAACGCTGTAAGGAATGGCTGCGCGACATCGCCGCTCAGCAGGCGATCCAACTCGCCGACGTCAATGTCTTCGAATCGCAGTATCTGCGTGAGCAGGCGGTGCTGAGGTTTCCCACGCCCCGACAAGACCTGCAAGTGAGCTACATCGGCCTTCCGGACGACCTCGTCGATCGCGCCGTCCAAAGCGAGGACACTTACCAAGGCCACCCCGACCTCGCGGCAATCACCAGTCCCTTCAGCCACAAAGACAACTCTCGTTTAGTGAGGATTGTCCACGAACTGGTTCGGCGTGAACCAACGGTCCCGTGGAAGTTGAATGTCGCCGGTGGAAGTGAGGAGAGTTGGGTTACCGAGAAGCGGTTGGCTGCGGACTTGGGCGTCAGCAGCAGGATCCAATGGCTAGGTTTCTGTGACCAGGCAACCCTCGACCGGTTGCTGCGTCGCTCTCTGTGCTTGGTCGCCCCGAGCCTCTTGGAATCTTTCGCAATGGTCGCTGTCGAAGCGATGGCTCGGCGTTGTCCTCCTGTCGTCGCCAACACCGCGGCGATGCCAGAGAGCGTCGGGAACGCGGGCCTCCTTGCTCAACCAGGCGACGAGGCCGACTTTGCGCAGGCCGTCATCCGCCTCTACCGCAATCCTGAACTCCGTGACGCCCTCGTCCGGGCAGGGATCGACCGAGTCCGATTGTTGCGTTGGTCGCGATGTGGCCAAGACTTCGGCGGCTACCTTCGCGGAATCGCCGCCTGACCAGCCGCGCCGGCGCACCCCAACGAGAGATATGGATTCGTCCCTTCCAACACCAACCCGCACGCTACTCGTCTCCGGGGTGTCGGGGTTTTTGGGGAGCGAGGTCGCACGTGTGGCGATTGCCTCCGGCTGGAGGGTCGTCGGAATCAGCCGAACGCGGCCTTCGTACCATGGTGATGGGTTCCAGTGGCATGCGATCGATCTTCGAAACACCGACTTCGATAGAGGACTGCTTAGCGGCATCGACGCCGTCGTTCACTGCGCCGGCCTCGCCCATCAGTTCGACTCGACAGGCGACGACGCAGCCGACTTTGACGCGATCAACGCGACGGCGACCCAGCGGCTGGCCGCCGCTGCCGCTGAAGCGGGCGTTGCGAGATTCGTGCTCGTCAGCTCGGTCTCGGTGTACGGCCCCGGGGAAGGTGTCCGCGATGAAGCAGCACCTTGCCACCCTGACAGCCCTTACGGAGTGAGCAAGCTTCAGGGCGAGCGCCTGGCGGCCCAAGCCCTGTCGGGCCACGCCGCTACCGAATTGATCGTCCTGCGCTTGTCAACGCTATTCGGGAAGGGCGACCCCGGCAATGTCGCGCGTCTGATCCAAAAGATCGCGAGGCGACGGTTCCTCCCGATTGGACGCGGCGCCAACCGTAAGTCGCTGCTCCATGTCGAGGACGCCGCCCGTGCGTGTGTCGCCGCGGCGGAGCAGTCAGCTCCGTTGGGACCCCTGGTCTACAACGTCGTCGGCTTTACGCCAACGATCCACGAGTTGATCGACGCCATCACGTCGGAGATGGGACATCGACGGCGCCGCCTCTGGCTCCCGACGGTGACGGTCCAAGCGCCGCTCGCGGCTGCGTCGAAATGCCTCCCGCGATCCGGCCGGCTGCAGAGAATGCGGAGCACACTCGGCAAATGGCTTCGAGACGACGCCTACGATGGGTCGCGATTCCGGGAAGCCTTCAGAATGCTGCCAACGCACGACTTGACGTCGGGCCTTCGTGGACCGATCGCTCCGAGGTTTCCCGAGTGCAACGCTAAAAGCCCGCTAAGCCCGATCGGAACAAAGCGTCTATTCGATATCGCCCTAGCGTCGATCGCGCTGTCGATCGCAGCGCCGCCAATAGCGGCGATCGCCCTGGCTGTCCGGCTGACCTCGAAAGGCCCGGTCATTTATGTGTCGCGGCGGTTCGGCCGTGGAAATCGACTCTTCGAGATGCCAAAGTTCCGCACGATGCGCGTCGACGCGCCGGAACTCCCCACTCATCTGCTAATGAACGCTGAGGCCTGGACAACGCCGCTCGGCCGGCTGCTGCGAAGCACGAGCTTAGACGAGCTGCCGCAACTGTGGTCCATCTTCAAGGGAGACATGAGCTTCGTCGGCCCGCGGCCGGCGCTGCATAACCAGGACGACCTGATCCAATTGCGGACGGCTTCGGGCGCCAGCGACTTGGCGCCCGGGCTGACAGGCTGGGCGCAGGTCAATGGGCGTGACGAATTGTCCGTGGCTCAGAAGGCCGCCTACGACGCGGACTACGTCCGCCGTAGGTCGTTGCGATTCGATCTTTGGATTATCGCTCTCACCTTGGTAAAGGTGTGGCGACGCGAAGGGGTGCGACAAGCCGTTGACGCCCTGCCCAACCGGGGTCGCGCCGCCTGATGCGACACTTTTCCGTGCCGCCGACCCATGCAGGAACGACAATGATGATCCACGCCCGTCAACTCGGACTCAGCCTGCTCCGTTGCCCGCAGACGGGTGAGGAACTTGCCCTCAAAGACCTTGAAGAAGCCGAGCTCGCCGTTGGCGGCCCGCTGGTCGCGTTGCGCCTCCCCTCCGACAAGGAAGCACAGACGGCGCCCCCTTTCGGCGCGACACCGACCGTGCTGCTACGTTCGGACGGACGTGTCGCCTACCCGGTGGTCGATGGCGTACCGATTCTGCTCGCCCCAGAGGCGTTGGGCCTGCGGACTGCCTGCAAGGCGTTCGACCTCTCGCAACCCCGGTACGCCGAAGCCTACGCCGAGATGCGGTTTTACAACGAGCTTGCATCGGAGCAGGCCGAGCGGGTGGACGAACTGGAGTGCTTCCGGCTTCTCGAGCCTCTTAAGAAGGGGCTCCCGGCCGAGCAGGCCTCGCAGTTTCTACCGCGGGAAAAGTGGCTCGATGCGACCTACGACAGCCTCTCCCAGTCGGAAGCCTACGGTCATCTCGCCCCGGTTGACGGCGCGAGGTTGATCCAGCTCGGCGGGCAAGGTTACCACGCCGTGAAGTTCCTGCTGGCCGGCGCAGCTGAGGCCTGGGCCGTCACTCCGATGCTCGGCGAGGCGAAGTTGGCGATGGCGCTGGCCCGCGCCGTTGGCGTCGAAGACCGGCTGCGATGCGTGGTCAGTATCGCGGAGGAACTGGCCCTGTCCGACGACGCGTTTGACGGAGTCTATTCGGGCGGGTGCGTCCACCACATGGTCACGGACCTTGCCCTGGCTCAGGTGGCGCGCGTACTCCGTCCCGGCGGTAAATTCTCAGCCGTCGATCCGTGGAAGACCCCCTTCCACGACGCCGGCACGAGATTGCTCGGCAAGAGAGAGGCCGTGCACTGCCGACCACTGACGTCGCGACGCGTCGAGCCCTTGTTCCGAGAGTTCGAAGACGCCAAGGTCGTCCACCACGGGGCGCTGACGCGTCACTTGCTGCTCGCCGTTCACAAAGCCGGGCTGAAGAGCTCGCTCGCGTTCGCCCACCGGATCGGCGTCGCCGACGACTTCGTCTCTTCCCTGGCGCCCGGTCTGCGGCGTTTGGGGAGCAGCGTCGCTCTCATCGCAAGTAAGGGAAAGCAGCCCCACGCCGCTGAGCTTGCCGCTTGAGAACCCGACCGGGATTAAGCAAGCGTCTATGTCCAAGCGCCAATCTGCTCAAAGGCGTAATCGACCGCGCTGACGTTGAGGACGTCCGTGCCCGCCCCCCCGGTTGCCCGGACCGTGTCAAATCCCTTGGCGTAGCGGTAGCCGCCGCTGCTGAAGTGGTAGGCGTAGTCGGACCGACCGTACACGGTGTCGTTGCCGTTGGTGTCCTCGAAATTGGCGTCATCGACTCCGCCGGCAAGCGAGTAGGCAAAGACATTGTCGAAGCCCGAAGCTTGGTTTTTCTGACCGGAGGCGGCCTGCAGGTAGCTTGTCGCCGCACCGCCGACGAAAGTGTCATTGCCGGCGGAGTCGTAGAGGTAGGCCAGATCGCTCCCTCCCGCTGTCGCCAGGACTCGCACAAGGTCAAAACCGGCTGTGTAGTTCAGATAGGTTCCCGCGACGTCACGCATGTACGCGTACAGGAAGTTGGCGACCAGTCGATCGTCAGCGGAGCTGTCATAGAGAGTTGCCGTGTCGTAGCCACCCGATTTTGCGAAGACGTTGACACGCTCGAAACCGTCCGCCCGATGGACGAAAGCCCCGCCCTGGCCCGTGATGCTGGCGTAGCTTGGCGTAGCGACTAAAGTGTCGTCACCCGCGCCGTCGTAGAGACTCGCCGTGTCGACGCCTCCCAGGGTGGCGTACGCCTGGATGGACTTGAAACCCGACGCGTAGTTTGAGAACGCTCCGTCGTTCGCCTTGAGCTGTGCGAACTTCGTCGTGGCGGCAAACGTGTCGGCGCCGAGACCGTCGTAGAACGTCGCTTGGTCCGAGCCTCCCAGCCCGGCGAACGCCATCACCCGCTCGTAATTGCTTGCTGACAGCGTGTACGAACCGCCGTCCGCTTCGAGAGTCGCCTGATCATGACGGGCCTCGAAGTGGTCGTCGCCACTGTGGCCGTACAAGTAAGCGATGTCGGAGCCGCCGGTTGCAAACGTATTAACGTTCTCGTAGCCCGCTACGTAGATGAAGAAGGAAGACGATTGCGAACGCAACGAAGAAAACACCTTGTTCCCGACAAAGACGTCGTCCGTCGCTCCGTCGTAGAGATTGGCCGTGTCGTCGCCGCCCGCAGTGGCGTAGGCGTAGGCCTTCCCGAATCCCGTTGCGGAGTAAGAGAATCCCGTTCCAGTGAGCGTGGCGCTGGTCGGTGTCGCGTCGAAGGTGTCGCTGCCAGCCGTGTCGTACAGATACGCGTTGTCCGCCGCCTGTCCGGCGACGGAGGAGTGCTCAACGCCTGTCGCCACGGCTCGGAACCCAGGTCTCGAAATCTGGGTCCAGTTCGTTTGGAACGACACCGTCTCTGCCTTCGAGGCGTCGCCGGTCATCGTCGCCGAGTCGACCCCGCCAGCGCCGTTCAGCGTCACCTGACTGACCGTCGCCGCGGCGATCGAGTAGTTCACTCCATTCAACCCGACCGTGTGCGTGGTCGCGCCGGCGGTGAAGCTGAGCGTGTCGTCGCCCGCTGTCCCTACCAGCGTCGCGACGCCCGCGCTTACCGTCAGGCCGTTCGTCATCCGTAGGCTCAGGCTGGGAGAGGTTCCCGCGACCCGCAAGTAGAGCGTCTGACCCGCGACCGCCTGGACGTCGGCGCGGCCGCCGGCGCTGGTGAGCGCGCTCATCTGGTCGTTGTAGATCGCCACCGTGGCGGCGCCGCTCTGGGTCAGGGCTTCGACGGTGAAGTAGCCGGTGCGACCGGCGACGACCCGGTACCACGTCTCGCCATTGACGGAGAGGCCGGTGCGGGTCTCTTGCGGGCCGATCGCGCCCCACTCGATCGCGGCAAAGCTCGACTCGAGATTGACCGACAAGTCGTAGTAGCCGAGGCCCTCCGAAGTCGAAAGCGAGAACGTGTAAGTCTGGCCGGCAATGACATTGATGACGCATTCGCCGGCGTTGTTGACGGTCCAGTTGCCCGACCCCCAAGCCTGCCACTGCGGGGCGAGCTGGTGGGTGGTTCCTAGGGCTTTGACAGTGACGGTCCCCGAGGCGCCCGCGACGAACTTGAAGCAATCGGCGTCGTCGAGCGTGCTGATGACGCCGCTGAGGTTCGCCAGGGGCGTCGCGCCCGAGCCGTTGATCGTGCCCAGGTTGTAAGCGTCGATCTGCGACGATCCGAAGTCGTCCTCGGGCATGAGGGCGTCGATCGCCGCCCACAGGTTGAGCCGCTTGAAGTTTGTCGCCGTCACCGCGTCGTAGAAGGTGTCGGCCGTCGCCATCATGTGGTCGTAGATGTCCCACTGATCGATCCCGGTCCGGCCGACAAACTCCATCGCCTGGCGGACGAGCACGCTCGCGCCGGCGACGTACGGCGCCGCCATGCTGGTGCCGGACATGCTGAGCCAGTCGTTGTCGATCGTGTCGGCGTCGTTGGCGGCGTAGTCGGGGACCGTGCTGGTGATGTACCGGCCCGGCGCCGCGATGGCGATGTCGGCGCGCTGGCTGAAGTAGCTGAGCTGGCCGTTGGGATCGGTCGCCATCACGGGGACGACGTGGCTGCTCGCCGCGGGGTAGCTGAGACCCTTGGTGTTGTAGTTCGTGAAGCTATTGCCGGCCGAAACCGAGACGAAGATGCCGACCGACTCGAGTCGGGCGAAGTCGTCTTCCAGCATGGCCCAGGCAGGGACGCTCATCGAGTTCCACTCGGTCCCCAGCGACAGATTGACCGCGGTGATGGGGTTCGCGAAGGAATTGCGATTGTTGTAGACCCATACGAGGGCCTGCTCGGTCCAACTGAAGTAGCCGTTCCCCGCGTCGTCGAAGACGCGTAGGCCCACCAGATCGACGCCCGTCGCGACGCCCGAGTGAAGGCCATTGCCATCGGCGCCGACGATACCGGCGACGTGCGTGCCGTGGGCCGACTTGGGTCCCTGGTCGTCGTAGAAGTTGGCGTCGTTCTCGGTAAAGTCCCAGCCGCCCACGACACGGTAACCCGCGCCGACGCCGCCCCCCAAGGCGTAGTGCGAGTAGGCAATGCCCGTGTCGATCACCGCGACGGTCTGTCCGACGCCGGTGAAGCCGTAGGTGGCGAGGACGCGGTCCTGGCCTGTCTGCTGGTTGGCTTCATAGAGGGTCGATTCGATGCGTCGGCCGAGTTCATCTTGCCCGTCGTTGAGCAGGTCGCTACCGGCCCAGAAGTCGGCGTCGGGGTCGTAGACGGGCGCCGACTCGACGAAGGCGTTATCGTAAATCGCCCCGTTGTGGGTGGTCATGGCCGGCGCGTCGTCGATCAACGAGATCGAGCCGTGCAGGCTGAGCAATGGGTCGGCCGACATCACGATCCGCGGCTCAAGCGTCTCGGGCCGGCGGGACCTAACGCCGGAACGGGAGGGGGCGCCGAAACGGGAGGAGGCGGGACGGCGGGGGGCTCGGCGGGCCATAGCGGTGACGCGAGGAGGGGCGTCGTCGGCCACTAAGACGCGGGCGACGCAGAGTGGAAGGAGGTTCGCGGCCCGGGGCCGCGGAGCGATGAGGCATTCGTGATGAGGGAGGCGCGAGCGGAACCCGTGCCGTGAAAAGCCTAGGTCACGCCAAGCGCCAAGCCGGCGGCGCGGAGCGACAACCTGGGGCGACGCGGCCGAGACCGGGGCGTGTTGCCTGAACGCCACCAAGCCCGTCACAATCGGTGGCCCGTTTGCCACGTCCTGCCCTCTCCGTGTGTCGCCCCGCCGCAACCGATGCGAATCCTCATCCGCCACGCCATGACGATGCTCCCCACCGGCCCCCTGCGAGTGGACGTCGTCGTCGAGGGGGGCCGGATCGCCGACATCGGGCCGGGAATGGGCTTGAGGGTCGATGAGACGATCGACGCTACGGGGCTGCACCTCTTGCCGGGCGTCGTGGACGACCAGGTCCACTTCCGTGAGCCCGGGCTCACGCACAAGGAAGACCTCGCCTGCGCCAGCCGCGCATGCGCTAAAGGGGGCGTCACGACGTTTCTTGAGATGCCCAACACGTCGCCGACGACAACCACTGTCGAGCGGCTGCACGAGAAACTCGCCCTCGCGGCGACCAAGTCGCTGGTGAACTACGGCTTCTACATCGGCGCGACGCCAACGAACGTCGAAGAGTTGAAAGCCGCGAAGCGGACGCCGGGCATCAAGGTCTTCATTGGGTCGAGCACGGGCGACCTGCTGGTCGATAGCCAGGAAGCCCTCGAGCGGATCTTCGGCGAGACGACCCTGCCGCTCACGGCCCATTGCGAAGACGAAACTACGGTCCGTGCGAACGCCGACCGGCTCGCCGGGACGACAGACGTCGCGGACCATTCCCGGATCCGCGACCACGCCGCCGCCCGCATCGCCACGGCCCGGGCCATCGACCTGGC
>JBGSJY010000020.1:0-11599 GCA_041741515.1 Pirellulales bacterium | reverse complement strand
TGACCCCGATCGACAGCCGCCCGAGCCGATCGGCCCAAGCCACCACGCCCCCCAGCGCCATCGCGCCGCCCGCGGCGAGCGTCAGCAGCACGACTACCAGGGCGTTGGACATAGCGGACATGACTTGAGGCGACCAGTGTTCACGGCGTCAGATGCGACTCTCCATTGCGCCGAACTGCGGCCGTAGCATTAGGCAAACGATTGCCAACTGAGCATAACGAGGTCGCACGTCGTTCCCAGCTGGATATTCTAACTCATCGATGCTGGAGCGACGCCGGTGTCCACCGCTTCATCGGTCCATACCCGAAACGACTGAAGCTGGTTAATGCCGAAAGTCGTCGTCAACGCGACGTCGGCGGCGTCGCGGCCGCGGGCCATTAGGATCCTGCCGATGCGGGGCTGGTTGTTGCGGGGATCGAACGTGCGCCACTGGCCCCCCAGGTAGACCTCCATCCACGCGCTGAAGTCCATCGGGTCGGGCTTTTTGGGGACGCCGATCTCGCCCAAGTAACCGGTGCAGTAGCGCGCGGGGATGTTCAGCGAGCGGCAGAACGTGACGGCGAGGTGCGTGTAGTCGCGACAGACGCCGACCCGCTCGCGGTAGACCTCGAGCGCCGTCCGATTGGCGCGGGCCTGCAAGTAGTCGAAGCGGATGTGGTTGTGCACAAAGTCACAGACTGACTGCACCAGGGGCCAACCGGCCGGCAGATGTCCAAACAGCGACCAAGCCGTATCGCGGAGTTCGCTATCGACCTCGCAATAGCGGCTGGCGAGCAAGAACAACAGCGTCTCGTCGGGCAGGTCGCACACCGAGTGCTGCAGCGCGTCGAAGGCCTGCACATCGGGCTGGCCGTCATCCACGACACAGGCGTCGGTGCGGAACGAGACGAGTCCCGCAGGAACGCTAGTTCGTCCGCAGAGGTTGCCGTAGGCGTCGATATAAGCGCGGATGGGGCCAGCCGGCGTGGAGTTTAGACCCTCGAATCGCCGGATCGACGGGGCGCGCGACGGATGCACGTAAGGCATCAACAGCACGGTGGTGGGGTTCGTGAACTCGAAAGCGACTTCAAAACCCGCGCGGATCATCATTTCGGGTATCTGCCAATCTCCGCCTAAGGAGGGAACGGCTCGCCCGAGAGAAGCCAATCGGAGAGGCCTGAGCCTCATCCTAGCAGGTTCAAGCAGGCCGCTCGGAAGAAACTGGACAATCTGGGCGCCGGCATCCTCCCACAAGGAGCAAAGCCGGACGGGCACGACTCGCCGCAGATGCCCCGCGTACGCCACGCGATCCTCGTCGGCGCCATCCGCCGCTACACTTGCCGTCGTGACGCACGGGTGTGCGATTCCGAATACCGACCGACCGTTCTACCGAATGCAATCCAAACGCCTTGTCATCGCTGGCGGCTGCGCGCTGGCCTTCGGCGCCTCTTTCGCCAACATCGGCTTGGTTCTCCACACGGGAACCTCCGTCAGTCACCTCACCGGCGATATCGCCAAGCTGACGATCGACATCGCGAGTTGGTCGCCCGCGACGCTGACGGAGGCGTACCGCGTCGCGACCGCCGCAGCGTGCTTCTTTTTCGGCGCCGTGACGGCGGGGGTCTTGATCCACCACCCTACGTTGGACATTTCGCGCCCCTACGGGCGAACGGTGACCGGCATCGGTTGCCTCTTTCTGACAGCGGGTTTCTTAATCATGAAAGCCCCGCTCGTGAGCATCGGGCTCGCGGGGTTCGGGTGTGGGCTGCAGAACGCAATGGCGAATCATTACCGGGGGATCGTGCTGCGAACTACCCACCTGACCGGGATGCTTACGGACTTCGGCGTCAGCCTCGGCATGAAAGCCCGCGGGCACGACATCCCCGGTTGGAAGATCGCGGTGCCGCTGCTGATCATCCTGTCGTTTTGTCTGGGTGGCGCCTGCGCGGTCGTGTCACAGAACCACGGGCTGGACGCCGTTTTGATCGCAGGGGTCGCGTATGTCGTTGCGGGGGTGGCGTGGACGATCTGGAAGCACGGCGTCCTCATCCCGCGGGAGCGGGGCCGGTCGGTCCAGGCGATAGACACTATCAAGGGCGTTACGTCCGACGACAGCCGGGGCGTCGGGTTCGAGGTGCCCGACCAGGCGCCCCTCCCAAGCGGCCTGCACGACTAGTTGAGGCCCGAGCTCGACGTGCCGCCGCTGCCGGTCATTCCCCAGCGACAACTCACTCGGCCGCTAGAGCCGTCGCCCAGCTGGAGGAAGCGGATGTCGTACTTTTCGCTGAGCGGCGCGGGGTCTTCCTTCTGCGCCGTTTCGTCGGCGGGTGGTTGAAACCGTTGCAGCGGGAGCTTCTCGTTGACGTCGCTGTAGGCGAGTTCGGTGGTCATCTGATGGCCGCCGAAAGAGCTGACGACACGCGTCGGCAGGAAGGTCTCGGCGTCGATCCCCCAGTCGGTCACTTCGACCCAGGCGGTGTCGCCACCCAGATTGCGGGCCGACCAGGAGCGGACCACGTAGGGGTCGGCGGGGCCGCGGCCGCTGTTCACGAGCGTTAGCGATCGCTTCGCGATATGCTTCTCGATGGCGGGCCCGGCCAGCGGGCCTTCGTCAAGAGGGCCGTCGATGGGCCCCTTGTCGATTGTCTCGTCATCGACGCCAAACGCGTCCGCGATCAAGACCCGCTTCTTCTCAACCTTGTCGACGTCGCAGCTGATGAGCGCCAGCGCTGGGCCACTGTCGGCCGAGCGGCGCTCGTGAAGGAACCAGCAGGTCGCCCCATCACTGCCGACCATAAACGCCTGACCCATCCATCCGCTGACGTCGCCGATAAACTGCCGGTCGCCTTGGAAGGCGAAACGCCCTCTCTTTGCCGAAAATCGGGTGAAGCCAACGCTCCGGTCCGGCGGCAGGCTGTACGAACGATTTTGCGACAGCACCGAAGCCGATCGGAGCTGCTTCCGCGCCGCTAGCGCGCGGCCAACGACGCGTTTCAGTTCGTCGGCCGTTCCCTCCGGCGGCGCGACGGCAGGGTGGTTGCGGTCGATCAGCTCTTCGCCCGTCGTGTAGGCGACCGTCACCGGGGAAGCGTTGCCGGCGGTAAGGGTGACCTCGCCCGACCAATTCATCGGCAGGATGACGGGCAGGGTGACAGTGTGAGTCTGCTCGTCGTACTCCGGCGCCGGAACGACCGCCGAGCGTTCGGCGAATCGCTCTTCGCCCGACGTCCGCCTAGCCGTGACGGCGACGGTCCTCGGGTCGATCGCCTTGTCGAACTGGACGGTGATGAACGCCAAGCGGGGCACGGCCGAGCCCGACGGCGGTTTGACCGACACCACTTGCGCGGGCTCGCCGCGCTCCGCGACAGGCCCGGCGGTCTCGAACCGCCACGAAGCGGGCGCCACCGCGCCGCCGAGTGCGATCCCTGTCATCCCGCCGCCGATCTCCACCTCGTGAACCGCCCCCGGCAAAAGCCGCACGGGCAGAACGAGCTCGTGCTTGTCCCCCAAGTACTCGAGCTGACCGGTCGAGACGAACCCACCCCGATTCCACGTGATCTCGAACACGTCGGGATCCACGGGCTTATCGAAACGCAGCCGCAACTCGGTTTCGCACGTGACATCAGTGGCGCCGTCGGCAGGCCAGACGGCGATCAGTTGCGGCGATCGATTCACCAGCGGAACGGGTTCACCCGCTCCGCCTGTCGTCGCGATTGCCGTCAGGCAAGCGAGCAGGGAAACCAGCTCGACGCCGGTCAGAAACCAATCCGGGATCATCGACCGCATCGCATCGTCTCCAGGCTTGGGAAGATTCGCTTGGGAGAGGCGCCTACTGCAAGGAGTCTACCGAAAGCAGAGCACGAGGAGGAAGAGTCGTGCGGTAACTGAATTTGTGCCGGCTAATTTCGATGTTCTTCGCAGGCCCTCCCTCACTCGTCCACAAATAACAGCCGATCGACAACCTCGTCCGCGTAATCCTCCTTGAACTCCTCCGACTGCGGCGAGCAGTTCAGCAGGATGACGACCGCCGCGTCGCGGTCGGGGAAACGCTGGAGCATCAGCGAGAAGCCGCGGGTTGAGCCGCTGTGCCAGAGGCGGCGCTGGCCGCGGTGCTCGTCGATGAACAGGCCGTAGCCGTAGTGGCAGTCCGCTCCCTTGGTGGAAGGGTCGCGGGTGGTCTTGAAGTGGGGCGTCGTCATCGCCCGCGTCATGGCCGCGCTGAGGACGCCCTTGTCGCTGCCGAGCCCTTGCGCCCAGAGCCGCAGGTCGCGGAGCGACGAGTAAACCGAGCCGTCGCCGCGTGTTGCGCTGGTGACGCTCTGGTCGGTGACCTCCCACGAGCCGTCGCGCGTCATCGAGTGGCCGCAGGCGCGCTCCGGCGGCGTGTTCATCCCGCGCAGGTAGTTGACCGAGCCCGTCATGCCGAGCGGCTCGAGGACCTCGGCGCGGAGGTACTCGTGGTACGGCCGACGGCTCGCTTGTTCGACGACGAGCGCGAGCAGCACGTAAGCCGAGTTGGAGTACTCCCACTCCGACCCCGGCGTGAACTTGGGCTGGTCGGTCTCCAGCAGCATCGCCAGGACGTTGTAGTCCGAGAGTTGCAGCGTCGTCCCCTCGGGCACGCGGCCCTCGTAGTCGGGCATCCCCGACGTGTGCGTCAGCAGGTGGTGGAGGGTGATGTCGTTCCAGTAGTCGGGCGCGTCGGCGAAGAACTTGGCGAGCCGGTCGTCCACCGATAGCTTGCCTTGATCGGCAAGCGTCAGCACCGCTGTAGCGGTGAACTGCTTGGAGACCGACGCCATGCGGAAGGTCGTGCTGGACGTAACGGGGTCCTCCTTCCCCAACCGACGCACGCCCCAGCCGTGCTCGAAGACGACTTCGCCGCCGTCTACGGCGAGAACAGCGGCGCCTACGTGCGGCGGCAGTAGGGCCTCGATGGCTTCCGGCGGGACTGGCGCGGCGCCGGGAGCGGGTAACGCGGGCATAGCGAGCAAGAGGGCCGCGAGGCCCGATCGGAGCGGGGCTTTCATAAGGGCGGGGCGCCACGGGATGAAAGCCCTATCAGACCGGCTGACGCGGGCGGGGCAACCCCGGACCCCCCCGCCAGTCCGTGCTTTTTTCGCGCGAAACGTCGCCCCGGCTGTCGGGCGGGGCCTTGGTCCGCGGATCAGCCTCTGGAGGACGCAGGAAGGCGAATGGATCGGTGGCCCGAACTCCTGCGGTGAAAAACTATCACCTGCCCCCCCTGGACAATTACACTACCCTCATCGCGACCCCAGCGCTGCCGGGACCCCGATCTTGTCATAACGGCGCCCGGTATGGGATGGCCTTATGCCCGAAGAGACACGAGTTGGCGACGCCTCGGACTAGCGGAGTCGGATGGCGTTGGTTGGTGTGATCTGCTGAATCTTTTCCCCCGCTGCCTTTTCCTGGAGTGCGCCTCATGAGACTTTTTCTGTTCGGCCTTGTTGCGTCGGCTTTGGCGATTCATGCCTCGGCGGCCCCCGTACTCGACGGCGTGCGCGACGGCAGCTACCCCCTGCTGGCGACGCAATCGGTTCAGACCGGGTTTGGTGACGGAAACCCTAACGGCGGATCGGAGCTCGACGCGGCCTGGGGCTCCATCGAGAGCGGCGTGCTCTACCTGATGCTCACGGGCAACCTCGAGAGCAATTTCAACAAGCTCAATATCTTTATCGACTCGGTGCCGGGGGGTGAGAACGTCCTCACGAACAACACCGGCGCCGGCGGCAATAACCCCAGTAACGACGGCTGGGCCGGCAAGTACGCCGGCTTCACGTTTGGCGCCGGATTCGCCGCCGACTATCTGCTCATCCTCCGCAACGGCAACGGCGGTGGCGACCGGTTCGACATCGACTACACCGTTGTCGGCGGCGGCGCGGGCGCGTTCGAGACGGCCGGCCCGGTCTTTGGCGCATCGCTGACGGGCGCCAACGCCAGCGCCCTCCCCGGCGCAGGAATCGGAGTGGCGTTCAACAACAGCAACACAGCCGGAGTGATAGGGGGCAGCGCCGCCGCCGACACCGCCGCCGCCGTGGCGGTCACGACGGGCATCGAATTGAGCATCCCGCTCGCGGCGCTGGGAAACCCCAATCCAGCGGACATCAAAATCACGGCGATGATCAACGGCTCGAACCACGACTACCTGTCGAACCAATTCCTCGGTGGCCTCCCGGCCGGCCAGGGCAACCTCGGCGGCGACGGCGTCGGCGGCTTCAACGGAACGGTCGGTCAGCTCAACCTCAACGACTTTGTCGTTCCAGACGGAGAAACCCCCTCGTACTTCACCCTCACTCGAGTCCCCGAGCCCACCACGCTCGGCCTCCTGGCCCTCGCCGTCGCCGTAGCCGCAGGCGGAAGCCAGCGGCGATCCCGCGGTTGAAACCCGGTGTAGCATCACGGGGAGCGACGAAACGCTCCCCGTGGCGCCCAGTTTGCGTGAGGAGAAGTTCGAAGCGATTTGCTCGGATTTCTCACCTAGCAAGCGAGGCCAACATGCTCCCGTCCAGCAGCCGGCGTGTGCCGTCGCACACCTGTCAGAGCGTTAACCGATCAATCCGCGAGCAGGCCGAGCAGCGCGTCCGCAGCTATCGCCACGCCACGGTCGCGCAACTCGACCAGCGGCTTGAGGAGCTAGACCAGGAGTGGGACGTCGAGCGAATGCTCGAGGCCAACGCCGCCACGCTGGCGCTCACGGGCAGCGTGCTAGCGCTCGCGAAAGATCGCCGCTTCGCCTTCGTTCCGCTGGTAGTTACCGGATTTCTCTTGCAGCACGCGGTGCAGGGGTGGTGTCCGCCGCTGCCGATTCTCCGCCGTCTCGGTTTCCGAACGATGTACGAGATCGATCAGGAGCGCCAATCCCTGCTAGAACTACGCGGCGACAGCCTGGCGATCCCGACGCCCGCACTCCAACCGCAATCCCAGCACCAATCAGGGCAGGTTCCGTCGGCTGAAACCACGTTGGCGGGGATGGAATAGGAGGTACGGAGAAGGGCGTCGCTCAACGTCAGGGGGTGAGTGAGTCGGTGTGCTGCAGTGAAGGGTCGATGGAAACAGCCGCTCGCCCCGGGGAGACGAGCGGCTGCTCGGATCGTGCCGGGTTGACTCAGCAATCCCGGCGCATCGGTCGCCGCAATAGCAGCACGCTACAGGCGCCAAGCATTACAGTTGAAACAGGTTCGGGGATCGACTGCGCGGTTAGCTTGAGCGAGCCGAGATACCCGAATCGCCCCGTCCCATCGGGGCTTACCTCGACATCGATCGTTAGCGTGCCGTCTGGGGCCGGAGAGATCCCCGCAAACACGACCTCGACGCTGGTATTGTCGGTGGGGTCGAAGTCGATCCACTCGCCACCAACGGTGTAACGCGTCAGCCGGCCGAGGCCGCCGTCGTTGCCCGTCCGCGAGCTGAACATGGCAAGGTCATACACGAGGTTCGGGTCGAGGTCGGAGAACGTGACTTGAGCGCGGTTGAGCAAGGCCGCGGCGTGCCCGTCGAAGGAACCCGTGTAGAGGCTGTCGCTGGTGGCGGTGGTGGGGTAGCCCAGCGTGTTAGTGGCGCTGCCCGCCGAGTTGACGCCGGAGAAGCCGTCGGTGAGCGTGACATCGACGCTGGTCGTCTGACCGGCGCCGTCGATCACGTTCACGAGGCTGTTTCCGGTGATGAACTCGTTGAAGTTGTTCCAGTTGCCCGAGGTGTTGCGGTTGTCCCCGCCGAAGTCGATCCAGATCGTCTCGCCGCTCTGCAGGGGCATCAGCTCGACGCCGCCGGGGCCGCCGGGAATCGTCATGCCGGTTGTGGCGTCGGCGAATGTCTGCAAAACGGCCGCGTCGGCGGGGTCGATTAGCAGGCTGCTCCGTCCCACCACGGAACGCTCATAGATCGTCGAGTAGATCACCGACGACGTCAGGTACTGCCCGTTCGGTCCCGCGTGGTAGTCGTCCGTGTCGTGCAGGCGGATCGGGCCTCCCGAGTTGAGATAGTTCTCCCAAGCATCGCCGACCGGCGCCACCGCGACGTCGGTCTTGACCGCCGCGGTGGCGTTGGCGGGGATGTAGTTATCGGCCGCGTCGTTGTAGTGGGTGCGCAGTTGGGCCTGCATCTGAGCCGGGTCGGTGAACGTTCCTGGGTAGAATGAGTGGTCGGCCTGACGGGCCCAGGTCTCGAAAAGAAGCACCTGGCTCGTCGGGCTGGCGAGCTTCACCCGGTCGTAGAGCGACGTCGCGTCGCTCTTGAAGGCCGCCGGATCGCCCGCGTTGTCGGTCGGTCCGGTGGAAAGCTCCTGCAAAACCACGTAGTCCCAGCCCCCGAGGTCGATCGCGTTGAGCCTGTCGGGGTTCGTGAGGTGGAAGCCGAGCGTCTGTCCCCCGGGCGCTACGTACTGGACGTTCGGCGTCGCCCAGCCGGCGTCGGTGGCGAGGTCACGCACGAGGTGCGCAATCGGGCCCCCCGCGGTAAAGCTGTTGCCGATAAACAGAAGGTTCAACGGCTGTTCCGCGATGGTCACGGCGGACGTCACCGCCGTCAGGAACAGGGCGATTAGGGCGCGCCCAGGGCTTCGAAGAGAGAGGATCAAGGGTGACTCCATTAGCAAGACGTTCCGGTTCAAAGGCGGGCCCGGGTTACGAAGGACGGGCCGTGAGAAGAGGAGCACAGCTTAGCCATCGGTGTCCGCCCGGGTCGACGGCTGCGCCCGCCGCGCGACGGGCCCACGCGGGCGTCGTTGACAACGAGTCGAGACGGTAGCCGGGGTGGCGGCGCAGCGCTCGAAACCCTTACGAATCAAGCGGGTTTAGCGACGCCGAGCAGCGATCGGGTCGCACGTATCGCGGCCGCGATCGCTCGTAAGGGGCTCCGAGGGGCCGCTCCAAAAAAGCCAAAAAAACTCGGTGTTCAAGTACTAAAGCGATGTTTCACTGCGCGGAATAGCGAGTCGCGGCCCGAAGCGGAACGCCGCGCCAATCGCGACAGCGACGGCGATCGCCTGCGTACCCTTGAACCACAGCGGGTAGGGGAGCATCGAGAGGTTACAGAGCACCGCCGCCAGCAGCAGGGCCGCTACCAGCAGCGCGCTGCCGCGATTGCCCAGGCGTCCCGCCAGCCAGGTGGAGACAAACGCCGTGCCGGCCCACATCGGGACAATGGCCGCCAAAACCCATGCCGGATAGCGCGCCACGTGGGCGCACATCGCAGCGGGGGTGGGATCGAAGTCGGGCGGGAAGGGATGCACCAGCGAGCTGCAAAACTCGACCGCGATCAGCAGCACCAGGGCCGTGACGACGGCGGCGACGACGGCGCCGACAGTGCGAAGCAATTGAGTGATCATCGGGTTTTAGGGTGGAAGGAAAGCAGCCCTCGGGCGCGGCTCAGCGGACGGGCGGATTACAAAGGCGCAACCCGCCCGACCCTGCCGGCCGTCCCTGCGTAAAACGGGGTAAGCGTCAGGCCTCGATTACACCCGCGGGACGGTTGGGTCTCGCCGAAGCCGGACGCGCCTCCACGCGTTGCGGCGCTAGGCCGCCACAGCGCTTTCCCGAGAGAAGCAATCATGAAACGAATGCTGTTGGCGGCTCTGGCGGTAGTGATGACGATCTCGATGACCGGCGTCGCCTCGGCCGCTCCGAGGCGAGGAGAGATCAACAACTGGTCGGCGTTTGGCCCCTACGGCAAGACCGCCTTCTTGCACCACACGGGCGCGACCTATGGGCAGTATCACACTTATCGCCACGTCGGGCATCGCTGATTCCGTCGTGGGGACGCGACGGGCATCCTCTTCAAAGCGGAACGGGCAGGAGCAGCGGCTCCTGCCCGTTTGAATCTTCTTGGCGAATTCGGGTCTCTCCACCCGCCGTCGATGGTGAGCGTCTCTAGCGTTTGCCGGACGTCATCGGTATGGGGGCGATGACGCCCCGCCGACGCGCCGCCCGGTTCTCGTTGGTAGGGCTTGTTCCGACGCGGATTGGTTCTACTCGGCGGCTTGCTGCCCGATCAGGTAAATCACCGCCGCGATCGAGATCATGCCGAAGTACGCCGCTGGGAAGATGATGCGGCAGCGGTGGTCGATCTTCTCGCCGCGGCGGTGCTTGCCGGCCTTGTCGGCGGCGCCGACCACCAGGTTGACGACGGCCGCCGCGCACATCGTATAGAAGCTGATGTTGAGGAACGTATTCATCAACGTCGGATACGAGATGTGCGGCATGATGTCGCCGACCACAATCTGGTAAGCGACCGCGGTCAGGATTCCAACGAACGACAAATTGATCCGATCGCCCAGCGACGCGCGGTCCATCCAGAAGACCGACCACGAAAGCATCACGATTATCAGCAACGGCATCACGATGAGCCGGACCAGAAACAGCGACTTGCGCTGCACTTCCGCGGTCACGACATAGCGAGAGGAACCGATCGATTCACCGGCGGCGGTCTGCTCCGCGTCGACAATCGAACATCCCACGTCGCGGAAGGTCCACTGCGGGACTCGGACCCCCGCGTCGTCCGTTTGGTCGGCCGATTCATCGGCCACGAGTCGGACCTCGCCGCGGTCGAAGCCAAAGGCCTCGAAGACCGCCGTCAGTGACTGAGAGTCGAAGGGGACCTTCCGCATGTCGAGCGTGGTCTTGGCGACGGCGTCGACGGTCTGGCGGAGGATGCTGCTCCCGTCGGGCTGGACCCGTAAGATCGTCGCCGACGTCTCGAAGAGGCCGGCGCGGTTCGCGAGGGCGACCTGCGGGTACCAGGCCGGCGCCAGCTCGTTGAACTGGTAGTCGCCCTGGTAGACCTTCTCGTCAACGCCCGCCTCGGCCGGGTCGAAGGCCTGGCGCGGGTCGTTCCATTGGAGCGTGAGGACGCCGGTGAACTCGAAGGTCTCGGCCTCTTCGTCGATCGAGGCGATCCCCTCGAGATGGAATCCGGCGCGAACCACGCAAGGCCGGTCCCCGGGCGGCAGGCCGAGCCAAGTCTCAACCGCCGGCTTCGTGGCGGCCGCGCTTTGCGCCGCAGCTCCGCCCGATTGGGCGCGGCAAGGCAGCGTGGGACAGCTAAGGCCGAGCAGCAGCGCGACGGCAAACGCCAGTTTCAAGGGTTGTCGATAGCCGTCTAGCATGCGGGACGCGATTCTTGCGGGATGTCGTCGAACGCCCGCGCCTGGGGCGCCGTACGGGGCGGAGTATACCCGAAAGCAAAAGCGCCGCGATGGCGCCGCGTCGCGTCGGGTGGCCGGGATCGCAGGCGGCAGCCGCAGTCCCCGGGGAAGTGGGGAGGACGCCGATCGGGTGAGTCACCGGGGGCTCCGCTGCGTTGCGACCCCAGCCCCCTTTTAATGACCCAGGGCGCTCGGCGTCGGCGTTTTGAGCCGTTCATTCCGGGCCGTTCGCTCGTGACTCAAATAGTCCGCCGTCAAGAATCCGCACGACATCAGCGAGTTGACGATCCACATCAGTGAAATCATCACCTTCGCTGTCCGCCAGTCGGCGGCGATCAGGCCACGCTCCATGTAACTCTCGGCGTCGATAAAGACGATCACGGCCACGCAGGCGGCGAGTTTGGCGGCAAGGAGGAGCGACGCTGTGAAGATCATCGCCGCGAACGGATTACCGGTGCG
>JBGSJY010000019.1:0-2860 GCA_041741515.1 Pirellulales bacterium | reverse complement strand
CCGCGCGACCCGGCTCGCCGACGCTGCGCGTCACACCCCGGGCCTGTCGCTGCTAGGCGACCGCTGCGATACGAATCTCGTGGCGATCGATATCGACCCGGCGATCGGCACCGCCGCCGAGATCGCCGCCCGTCTCATCCACCACGGCGTGCTCGTCAGCCAGCCAACGCCCCACCGCATCCGCGCCGTGACGCACCACGACGTCAGCGACGCGGACATTGATCACGTGATCGAGTCGTTGGTGGCGTCGCTTCACTAGCGGTGGATGGAGCCCTCGGCGAGAACGCCGGGGGGCAGAGGCTGCTGGGCGCCGAGCAAATTCGCCCGCCAGCGCTGCTGGTACGCCGCGAATTCCTCGGCCGTGGCCGCTGGGATCGTTGCTCTCGAGCGCTGATCGAGCTTTTGGGCGCGCTGGTTGAATCCAGTGACAAACGCCATTCCGGCGAGGAAGAGCACGGCAATACGCATCGTGGTTAAGCTCCGATCGAAGGGGCGTAGGAGTTGGCTACACCCTCCGTTGTTCGCCGCGGCACGCGCGATCTTGGGAAGATTTCCCTCTCGATTGAAACAGCCAGAAAGGCGGTAGTACGCGTGCCCGTGCGGCTCACCCCAACCCCGCCAACTCCGCCGCCCGCGCCACCCGTTCGATGCCGACCATGAACGCCGTTGTCCGCAGCCCAAGCTTCTTTTCGGCCGAGCGGTCCCACACCGCTTCGAAGGCGTGGGTCAGGGTGCGGTCGAGTTCGCCGCGCACGCGGTCGAGCGTCCAGCGGTAGAACTGGCGGTTCTGCGCCCATTCGAAGTAGCTCACCGTCACGCCGCCGGCGTTGGCGAGGATGTCGGGGAGGATGATGACGCCGCGCTCGTGCAGCTTCTCATCCGCTTCGGGCGTGATCGGCGCGTTGGCCGCCTCGACGATGACGGGCGCTTTCACCCGGGCGACGTTCGAGGCGTTGATGACGCCGCCCAGCGCCGCGGGGATCAACACGTCGACGGGCTGCTCGAGCAGTTCCTCCCCGGGGATGCGCTCGCCGCCCTCGAAGCCTTCGAGTTGTCCCTTATTTTGATTGACGTGGCGTAACGCGGCTTTGATGTCGATGCCCTTCGGGTTGCGCCAGGCGCCCGTTTGGTCGGAGATGGCGACAATTTTGAACTCCGCCTCGCTGAGAAACTTGGCGGTGTGGGTGCCGACGTTGCCGAAGCCCTGCAGAGCCACCGTAGCGCCGGCCGCCTTGCGACCGAGGCGGCCGAGGGTCTTCAGCGTCAGCAGGCCGACGCCGCGGCCGGTCGCCTCTTCGCGGCCGGGGATGCCGTAGTGCTCGACGGGCTTGCCGGTGACGACGCCCGGGTTGAAGCCCTGGTACTTGGCGTACTGGTTCATGATCCACGCCATCTCCTCATGCCCCGTGCCCATGTCGGGGGCGGGGATGTCGGTGTCGGGACCGATCACCTGATGGATGGCGTCGACGAGCTTGCGCGTGACGCGTTCCTTCTCGTTCTTGCTGAGGCTGCGGGCGTTGACCGTGACGCCCCCTTTGGCGCCGCCGTAGGGGATGTTGACGACGGCCGTCTTCCAGGTCATCAGCGACGCGAGGCCGCGGACCTCGTCGAGATCGACCTCGTGGTGGTAACGCAGGCCCCCCTTCATCGGCCCGCGGGCCGAGTTGTGCTGCACGCGGTAGCCGACGAGCGTCTCGAGCGTGCCGTCGTCGCGCTTGAGCGGGATCTGCACCGTCAGCTCGCGCTCGGGCGTAATCAGCAACTTGCGCATCGGGGACTCCATCCCCAGTTCGTGGGCCGCCTTGTGAAAGTAGTGCTGGACGGCTTCGAAGGTTTTCATCGCGGCGAGTCGCTGGAAGGGAAGCGAGCGGACTTAGGAAATGTAGCGCAAGCGGCGGTGCGCTGGTAGCGTCGGCAAAGCGAGCCGAATGCCTGATGGCGGGGGCGCGGGGGGGTTCGTTAGACTAGGAGGATGCCTTGTCGCCCCCCCAAGACGCTCATTCTGATCGCGCTGGTGGCGATCGGTTGCGGCGACTCCACACGGAAGGACGCGGTTCCCCAGTCTACGTCATCCCCACCACCGGTGGTTCGAGCCCGGGCGGTTCCGGCGGCGGCGCCGACACCTGACGATGGATTGGTGACGGACGACGGCCGCACGCTCTGGGCCTCACCCACCGCCGGCGAGCCGATCGACTTGTCGCTCGTCCCCCCGGAGTCGGGCCTGTTCGTGTACTTCCGCCCGCGGGCGTTGCTGGAGACCGAGGAGGGGCGGCGGGTCTGGCGCGCGCTCGAGCCGGCGATCGGCGACGCGGCGCCGGAGGCCCCCGCGTCGATCGACGTGCTGACCATCGGCGTCGCGGCGGGTGAGGATTACGAATCCGTAAGGACCGCGGTCGCGTTCGATCCGCAACCGCATGACGAACTGCCGCTGCTGTCGCGGGAGTTCGAGCAACTCCTCGAGACGACCGACCGCGATCGGTTGCTGACTGCCGTGGCCTCACCGTCATTTCTCGTCGGCGACGGCGGCGCCCTACTCCGCGGGCCATGGGCGCCCCTCCGCGATCTTCTGCTCGCTCAGGCGCGGGACGAGTGGGCCGCTATGGCGCTGAGCCTGCACATCGACGACACGGGACGCCTCTACTGGGAGCTGCGCGTGTTGGCGGACGCTTCCGAGCCCGAGGTGCGCACCGCCGCCAGAGTCGTCCAGCAGAGCCGGGCCTGGGGCGACGACCTTGCCGCAGTAATTCAGGTCCACCCGTGGTCGGCCTACAGCCAAACGCTCATCGAGCGGTCGCCGCGGATGCTGGCCGTCGTCGGCAAGTACGCCCGGCGTGGCGTCGACGGTCGGCAAGCGGTGGTA
>JBGSJY010000018.1:0-9689 GCA_041741515.1 Pirellulales bacterium | reverse complement strand
CCCCCGCGGCGAGCCGCGACGGCCACTCCTGGCGCTTGGTGAGCGGCGTCACGCGCGAGCCTTCGAGGTGGGCGTGGGGGTTGAGCCGCTCTAGATGGAGTTGCGGGGGGACGACCCCGTGCTGCATCAGAAGCAAGGTCTTGATGAGCCCGGCGGCGCCGCTGACGGTCTCGGTATGACCGATGTTCGCCTTCACGCTGGTGACCCACAGCGGCGGTTGCTGGGGGTCGGTGCGGCGAAACACGTGCGCGAGCGCTTGCAGCTCGATGGGGTCGCCTAGCGGCGTGCCGGTGCCGTGGCCCTCGATGTAATCGACGTCATCGGGCGTGAGTCCCCCGTCGGCAAGCGCCGACATCAGGCAGGCCTCCTGCTGCGTGACCGACGGCGCGCTGATGCCGGGGGTACGGCCGTCTTGGTTGACAGCCGTGCCGAGGATGACGCCGAGGACCTGATCGCCGTCGCGCTGGGCGTCTTCGAGGCGTTTGAGCAGCACCAACGCGCAGCCCTCGCCGCGGACGTAGCCGCCGGCGCCCGCGTCGTAGGAACGGCAGCGTCCCTCGGGCGCAAGCATATGCGCCTGACTGAAGGCGATGGTGGTCTCGGGGGTGATGATCGCATTGACGCCCCCCGCGAGCGCAGCGGAGCACTCGCCCCGCCGCAGGCTTTCGACCGCTAGGTGGATGGCCAACGAGCTGCTGCTGCAGGCGGTGTCGATCGACATGCTCGGGCCACGCAGGTCGAGCGCGTACGAGACGCGATTGGAAGCGATTGACAGCGCGTTGCCGGTGCCGACGTGGGCGTCGATCCGTTGGAAATAGTCGGGCGTGTGGATCGGCACCGTCTTGTAGTCGGTGCCGCCGACGCCGACATAAACGCCCGTCGCCGTGCCCGCCATGCGGTCGGCGGGGCAGCCACCGTTTTCCATCGCTTCCCAGGCGACCTCGAGCAGCATCCGCTGCTGCGGGTCCATACGGGATGCTTCGCGCGGGGTGACGCCGAAGAAAGTCGGCTCGAATTGATCGATCCCCTCGACGAACGCGCCGCGGCGAGTGACGGTCTTACCCACGCCCCCTTCGGCGGCGTAGTAGTCGTCGACGCGCCAGCGGTCGGCGGGGACTTCAATGACGCCCTCGAGGCCGTCGCGGATCAGACGCCAGTAGGCCTGGAGGTTGGGAGCGCCGCCGAATCGACACGCCATGCCGACCACCGCGATTGGCGCGCCGGGCACGGTCAGACGCGGCGGCAGAGCGCTGCTAGCAGCGGCGCCCGCTCGGGCCGCTTCGCGGAGCTTTAAGGCGGCCCGTGAGACGAGCCGTTCCTGCAAGCGGGTGCGTTGCTCTGGCGAAAGTTTTGCCAGACGTTCCAGATCAGCCATGTACGTATATATCGAACGACGCGGCCGAAGTGCTCTTTGACCGGTCGGGGGTCCGTCGTCGTGACGGCGGCCAGAGGATGGCCGATGGTGCAAGGCAAGGCCATTCGCCCCGCAACTTAAGGTGAGCCCCAATGAAGGGGAGGATGTCCTAGCGCGGCGCGGGACGCTTTGATACGTCGATCAATTCACCACGGCGGCACGGAGAAAAACACTGAGGAACTCTCGGTGCGTCGCTCCGTGCCCTCCGTGTCTCCGTGGTCACGTTCTCTTTTGCTACTCAACGGTCTCCACCGTCTGCCACGAGCCCGCAGCGACCGACTTCTCGACCGCCTCGAGCACCGCGACGCACTGGGCGCCGTCGCGGAAGTCAGGTGCAACCTCCGTGCCAGCCGCGATTGCTTGCAGCAGATCGTATACGCCATGGACGAAACTGTGTTCGTAGCCGAGCACGTGTCCAGGCGGCCACCATGCGGCGACATACGGGTGATCGCCTTCGGTGGCCATGATCCGCTTGAAGCCTTGGCGACCGGACGGCTCGTTTGTCGAGTAAAACTCCAGGACGTTCATGTCCTCGAAGTTCCAGACCAGCGAGCCGCGGCTTCCCGAAACCTCGAAGCGGTTGTAGTTCTTGCGGCCGGGCGCCATTCGGGTGGCCTCAAACGTGCCAATCGCGCCGCTAGCAAAACGGGCGAGGAAGAGCGCCGCGTCATCGACGGTCACCTTGCCCTTGCCGCTCTTACCAGTAGCGCCCGACGCGTCGACGCCGGAGCCCGAGCCATCCGGATAAGGCCGTTCGGTGACGAAGGTCTTCATATCGCCGACGACCTGCGCGATCTCGTCGCCGGTGATGAAGCGGGCGAGGTCGATGGCGTGGGCGTTGAGGTCGCCGTGGGCGCCGGAGCCGGCAATCTTCTTGTCCATCCGCCAGCTGTAGGGGCTGTCGGCATCGACGAGCCAGCCTTGCAGGTAGGTGGCGCGCCACTGGCGGACCTCGCCGATCTCGCCCGCCTCGACCATCTGCCGCGCGAGCGACACGGCGGGGCAGCGGCGGTAGTTGAAGTTCACCATGTGCCGGACACCCGCCTTGCGGGCGGCCGCGAGCATGCGGAGGGCGTCTTCGAGCGAATTGGCGAGGGGCTTCTCGCAGAAGACGTGCTTGCCGGCCTGGGCGGCGGCGATGGCGATCGGCGCGTGGGTGTCGCCGGGCGTGCAGACGTCCACCAGGTCGATGTCCCCCGCCACGACGACCTCACGCCAGTCTGTGTCGGCCCGCTCCCAGCCCCACTGATCGGCAAAGGCCTGCGTGCCGGCGGCGTCGCGGCTACAGACCGACTTCATGACGGGCTGGAGGTCTACGTCAAAGAACTTGCCCACGTTGAGGTAGGCGTTGGAGTGGGCCTTGCCCATGAAGCGGGCGCCGATCATCGCCACGTTGATCGTCTTCGGCATCGTTGGCTTTCGTCGCTGAGGTTCAAGAGGAGGGCTGAAGTTGGGGCCCCGAATCGTAGCAGACCCGTTTCGGGCGGGGCAGGTGCTGGCGCTGGCGGGATGTCCGATTGACCACATGGCCATGTCAATAGGACTGCGCGAAAATCCCTTTCGCTTGCGCAGCCCGCCCCGATTCGCATTGTCGATGGCGTCGCAATTCGGCCCGCAGACGCTATCTTCTCGCCATGGCGAACGATTCCACCACGACCGCTCCCCCCGCCGCCAAAGCCGACCGGCTCTTGTCGCTCGACGTGATGCGCGGGCTGACGATCCTGGCGATGATCCTGGTCAATAACCCGGGCGACTGGGGCGCCCTCTACTGGCCCCTGGGCCACGCCAAGTGGCATGGCTGGACCCCCACCGACCTGATCTTCCCGTTCTTCCTGTTCATGGTCGGTGTGGCGATGGCGTACAGCTTCGCCAAGTACACCGATGGAACGAGCCAAGCGACCCCTGCCGTGTGGCTGCGGATCGTGCGGCGGACGTTCGTGCTAATCCTGCTCGGCCTCGCTCTAAACGCGTCCGGGCGTTTGCTCGGAGTGCCGTTCGGCTTTCAAGAGGATTGGAACTGGGACACACTCCGCTGGCCCGGCGTACTGCAACGGATCGCGTTGGCGTATTTCGGCGCCTCGGTCGTCGTGCTACTGCTCGGCCCGCGCGGACGCTGGATCGCCGCGGTCGCCCTGCTCGTCGGCTACACGGTCCTGCTGAAAACGCTGCCGGCCGATGTTCCGTTCGCGCAGCGATTAGAACCCGAGAGCAACGTCGTGCTGCGTGTGGACGAAGCGACCATCGGCCGTCAGCACATGTGGTCTGGCGCGGTGACCGACCCGGAAGGGCTGCTCAGCACGCTGCCGGCAATTGTGACGCCGCTGATCGGCTATGCGATTGGCCGAAGACTCAAGGCACAGCCAATCACCCCAGTGGGAGCAGGCAAGCTGCTGCTCGGAGGGCTCGCCGTCGCCGCGGTAGGACAGGGCTGGCACGAGTTGTGGCGCAGCGACGCGGCGCCCATGCTAGGGCTCCCCATCAACAAGGCCCTGTGGACGCCCAGCTTCGTGCTGCTGTCCGGCGGTCTGGGGATGGTGATGCTCGCCTGTTGCCTGTTCGTGTTCGACCTGGCGGGAAAGAACTCACCGGCATTAAAACGTGTCGCGACGGCGTTTCAGATGGTTGGCGTCAACGCGATCTTCGTCTTCGTCGCGTCGGGCTTTGTGGCGCGGGCCATGTCGATGTTCATGATCGGCGGCGAGACTGTGAAGGGCTGGGTCGAGACTCACTTGATCAACGACCCGCTGCACGCGATCGGGCTGAACGACCCGAAGCTGGCGTCGCTCGCTTACGCGGTCTGGTTCGTCGGGTGTTGGTGGCTGGTGTTGTGGGGGATGTGGCGGCGTGGCCTGACGATCCGCGTGTGAGTTTTCGGCTTTCGTGGGAGCCCTAAGCGCCAGCGCCGGGAGTGAATCACCAAACTATTCACTCGTGGCGCGACTCCCGGCGCTGGCGCTGAGGTCTCCCGCCTTTCCCATGGGATGCGGTTGCGCGATGTCCCGCTTAATCGAGATCGACCTCGACATCCCCACCACGCCGTTGCCGCGGCGCGTGAAGGACCTGCTCGACGACGCCGACGACCGCATCGAGCGGTTCCACCACCGCCGCCGCGACAACCCGGCGCCGGCCTTTGTGCCCAGCGACTTCGTCGAGAGCTTCCGAGCGCTTTCCAAAGTGGCCGAGTTAAGCCTCGCCCCCGGCGGTCGGTTCTTGGAGTGGGGGAGCGGCATCGGCGTCGTCACGCTTCAAGCGAGCCTGCTTGGCTTTGACGCCATCGGCATCGAGATCGAGGAGGAGCTCGTCAATGAGGCGAACTCGCTGTCCGAAGACCACGGGATCGAGGCCGAGTTCCTCTTCGGCAGCTTCGTCCCCGAAGGGGGCGACGAGGTGCTCGAAGCCAACGCTTACAACCTGTCCCGCACCATCACCTGGCTTCGCAACGATGTGCCCAGTGCCTACGAGGAGCTGGGCCTGGACCCGGACGACTTTGACCTCGTCTTCGCATACCCTTGGCCCGGAGAAGAAGACACGGTCTTCGACCTCTTCGCCGAGTTTGCCTCGGTCGGCGCGATCTTGATGACGCATCACGGCGAGGAGGGGATGCGGTTGCAGCGGAAGCGGAGATAGCAAAAGGGAAAGGGGAATGCCGAAAGCCGAAAAATTAGCGACGGCGTCTGACGGCGACATCCTTCGCCTTTCCACTTTCCACTTTCCCCTTTCCAAAATGTCGCTCCGCTCCACGCTTCTTGACCTCGAGCGCCACGGCCATCTTCGGCGGATCGACGCGCCGGTGGACGCTTACCTGGAGGCGGCGGCCATTCATCGGCGAGTATTTGCTGCGGGGGGGCCGGCGCTGTGGTTCACCAACGTGAGCGGCTGCCGGTTCTCAATGGCGAGCAACCTATTCGGCACGCTCGAGCGCTCGAAGTTCCTCTTTCGGCACACCTATGACTCGGTGCAGCGGCTGATCGAGCTCAAGATCGATCCCACCCGCGCGCTGCGCTCGCCGTTGCGCTACGCGGGTACGCCGCTTGCGGCTTGGCGAATGCTCCCCAAGCACGTTCGGGGCGGTCCGGTAATGGCGAACGAGACAACGATCAGTTCGCTGCCGAACCTCGTCAGCTGGCCCCGCGACGGCGGGCCGTTCGTGACGCTGCCGCAGGTCTACACCGAGGACCCGCATGCGCCGGGGCTGATGAAGTCGAATCTCGGCATGTACCGCATCCAGCTCGCCGGCAACGGGTACGAGCGTGACGGCGAGATCGGGCTGCACTACCAATTGCACCGATCGATCGGCGTCCACCAGGCCGAGGCGCGGCGGCTGGGCAAGCCGTTCCGCGTGAACACGTTCGTCGGCGGCCACCCGGCGATGACGCTCGCCGCGGTGATGCCGCTCCCGGAGGGGATGAGCGAGCTGACCTTCGCCGGCGTGCTTTCAGGGCGACGCATTCGGATGGTGAAACGCCGCGATGGGCTGCCGGTGTACGCCGACGCCGACTTCGCGATCTGCGGCACGGTGATCCCCGGCCCGGATGGGGCGGGCGGGTTGCCGTGCATGAAGCCCGAAGGGCCCTTCGGCGACCACCTCGGCTACTACTCTTTGCAGCACCCGTTCCCCGTGCTGCGCGTTGAGCGTGTATATCATCGCAACGACGCCGTCTGGCCGTTCACGGTCGTTGGTCGGCCGCCGCAAGAGGACACGGCGTTTGGCGAGTTGATCCACGACCTCACCGGCCCGGTGATCCCGACCGTGCTGCCGGGCGTCGTGGGAGTGAACGCGGTCGACGCGGCCGGCGTGCACCCGCTTCTGCTGGCGGTGGGGAGCGAGCGGTACATGCCGTTCAACGGCGAGCCGCGGCCGCAAGAGATCCTCACCCAGGCCAGCGCGATCCTGGGGCAGGGGCAGTTGTCGCTAGCGAAGTTTTTGTTCATTGCCGACGCCGGTTGCTGGTTAAGCCGACAGGCGGCTGCCGATGATCTGCACGCGGTGCGGCCGTTCCTGGAAGCGGTCCTGCGCCGGGCGGATTGGCAGCGCGACCTGCACTTCCACACCCAGACAACGATCGACACGCTCGACTACTCAGGCGACTCGCTGAATGCGGGGTCGAAGGTGGTCATCGCCGCCGCGGGGCCGGCGAAGTTCGCGTTGGCGACCGAGCTGACCGGTGGCATGACGCTGCCCGAGGGTTTCGGCGACGCACGCGTCGTGATGCCGGGCGTGGTCGTCGTGCGTGGACCGGAGTTGCCGGCGCCGTCGTTCGACTACGACGCGGTGCGGCGCGGGGACAGGCCCGGTGAAACGATCGAGGCCGAGGGGCTCGCTAAGCCGCAAGCGGCGGCTGAGCGGGACATGGAGCGCTTCGTGAAAGGCTTGCCGCTTAGCGATCCGCTGTGTCGGTTCCGCTTGATCGTCGTCGCCGACGACCCCGACTTCGTCGCCGCGACGAGCGGCCGCGAGGGGATCGGCAACTTCCTGTGGACAACGTTCACTCGGGCGAACCCCGCAGCGGACCTGTACGGCGTCGACGCGTTCACGGACCGCAAGCACTGGGGCTGCCACGGCCCGCTGGTGATCGACGCCCGCATCAAGCCGCACCACGCGCCGGTGCTCGAAGAAGACCCGCGGGTGACGGCGAAGATTGAGGCGACGGCGGCCCCCGGCGGGCCGCTGCACGGGCTATTTTAGGCCGCGTTAGATCGATTGCAGGGACTCGACGCTCGTGACATGCAAAAGAGCGCAAATCGCCATCTTGTCGGTTTCGGGATCGACGACAATCACCCGATTCTTGCCGATCGCGACGGTTTCGGGATGGCGGACCTCATACGATTCTCCGCCTGAGAGATGCAGGACGAACGACTCAAACGGTCGCCGCTGGAGGAGGTCGTGGAGAGTGTCGCGAGTGATCATGCCTGAATAATACGTAGCGGCCGGTTACTGTGCAAACTTCAGAGGGGCTCGGTTTCCGGGTGGACTTCTCGCTCCGAACCCCGCCAAGTTACCCTCAACCGCATGAACGACTGGCTCCCCCAACTCTTCGAGGGCTTCAAGCGCTCGCCTTGGTGGCTCGAGCACGCGCCCTGGTGGGCAGCCGCATTGTGGTTCGCGGCGGTGGGAGGTTGTATTGGCAGCTTTCTGAATGTGGTCGCGTTGCGCAGCCCCAAGGGGGAGGACATCGTCGCGCAGCCGAGCTGCTGCCCCGTTTGCGGCCACCGTATCCGGCCGTGGCACAACGTGCCGATCCTCGGGTACCTGCTGCTGGGGGGCCGCTGCCGCGACTGCCACACGCCGATCCCGATCCGCTATTTCCTGTGGGAGCTAGCGTTCGCGGTGCTCTTCGCGGTCGTGGGAATGTGGAGCGTGGGGCGCTTTTTCCGGTAGGACGGGCTAGGAGAAGGAGATAGGGGGATACGGAAGCGATGAGGGGGATCGCAAGCGGGAGATCGAGCGTGACTTGCTGGCGACTCTTTCGGCGCGTTGAGCCCCGAGTGATTTCTTTGAATCGAATGGCTTCCGCGGTACGGCTGTTGCCCGGCTTCGGCGTTCGACCATCTCCCTATCCCCCCTTATCTATTCCTGCGTTCCGCATCGCGTTCGACTAGGGTGAGACGGGTGACCCTGGACGCTCCCTGAAAGGGAGGGGACAAAGACCTCTCCCGATAGCAGCTCAGCCCCTTATCCCCTCAGCCCCTGGCCCCTCCCCTATGCGTCTCACCTTCCACGGCGCCGCCGGCACGGTTACCGGCAGCAAGTACCTGCTCGAGGCGGACGGCGCGTCGGTGCTGATCGACTGCGGGCTCTTCCAGGGGCTCAAGCCGCTGCGGCAGCTGAACTGGGCGGGCACTCCGTTCAAGGCTACGCAGATCGACGCCGTGCTGCTCACGCACGCCCATCTCGATCACGTCGGCTACCTGCCGAAGATCTGCAAGGAAGGCTTTGCCGGGCCGATCTATTGCACCTCGGCGACCGCCGAGCTGGCCGAGCTAATCCTGCTCGACTCGGCCAAGATCCAAGAAGCCGACGCGGCGTACGCCAACAAGAAGGGCTACAGCAAGCACAAGCCGGCGCTGCCGCTCTACACGGGGCAGGACGCGCTCGGCGCCATCAAGCACTTCCATAACACCCCGCTCGACGACTGGCGCAATATCGCCGGCCCGATCTGGGCGCGGTGGCATGATGCGGGGCACTTGCTGGGATCAGGCCTCATCGAGGTCGAAATCCGCACCGCGACGACTCCTGGCAAGGGCCCGGAGAAGAAGCCGACTCGCATCGTCTTCTCGGGCGATGTCGGGCGTTACGACGGGCCGCTGTACCACGACCCGTCGCCGCCGCCGGAGTGCGACTACCTGGTTTGCGAGAGCACGTATGGCAACCGCGACCACCCCGACGTCGATCTGCTCGACGGGCTCGAAGCGGTCGTCCAGCGCGGCGTCCAGCGCGGCGGCGTGATGCTGATGGCGTCGTTCGCGGTCGGCCGCGCACAGCAGCTCATTTACTTGTTGCAGGTCCTCAAGTGCCAGGGAAAGATCCCCGACCTGCCGATCTACCTCGACAGCCCGATGAGCGTCGACGCCACGAAGATCTACCGCGAGCACTGCACCGAGCACGACCTAACCGAGGCGCAGCTCTGCGGCGTGACTGGCAGTTGCCAGGTTGGCGACCGGCCCGTCCTGGGCGGCGACGCGGTTCACCTCTGCCGCAGCGCTGAAGAGTCGAAGGGTCTCAACAATGTCACCGGCCCGGCGATCATCCTCGCCTCGAGCGGCATGATGGATGCGGGGCGGATCGTCCACCACCTGAAGCGGCGCCTCCCCGACCCGAAGACCACCGTCATCCTCGGCGGCTACATGGCGGTCGGCACGCGCGGCCGCGCGCTTGAGGAGGGCGCGCCCTTCATCCGCATGCACGGGCTAGAGATCCCCGTCCGCGCCGCGATCGAGAAAGTCCCCGGCCTCTCCGGCCACGCCGATCGCAGCGGCCTCTTGCGTTGGCTCAGCGCGATCAAGCAAGCGCCGAAGCAGACCTTCCTCACCCACGGCGAGCCCGACAGCGCCACGGCGCTCGCCGAGACGCTGCGGGCCGAGCGCGGATGGCAGGTCACTGTGCCGGCGATGGCGGACTCGGTGGAGTTGGAATGAATGACCAATGTCCAAGCCCCAATGACCAATGAAGGAAAGGGGTAACGAAGGTGAGCCGTCGGCGCTTGCCGCGGGTGAAAGCTGGTACCCGGCCTCACCCGCGGCTAGCGCCGACGGCTCACATCGATTCTGTGTTCGC
>JBGSJY010000017.1:0-8104 GCA_041741515.1 Pirellulales bacterium | reverse complement strand
GGCCCGTGAAGCCGAAGGCCGCAGCCGGCTCGCCGCGGCTCAAGTCGTCGCCCAAACCGAACGGCTCGAACGGGCCGCGGCGTGGATGCCCTACGCCCTCTGGGGCCTCGGCGCGATGCTGATCCTCGCGGCAGGCGTTTACCTCGGCTCCCGCCTCACAAGGTCGGAGAACGAGACCCGCGCCGACACGGTCGAGCGCGTCGCCGACGATCCTATCCGCGAGCCCCTCGCGCCGGCTGCGGCTGCCACTGAGCCGTGACCATTCCAGCCCGGCTCGTAACTTTTTCTGTTGAACCACGGATGACCCGGATCGCACGGATGAGTTTGCAGCAACCATCCGTGCGATCCGTGTCATCCGTGGTTCAAAAAGCCTCTTTCACTCGGGAACCAGGGCCACCTGCGCGGGGTCCGCAGCGGGGCCGAGCAGCGAGCCGGCGATCATCCCCACCACCGCGACGACAAGCCCCGCGATCACGCCCGGGAACTTGTCGCCAATCGGGTCTTGCATGAACTGGGGCGAAAGGAGGAAGAACAGCCACGTCGCCAAACCGCCGATCACCGAGCACAACGCGCCGACATTCGTCGCCCGCTTCCAGAACAGCCCGGCGATCAGCGGCACGAACGCGCCGACGACGGTCGCCTCATAGCTGCTCGCGACCAGTTCGTAGATCGAGGTCCCTTCCATCGCCAAAGCATAGCCAAGCACCGTGGTCGCCACGGCGAAGACCGCGACCCGCATCAGGATCAGCTCGGTGCTGTCCTTCATCACTGGGACCATCCCCTTGATGACGTTCTGCACCAGCACCGTGGCCGGCGCCAGGACCGTGGCCGACGCGGTTGACATGATCGCCGACAGCAGCGCGCCGAAGAACAGCACCTGGATCGCTTGCGGCATGTGCGTCATCACGAACCGCGGCAACAGCTTCTGCGTGTCGTCGGCGACGATCGCGGCGCCCTCATCCTTCATTACGATCGAGGCCGCCAGCACGATAAACACCGGCACCGCCGCGAACGCCAGGTACGAGAGGCCGCCGATGATCGGCCCCCGTGTTGCGGTCTTCACGTCCTTGGCGGCCATCACCCGCTGGAAGACGTCCTGCTGCGGGATCGAACCGATCAGCAGCGACACGCACGGCGCCAAAAAGAAGAAGAATTTCTGCCAGTTGCCGTGCGGCCTGAGCGTGAACATGCCCTGTTCGTTGGCGAGCTGCACGACCGGCTGCACGCCGCCGACGAGCCAAGCGGCGTTCCAGGCGATCGCGATGAGCCCGACGACGATCAGCCCCATCTGCACGAAGTCCGTCAGCGCCACCGACCACATGCCGCCGAGCACCGTGTAGATCAGCACCACGACCGTGCCGACGATCATCCCCTGGGTCTGGTTCATCGTGTCGCCCATGAGCTCCGAGAACACCAGCCCCAGCGCCGTCACCTGGGCCGCCACCCAGCCGATGTACGAGATACAGATCGTGATCGACGCCAGCAGCTCGATCGCCCGGCTGAACCGCTGGCGGTAGAAGTCGCCGATCGTGAGCAGCGGCATCGGGTAAAGCTTGCGGGCCAAGAACGCCCCGACGATCACCAGCGCCATCGAGGTGCACCACGGGTCCTCGATCGTCGCGCCGAGGCCTCCCTCGATGAACTTGGCCGGCACGCCGAGCACCGTCTCCGAGCCGAACCACGTCGCAAAGGTCGTCGCGATCACCACGGCCAGCGGCAGCGATTTGCCCGCCAAGGCGAAGTCGGAGGTGTTGTTGACCTTGCGAGCAGCGATGAAACCGATGCCGATCGAAACCAGCAGATAGAGAGCGACAAAAACGGGCAGCATGCCTTGAGGTCCGGGGGGGCTTTCTTGCGCCGGGTTCGGGCGGGGGTGGGACTCGCTAGCGCCGCGTGGGCCCGCTGTCGCGGGGGCGGCCGTAGGATTCTAGCCTGCCATCCGCCCTGCGCCGCGGCCACTTTTTCCACGGCGATGGCGCGTCCTACTCCTGGAACCGCTGGGCGATCGAGTAAACCGCCAACCCAAAATCCTGCTGGATGAAATGGCTTATCCAGGTGCGCTCGTCCGGCGGCGCTTCAGCAGCGGCTTGGGCCACGAGCTCGCGGAAGGTGAAAAAGTCCAAGACCGAACGCCGCATGAAATCGAACGCCCGCGGGCGCCAGATCCGCCGGTAGCAACGATCCGCCATGCGTTGGCAGAAGGCCCCCCAAACCGTGTCCTTAAGCAGATGCGGGAACCAACGCCAGAAAGCTAGGCATGCAGCGGCCATTACGGCGAACCCGACAATCATCCCCAGTCCAACGGTCCCATCAATGTCCCCGCCGCGCTCAGGCATTACAAACGCCATGATTCCCAAGAACCCCAGCGAGAACGCGACGATGCCGACAAAGACGATCACAGCGATTGTAAACGCGCCGCGAAAGGCGTGGGCCAATGTCCACAGCGTGGACTGCCAGCTTGGCGCCGCTTTACTCTCGGTGAGTAAGCGGATGACCCGTCCTTTCCATAACTTGAGGTCTTGGGCCTCTTCCACCGGCGGCGCGAGCCTTGAGGCGGTGTCGTCCGACAGCCACGCCCACAACGGGAAGAAAGCCCGGCACGCCGGCGAGTCGGTGGCGGGGAACGCCTCCGCGACTGCTTCAGGCGAAGCCAGCACCTCGCGCTGGCAGTCCACCATCATCCGGTCGATCTCCAGCTGATCCCGCGTGTACGCCGCTTCGAGCACCGCGTCGAGTCGCGCCCGCAGCGGGTGGGCGGCGACGAACTCGGCCCGGTGGGCGAGGTACTCACGCACGATCATCAGGCCGTCGAGGTCGTTGACCAAGTGCTCAGGCATCTGGTCGAAGTGCTCCTCGACAAACTCCAGCGCCCTTTCCTTCCAGTCGCGGGTGTCCTTCCACAGCGCGTATCGCAGCGCGAATAGGTAGAACGCGACTCGCCCGCCGATCGCCGGATCGCCGGCGGCGCCCTCGGCCACGTTCGCTTCGCAGCGCTCAAGCGTCTTGGCGAAGACCTCGAAGGGCCGCTGGCGCAGCAGCCGCTCCCACGCCCCCTCGGTGAGCCGGTAGAAGCCGTCGTTGGCGATCGTCCTGCTGATCATCACCAGCAGCGCCGGGAGCGTCTCGATCGGCGCCTGGGTGCGCAGGTAGCCGTACACGAGCTGCGACAACGCCGAATCGCCCGGCCACGACTGCAGCCCCTTGAGGAGCCAACGCAAGAGCAACAGCTCTTCCGGCGGTCTCGTTGCGTCCCCCATCAGCGCGAGGGCGTAGAAGTCGGGCGGCGTCTTGTGCTGCTTCTTCACTAACGCGTTGTAAGCCGCCGACAGAGACTCGGCGCCCGACTCGAGCCGCCCCGCCAGGGCCTCCAGGTCGATCGCTTCCACGGCGACAGCATCGCCGCCGCCGCTTGACTCGTCCCGATCAGAATCGGTCTTAGCAGAATCGGCGCTGTGTTCGCGCCCCGAGTGCGGTGCGGTAGCGGGCCCGTCGGCGCTGGACCAGTTCGCTTCGCCGCTGGCGGGTCGCGCTTCGCCGTAACGCAGACGCCTTTCGAGATCCTCGTAGGCCGCCCTGATTTGTTGAAACTCGGCCGGGTGCTTCTCGGGCTTGTAGAGCCGAAGCAGCCGGTTATAGCTGCGCTTCAGGTCTTTGCGGTCGAAGCCCGTCGAGAGGTCGAAGAACCTTCCGGGGTCGTGCGGCAGGAGCGACCAATCAGCTGCGCTATCTGGATTGCTGTCGTTATTCAACTTCAACTAGCAACTTTGCAAGGCGATAGAATAGTTGGAAGATCAGAACGATGGCGACTCCGATCCACGCGCGGCTAAAAGTGCTGACGTTGGTATCGACAACGAACATCCCGCTAACGGATCCACAGCGGCTTTTCAAAAGCTTAAACCAGGGTTCTTCCATAGCGGTAAGCTCGGGGACTTTTTCTCGCAACAACTTGATCATACGAAGGCCCCGCTTCTTGAGCCGGCGATCCTGAAATGACGCCGCCACTCGCTCGCGCATCTCGGCACTCTGCCGGACACTACCGGTGAGCACCTTCTGAAAACATTCGAAGAAGTCGCCGTCGAAATCGCGATGTTCCGTCAATTGCGGCAGCTTCGCCCGGGCGTCAACGATCACCCGCAGGCGGTCGGCCAGCGCCGCGAGTTCTGGCTCGCCCTCGAGCGACAACTGGCTGAGTCGCTTCCGCAGATCATCGCGCGACGCCGTCCAGACCTTGTCGCGCAGCTTGTAAACCTTGTTGCGTAGGGCCGCCTTGCGGGCGCGCTCGTCGAGGGCCGCCTGCTGCGGGTTCGGGATCGCGGCGTCAACGCCGTGCAACGCGGCCCTCGACGCCAGCACCTGGTCAGCCTGCCACATCGGGTTCAGGCGCAGGCAGCGGATCACGTGGGCGACGGCGGCGTCTGGCGGCGGAGTTACGTTCAATGATCCCTAAGCCTCATACCCGAGTGCCGACAAGACGTGCTCGAGCGTCAGCCGCGCCGATTCGACCAGCGCCCGGTCTGCCTCGGCCATGGCCGCTTCAAAGGCGTCGATCGCGCTCTCGAGCTGTTCCCGCTGGAACGGGCTCACCTCGCCGACGAACCGTTCCGCGGCACGCAGCAGGCGCTGGCTCTCTTGGTCTTCGCGTGGGTAGTACTTCAGCCGCGCCATCCGCTCTACCGCGTCGGCCAGCTCGTCGGCGTCCATCGCGGCGGCGTGCTGCGTCAGCACGACCCGGGCCTTCTTGTCTTCGCGGCCGGCCGCGTAGGCCTCGACCTCGAGGATGCCGTTCAAGTCGTAGGTAAAGCGGATGAAGATCGGCTGCCCGGCAGGACCGAGCGGCACGTCGGTGACGACCACCTCGCCGAGCTTCAGGTTCTTCTCGACGCGCCGATGCTCCCCCTGATAGACGTCGATGTGGACCTGCCGCTGGTTCGCGCGGAGGGTGTAGAAGACCTGTTCCTTCGACACCGGGATGGTCGTGTTGCGATCGATGATCGGGGTGTAGTAGCCCGCGCGATGCTCCGAGCCGAAGTGCTTTGCCGAATCGACCCCCAGCGTGAACGGACAGACGTCCGTCATCACCATGTCCTCGACCGCGCGGTCGTCGGCGATCAGCGCCGCTTGGACCGCGGCGCCGAGAGCGACGACTTGGTCTGGGTCGAAGCGGACCAGCGGCGGACGACCGAACCGCGTCTCGACAAGCTTCTGCAGCACCGGCATCCGCGTCGCCCCGCCGACGAGGATCACGTCGTCGACGTCGTCGGGCTTCGCGGCGCCATCGCGCAAGACGCGGTCGATCGGCCCGGCGATCCGCTCCAGCAGCGCCGCGGTCGATTTCTCGAACGCCTCGCCGCCAACGCGGACGCGTTTGGCGCCGTCGTCGATCGTGCCGTCCTCGCTCGGCAGCCGGATCGAGGCCTCGCCCGCTTCGCCGAGCGTGCGTTTGGCCCGTTCGCACTCGACCCGTAGCCGGGCCACGTAGAGCGGCGACTGCAACTCGGCCAGTTCGAGCTGCTTGCCCTGCGTCTTGAGGACCTCCGACACGAGCCGCGACGTGAAGTCCTCGCCGCCGAGCTGACTCGCCCCCGCGGTGGCGATGATCTCTAGGGTCCCCTCGAAGACCTCCATCAGCGTCACGTCAAACGTACCGCCCCCCAGGTCCACAACCAGCAACTTTTTTTCGGCGTCGCGGTCGTGGAACCCGTAGGCGAGCGCCGCGGCGGTCGGCTCGTTGAGGATGCGTCGCACCCGCAGGCCGGCGAGCTCGCCCGCCGCCTTCGTTGCCTTCCGCTGGAGGTCGTTGAAGTACGCCGGAACCGTGATGACGGCCTCCTCGATCGCTTCGCCAAGGTGATGCGAAGCGTCGTCGCGCAGCGACTTGAGCACGAGGCTCGACAGCTCGATCGCCGAGAACTTGTGCCCGGCAATCGTGGCCTCGTGCGTGCCCCCCATCCAGCGCTTGAACGTCGCGACCGCGCGGTCGGGGTAGCGCACCGCCAACTCCTTCGCCGCCGCGCCGACGATCATTTCGCCGCTTGGCAGTACGCCTACGACCGATGGCGTCAGCACGTCGCCGTGCGGATTGGGGACAAGCTCCGGCTTGCCGTCACGGAACGACGCGCACAGCGAGTTGGTGGTCCCCAGGTCGATGCCAACGATCAGCGACATAGCATCCGCGAAAGTGCTGGAGGCAAACGCCCGGTGACTACTTAACTCATGTGGCGGTCGTTAGATGCGCGGCAGGCCCATCGCCCGGCGCCAACCGCTCAGCTGCCCCAAATGCAGAGCCTGGTGGGTCGTCGCCAAGAAGACCACCGCCGGCGCCACGGTCGCGAACTGCTTGCCCCACGTCGGGTGGTCCATCGGCCGTACCCACGCCTCTGGCTTCGCCGATTCAATCGCCTCGTAGGCCAGCGCCGCCGCGGTCTGATGTTGCTTCAGCAGCTGTTCCTTCGACGGGTACCGCGACCGGTCCGCCGAAGGCGTTGAGTTCTTGCCGCACGGCGAGTCCCACGGGTTGTCGAACGACTCGCCCCGCAGCAGTTGCGCGATCACCTCGTGGTACGCGCCGACATGCCCCAGCAGCCACGCCGGGTGGTTGATCCCCTCGACCGGCTGGCGGGCCAGGTCCTCGTCGGCGACGTCGCTGACCAGCTTGGCGAACGTATCGACGCCCCAGCGGTAGGAGAACAACAGGTCGTTGGCGGTGAGCATGCGGCGGTGAACTCTCGGTGGCGTGTGCGGAGTAGAGTTAACAGGCAGATTATGCCCTCGACCGCCGGGGACCGCCACCACGCCACCAGACCGTTGGCAGACCGAGTGTTGGGCCGTTTCTTGCAACCTTGGCGCGACTGGACGGGCGACAAGAGCCTCACCGACGCTATCCGCGCTCAGTTGCGGCGCTGCGGCTACGCGGTCCACGCCTCGCGTACCCGCGACGTGCATCTGGCGGCCGTCGAGCGGCCCGGTTGGGTCCAGGTCTGGACCTTCCGCGTTGAGACGCACCGGATGAGCGAGTCTCCGAACGCCCAGGGGTCCAACGCCCGAGAACGCCAGGCCCGCGAGCCCGTGCTGCTATACGGCGTCTCGCTCAACGACGGACGGAAAACGGGAACCAAGGTTGTGCTCACCGAGGACGAGCCGTCCCGCCGCCAACAGCTCGAAGAGTGGGCCGAAGGGATGCTCCGGCGGCCCGAGCGACGCTAGCGCCGCAACTGTTGTTGTCCTTAACCGGCGATCGGCGGTACGATGCGACGCGTGGGCGAAGGACTCGCCCGCCGCTAGCACCCCGGAGCGTCACGGATGACGCGGACTTCTGCCTCACCGACGGCGGCTGCCTCGCCCGCCTCTCCCTCGTTGGCTAGCGCCTGGGCGCGCGACCCGTCGCGGCCCCGTGTGCTGATCGCCCGCATGAGCGCGATCGGCGACACCATCCTCACCACGCCCGTCGTCTGCCGCCTCCGCGACCGTTTCCCCGGCGCCTACATCGTCTGGGCGGTTGAGCAGAAATCGGCCCGCTTCATCCAAGGCCATCCCGCCATCGACGAAACGATCGTCCTGCCGCGGGGCTGGTTCGTCTCGCCCAAGTCGGTCCACGCCCTGAGTCGTCGCTTGAAGCCGATGCGCTTTGACGTCGCGATCGATTGCCAGAGCATCACCAAGAGCGCCCTCGCCTGCTGGCTCTCCGGCGCGCCGCTGCGGATCGGGTGCAGCGGGCAGTACGGCTGCGAGCTGAGCCCTTGGCTCAACAACCGGCTTGTCGAGCCGCGACGCCCTCATCTGACCGACCGCTCGCTGGAATTGCTTGAGCCGCTCGGCATCGACGCGGCCGTCGAGCCCTACGAACCGGTGCGCTGGGAACTGCCGCGGTCGCCCGGCGCCGAGCAAGCCATCGCCAAGTGGGCGCCTAGCGAGGCTTTCGCGGTTATCAACTGCGGCGCGACGTGGGACTCGAAGCTCTGGGAGATGGACCGTTTTGGGGCCGTCGCCAGGCGGTTGGGCGAACGCCGCCGATTGCCATCGATCGTCGTCTGGGGCGGTCCGGACGAACACGCGTGGGCCGAGACGATTGTTGCCGCGAGCGGCGGCTGGGCCACGCTGGCGCCGC
>JBGSJY010000016.1:0-3405 GCA_041741515.1 Pirellulales bacterium | reverse complement strand
AGCCGGCGTCGCGAACGGCCCGCCCGGACCGTCGAACGCCGGCGCGACCAATATCCTACGGACGACGAGAAGACGCCGCGGTTCTATCTCGAAACCGATAACGACGTCGAAGCGGCGCCGTCGATCGGCCCCAAGCGCGCCGGGCAACTGAAGGCCCTCGGCGTCGAGACCGTCGCGCAGCTCCTTGCAGCCGATCCCGAGGACCTCGCCCAGCGCCTGGACGACTCGCGCATCGACGCCGCGACGGTGGTCGCCTGGCAGCACCAGGCGGGGCTGATGTGCGGGATCCCGGGCCTCCGCGGCCACGACGCCCAGGTGCTGGTCGGCAGCGGGTTCACCTCGGCCGAAGAGATCGCCGCGATGAACGCCGCCGACCTCCTGCAGTTCGTCGATCCGTTCTGCGATACGCAGGAAGGGCAACGGGCGTTACGAGGCTCGGCGCGGCCGGACCTCGCCGAAGTGACCGAGTGGGTTCAAGGCGCGCGGCAACGCCGGGCGGTCGAGGTGGCGTGAGCGCGGGCCACTTCCCTCTTTCCGGAGGCCCCTTCACCGTGAAGTGGTGGGAGGGTTTCAACGTACCCGATCGATGTCGCCTTACCTTTGGATGTCGCGCTCGGGACAGGGGTGCGACACCGTAACGCACGACCGATACCCTCCCCTGGCCCCTCCCTAAAGAGGGAGGGGGAAACTGGCGCGAACGAATGGCGCGTCCGCTTCAGTCGCGGTTCGACAAGGCGATGAACAGCCGCAGTACGTACCAGAACAGTAGCGCGACCGAAGCGAACAGCGCGAGCGACGCGGCGACGTGCTGCGTGGGGCGGTAGTGGTGCATCACGTTCGACGTGTCGTAGAGGATGTACGCCGCAGCGAAGACGATCATGCCGACCGAGAACCAGATGCCCAGGTTGAGGCCATTAAAGAAGAAGCTGGCGACGATCAGGGCGAGGATGCCCATGCCGGCGATGCCGAGGCCGTAACCGAGGAACGAGAAGTCCTTGCCGGTCAGCCAGACGAGCGCCGTCAGACCACCGAACATCACGAGCGTCACCAAGCCGGCGGCGCCGATGACGTTGACGTCCTGGCCGGGCGCCAGCTGCACGGTCTTGTCCTGAGCGAACCAGAGCATCGGCAGGATGAAGATCGACTGCGCGACGACATAACCCACGAGCCCCGCGTACTGCTTCGCGACCGACGTCTCGCTCATGGCCCAGCGGTTGGCGACCCAGCTCACAACCATAAACCCGCCGAACGACGCCAGCAGCAGCCACGGCGCCGCCTGCACCTGGAGCATGACCCAGTCGGCAAAGCCGGTCTGGAAATAGGCCCACAACAACGCGGCGAAGGCGTAGATCGCCATCGCCAGGTGCGTGTAAGTGCGGCGGATAAAAGTGACCCGGTCGGCGGGCGCGGCCTCGGCGACGGTGTAACCGAACGAGGCGTAAGGATTGCCGGAAAGCGTGTCAGCGGCCATGTCGATTCGTGCCTTGCGAGTGGGGAGGCGGCGATAAGTCGTCGAACGCCCTTGGCGGGCAGCTGAAAGCCTAGAATGCGTACGGCCCTGTCGCAAGCTTGTTCGGGCCGAAACGCCTGCGCAAGAAGACCGCTCGTCGTCCCAGACCGGAAAGGGCAGAATACGCCGCAGAGGTTCCCGACACACGATGAGGCCCTGCTGAGCCGATATGCCGTCCCGCCCGACATCGCGTCCCCTGCCCCGCCCGCCCGCCCCGGTCGGGATGGCGGAGCGCAAGGCTCAGGCGGGACGCGTCACGAGGCGGCTCGCAGCGGACCACGGCGACGCCGTTTGCGCGCTGGAATACCAATCTCCCGTGCAGCTTCTCGTGGCGACGATTCTCTCGGCCCAGTGCACCGACGAGCGGGTTAACCTTGTCACCAAAAAGCTATTCGCCGACTGCCCCACCGCGGCGGATATGGCGGCGCTGCCGATCGCGAAGCTCGAGGGCTATGTGAAGAGCACCGGCTTCTTCCGCAACAAAGCGAAGAACGTCAAGGCGTGCTGCGCCGAGTTGATAGAGAACCACGGCGGAGAGGTTCCAAAGGACATGGAGACGCTAGTGGCCCTCCCCGGCGTCGGCCGCAAGACGGCGAACGTCGTCCTGGGGACAGCCTACGGGATCGCGTCGGGCGTGGTGGTCGATACGCACGTCGGCCGCATCAGCCGGCGCACCGGATTGACCGAACACGACGACCCGGTGAAGGTCGAGCGCGATTTGATGGAACTGCTCCCCAAGAGCCGGTGGGTCGATTTCGCCCACCAGATGATTTATCACGGACGCCGCGTCTGCGAAGCGCGGCGGCCCAAGTGCGAGGTTTGTTCGATGCGGAAGTTTTGCCCGCGCGTTGGGGTTGCCTAAGAAGAAGGGGATGCGGGGATGGCTTGGCGATAAGTGGGCGGCGGTGGGCTGATTCGGGCTGCCGATTGCAACGGCCCGGTCGGAGGGGATGGGGGGATGGCGGGAACTTGGCGCAGAGGGCCATTGAATGGTGAGTCGATTGGCCCGGGCCGAGGACGGCCGCACTCACGTTGCCCGTTCGCTCTTGCTCATTGACTAATTTAGCTGTCCCGCTTCACCCCACAAAGGCTCCATCACCCCGTCTCCTCAACAAATGCTCACTACCCACCGCCGCTTAGAACCCGCCACCGCGACCCCTGAACCACAACGTCATCCCCTCATCTCCTATGATTCTCTCCGGCCAAGAAATCCAGCGACGCCTCGGCGGCGACATCGTCATCGAGGGCTACGACCCGGCGCGGCTCAACCCCAACAGCTACAACCTGACGCTGCACGACGAGCTGATGGTGTACGAGGAGGTGGTCCTCGATATGGCGAAGCCCAACCGCGTGCGGCGGTTGACGATTCCCGAAGAGGGGATCGTCCTCAGCCCCAACCAGCTCTACCTTGCGCGCACCGTCGAGCGCACGACGACGCACAACCTCGTGCCGCAGATCGAGGGGCGGAGCTCGATCGGTCGGTTAGGCCTGTTCGTCCATGTGACGGCGGGCTTTGGCGACGTGGGCTTCAGCGGCTTTTGGACGCTCGAGATGTTTGCGGTGCAGCCGGTGCGGATCTACGCGGGCGTGCCGATCTGCCAGATCTTCTATCACGAGATCACCGGCGAAATCACCGAGTACGCCAGCAAGTACCAACACAACCGCGACATCCAGCCAAGCCTCCTCTTCGAAGAGCTCCGCCGCGGCGACGAAGCCGACCCGCAGTTGCCGCTGAACTTCGGGATCGAACGCTCGGCGGGCCGCTAGCGCCGCTCGCAGCCGGCGCCGCAATCAGGCGACGGCCAGCTCAAGCTCGCCCATCGCGACGGCGTAGAGTGGCGCCGCTGCTGGCGTTGAGAGCATCACGCGCCAGGCTTTGCGGGTCGCGATCGGGG
>JBGSJY010000015.1:0-7895 GCA_041741515.1 Pirellulales bacterium | reverse complement strand
TACCTTAAGGCCGAGAATATCCCGGGCGCTCTGGACGAAGACCCGCTCGCCGACGACTTGCCGGCGCGGTACTACTCGCCGCGCTCGTACCGCGATTCCGAGGGCGCCGTCCGCCCTATCGCCGACTACGGCCCCGACGGTTACCAGCCGCGCGAGCAGCAAGAGGGCCCGGCGGTGCCGGAGCACGCCCGTATTGCGCCGCCGGCGCTAATCAACGAGGACGAGCGAGACGACCTCGTCGTCCGCGGCATCTATCCCGGGTCATTCCTGGCGCCGGGCACGAACACCTCGTTCCGCTTGCGGGGCTTTGTGCGGCTGGGAGCGCTGATGGATTTCGATCCGATCGGTAGCACCGACTCGTTCGTCACCAACACGATTCCCGTGCCGCAGCGCTCGGGCCAAAATTTCAACATGAGCGGCCGCATCAGCCGCTTTGCGATCGAGACCTGGACGCCGACCGAATGCGACGACTGGACCGTTCACACGTTCGTCGAGGGCGACTTCTTCAACGGCGCTGCTCAAGCCGCGGGCGGCGGGGGCAATCCGTTTCGTCTCCGGCACGCATTTATCGACGTCGGCTATTTCCGCTTCGGCCAGCAAAATACGGCGTTCATGGATGGGTCGAACTGGCCCAGCTTGGTTGACTTCCAAGGCCCGAACAGCTGGGTCAACCAGCGGCAACCGTCGGCCCGTATCACCCTGCCGGTATACGGCGACTTGTTTTGGGCCGGGGCCATTGAGCGTCCTTTCTCCGACATCACGTTCGATTCAGCGCTCGGCGCCGCGGTGCAGGACGTACCCGACTTTACGACGCACCTGCGTTTTGAACGCACGCGGGGACACGCGCAACTGGGCGGCTTGGTTCGCGGAGTCGGTTACCGGCCGGCGGGCGAAGCTGTCACCCGCCAGACGGCTGCCGGCGTGAGCGGCAGCGTGGTGTTTCACCCGTGGGCCATCTTGTTGGGAACCGACCCCGTCCACGAAACCAACCCCAGTGGCCTCACGCGTAGCCGGATGCTGATGCAGGCGACCTGGGGCTCCGGTGTGGGGCGTTACTTGAACGACCTCGCGGGCCAGGGACTCGATGGCCAAGTCGATCCGGTCACTGGCGATCTCGAACTTGTCGAAGCCGCCGGTTGGAACGTCAGCTACGAGCACTGGTACAACTCCCAGTGGCTGTCGAACTTCACCTACGGCAAGGTCGACGTCGATAACAACGCCTTCGCCGCCGCCGGCACGTACAACAGCGCGCAGTACGTCGCGGCGAGCCTGTGGTGGATTCCGATCCCCCGGCTCGCGGTCGCCACTGAGCTGATGTGGGGTGACCGCCAGAACCAGGACGGCCAATCCGCCGACGTCCAGCGGCTGCACGGCATGGTGCAGTACAACTTCTGACCGCCCTTGGCGCCGCCTGGGTGAACGGCCGCATCGGCCCGGACTCTTTCCTTAACCAGCTCCATCCCAGCGGCCGGACCCTCCGTTCCTGGCAGTCGCTGAGGACGTTCCGAGCAGTCGCTGGAGCTCGTGGTCTATTGAGAGGGCTCAGCAAAAAAACGCGGCCCGGTGCATGTCGCACCGGGCCGCGCCGCTTGTCATTTGGATTTGCCAGCCGCGTCAGATGTAGTAATCCTGCAGCGGCGCGAAGCCGTTGAAGCCGACGCTCGAGTAGGTCGTCGTGTAGGCGCCGGTCGTCAGGATGTCGATCTTGTCCCCTTCGGCCAGCGAGATCGGCATCCGGTAGTCGGTCTTCTCATAGAGGACGTCGGCCGAGTCGCACGAAGGGCCGGCGATGATCACGGCGCCGGTGGGGGCGCCATTCTCGACCGCTTCGTCGTGGGGCGTGCGGAACTTGTAACGGATCGCCTCTTCCATCGTCTCGGCGAGGCCGCTGAACTTGCCGCAGTCGAGGTAGACCCAACGCTTCTCATCCATCTCGTGCTTGCGCGAGACGAGCACCACCTCGGTGCGGAGCACGCCGGCGTCGGCCACCAAGTAGCGGCCCGGCTCGGCGATGATTCGGGGAAGGTAGTCCCCGTAAAGCGGTTGGAAGTGGCGGGCGAGAGAGGCCGCGATCGCCTCGCCGTACTTCTCGATCGACGGCATTTCACGCTGGTAGATGCCGGGGAACCCGCCACCGACGTTCAATACGTCGAGACGGACCGGCTCGGTACGGCCGACCAGCGAACGCGCCAATCGGGCGGCGATCTCGATAGCGGCGTCCCACGCCTCGACATTGCCCTGCTGGCTGCCGACGTGGAACGAGACCCCCACCTTCAGGCCGCGGTCCGCGGCCAGGTGCAATAGGCGTTCGGCCTCATCGGGGTCGCAGCCGAACTTGCGGCTGAGCGGCCATTCGGCGCCAGCGCCGTCGCACAGGACGCGGCAGAAGACGGTCGCCTCGGGCGCCACCTGCGACAGCTTGTCCAGCTCGGGTTCGGCGTCGAACGCGAACAGCCGAACCCCCAAATCGTAGGCGTGCTCGATGTGGGCGCGCTTCTTGATGGTGTTGCCGAAGCTCAGACGGTCGGGCGTGACCCCGGCGTCGAGGCAGAGGTCGATCTCACCGACCGACGCGACGTCGAAGTACGAGCCGTGGGCGATTAGCGTGTCGAGGATCGGCCGGCCGGGGTTGGCCTTCACCGCATAGAATAGGTCCGCCATTGGCAGGGCGGCCTGGAGGTCGTCGTACTGCTGGGCAACGACTTCCGTATCGACGACCACGAAGGGCGTCGGGAGGTGGCTGCTATCGGCCAAGAAGGCTTCGAGCTTCGCGCTAGGGCGTCTCAAAACCGCGTCCGTCTGGGGCTCTGCGTTGGCTTCCGCCTGGGGAGAGTCGAGTACCGCACACGCTGGCGTCGAATTGCTGACGGGCGCATCCGTGGCCTCGTTAACTTGATTGGCGATACTGGTCACACTCCGGCGACGGCTCTTGGACAATGCAGGGCACCCCCTAGGTACAGATTTAGATGAAGATTTGGGCCGAGATAAATCGACGGACGGAGAACTATCGGCACACTCCGTCCCCAGTGGAAGAGCATTTTTGGAAAGATTTAACGATTCCCCGGCGGGGTCGTTGATTGTCCCCAAATGGGGGTCCCACTCGGGGGGGCAGACGCCTCCGCCCTTTACCGAGCCTGGCTGCCGACTCTCGGGCCAACCTGTCGAGCACTAAACCCTACTCCGCAAGCGGGCCGGGTCAAAAAGATTCGCCCCATCGATGTTTTACGATTGCTTGCCGGCGCCGGTTCCCGAAAACCCGCCGGGACGACAATTCGCCGAAATCGTTCACGGAGCCGTGCGGTTTCTACGGAGTGGCGCGATCGCGGCGCCGGCCATTACGAGCATCAGGGCCGTCGGCTCGGGGACAGCCGGAGTGACTACCAACTTGCCACCGGGCTCGACGATGAGCATCCCAACGTCGAAATCGGACGTCACGCGGAAGGCGAACGGGTCGCCGTTGCTGAGCAACCCCGTAAGGTTGACGTCGCGGTCCAACAGCTCGGTAGCGACATTGGGCGTCAAGCCGGAGAGTGGGACGCCGTCGATCTGCATCGACGCGACGATGAGGTTGATGACCCCACCGGCGCCGACAACCGTGATCGATCCCGGAGAGCTGGCCGGCCCGAAGGAGCCGCCGCTGATGTTAGCGACGCCGCCGTCAAAAACCCGGAAGAACTGCGCGCCTAAGTCGCCGCCCGACTGGTTGAGAATCGCGGGATGGGTGACGGGCACGCCAAATCCATAGTCACCCAGATCGAGGATCTGGACCTGCCCGCCGGACAGGTTAACGCTCCCTTGCACGTGGGTCAGCCACATCTGCTGGACGCCGAGAATGTCGAGCTGGCCCTCGTTGACAATAACGTTGGGAACCACGCCTCCCAGCACCTTGCCGGCGCCCCCGGCCGTGACCTGGAGATTAGCGGAGAAGCCGTCGGTAAATTCGACGTAGCCGCCGTTGGAAACGGCGAATCCTTGCGGGCCCGAGAACGTGTCACCGGGCGTGTCGTAGTACAGCTCGCCCCCTTCGACGTTGAAGTTGGCGTAAGTCACCGGCGCCGACCCGAGTACGTTCACCCGTACACCAGCCGGGACTTCGTAATAGACGCCATCAAAAAGCGGCGCGAGGTTGTTCGGTGGGACGTTGTAGACGGTCCCAGCCGCCGACGCGATTTGCTGCAATCCGAGCGCGGCGGCGCAGAGCATAAGACGGAGACTAGTGCAGGTCATTAGCGGGAGGGGTCGTCGGAGTGGTGAAGCGATGGGGGCAGCGGGTTGATGTCAGCTAGCGCTGCTGAGGAGTGAACCTAAACACGGCGCGCGGCGGGCTCAATCATTCTCGCCCAGCGACAGGCGATTGGCGGCCGCCGGCTGGGTTAACCGCCTTTGGGCCCGCGGCGGAGCACGAGGCCGTTGTCGATCGCCGTGAATCCGACCGATTTGTAAAGCGCTAGAGCGGCCTCGTTCTCGGCCATCGTCTGGGCTTCGACCATCGACGCGCCGCGACGCTGCACAAGCCTCAACGCCTCATTGAGGAGGTGGGTGGCCGCCTTGCGGCGGCGGTGGGAGGGATCGACCCATAGGTCGGTCATGCCGACGGTGGGGATTCCCCAGCTCGTCGCCAGCGGCTCGATGTCCCAGAAGACGACGTGGGCGATCTCAGCCCCCGTCGAACGATCCCGCAGCGCGAACCGCATCCGGTCTTGCCCGCCTGTGACGCAAGCCTCCCACCAATGGCGAGGCGGGGGCATGAACGTCTGCTCAATCGAGGTGTCGCGCTTGATCTGGCGCGTCTCGCGGGGACCGCCGAAGCGGAAGCGGGCCAGATCGCGCTGGAGGATCACCACCCTGCCCGATTCTCTGTAGCCGTTCCGCAGAAAGTGGGTGAGCTGTCGCTGGTCCGACTCCAGGACCCCCGGCAGCTCGCTTCCGCCATACAGCCCAAGGTAGAAGGCGTCGAGTGGTCGGATGCCGCCGGCGTAGTGGACCGTCGCGCCTTTGGACCGCTGGTACTCCTCGCTGCGGGCGATCAGCTCGTCCGCGATGTCGTCGTCCTCGGCGCCGCGCCGTAGCATCAGCAAGTGCGACGTGCCGAGTGTGGTATCGGGCCCCTCGCCTCGTTCGTCGGCGCCGAATCCCGCATGAATGAAGCCGACTGGTTGCACGTCTCGCGTTGCTACGAGGAGCCCTTGAGGGTCGAACATCTGCTTCGAGAAGACGCAGAGTTCGAGAACCGCCGAGTTGATCGGTTGGGCCAGCCCACGCTGGGGGGGCTGGCTCTGCCAAATGGCGGCCAGTGCGGGCGGATCCGAATTGCGGAAGGGCCGGATCTCGAACACTTAGCGGCGGGGGGCGAACGCCAGGGGGTGCCAGGCGGCTGAGCGTGACAGAGCCGAAAGAGTTATTCGGCGCTCAACCGAACCATGATCGTATCGCCTTCGATCCGGACCGGGTAGCGGCGCTGGCGAACATGTTGGCTGAGTAGCTGCCGTCCCGTGGTCGCGTCGTACTGCCAGCCGTGCCAGGGGCAGGTGAGCGTACAGCCGTTGAGCGTGCCCCTGCCCAGCGGCCCCCCTTGATGGGCACAGATGCCATCCAGGGCGTAGACCTGCCCGTCAACGTTCGCCAGGGCGACGATCGTGTCACCGACGACCGCCTCGACGGCTGCTCCAGGCGGTAGGTCCGATAAAGTTCCGGCGGGCAGCCAGTCGCGGTCCGGCATGGCTCAGGCCGCCTGGGGCTCGGGCTGACGGGGGGCGGACAAACGGCGAGCGGGGGGCTCGCCCTTCCAGCGGCGGTGGACCCACCAGTACTGGGCGGGCTCGCGACGGATGACCTCCTCAAGCCGGCGCGTGAACCACTCCGTCAGGAGGGGCGTGGAGCCGAGCTCGAACCCTTCGACGCCGGGGTCCACCGCGTCGATGCCGCTGATGCGGTATCTGAGCGCCGAATTGCCCCGTCGCTGGACGCCCACCACCACCGTGGGCGCCGCGTAGGAGAGCGTGAACAGCGACACCGCCTTGTGGGTCGACGCCGGTTTGCCGAAGAAATCGACCCAGCACCCCTTGGGGCCCGCGTGCTGGTCTCCCAGCAGCGTCAGCACGCCGCCGGCGGAGAGCACCCGTTCGACGTCATCGCGGCTGCCGGTCTTCGGCAGGATGAACTGCCCGGTGCGGCCGCGGAACTCGTTGACGTACCGATCAGCATACCGGTTGTCGAGCGTCCGGGCGATCGTATGCGTCGGTAACCCGAAGACGCCGAGGATGTATCCCCCCAGCTCGAAGTTGCCGTAATGGGCCGAGATGACGACCTTCGGGCCATCGGCGAGCAGGGTCTCGAGGACGAGATCGTCGCGGTCCAGCTCGATCCAGTCTCGCCAAGTGGTCCGATGCACCTTCCGTGGCGTGTGCGCGATCTCGGCCACCATCAGGAAAAGGTGCCGCCACATCTGCTTCGCGGTCTGCTCGCGCTGCGAGTCCGTCCAGGTGGGGAACGCGATCTGAAGATTCTCTTCAACGACACCGCGGCGGATCCGCAGCACGTCGTGCATCAGCCAAGCAAGGGCCTCGGCGCCCCGCTCGCAGACTGAGAGCGGCAGCGCCTGCACCAGGGCGATCGCTCCGCGTAGCAAGAGGTAGGCGGCGTAGTCAGACGTTGAGCGGGCGATGGGGGGCATGAACCGATTCTGACGAGGGCCGCCCCACCCTGGAAAGACCGATCTTCAGCCAGCCTCCCACCCGCAAGTAACGCCAGGCTGGGGGAAGGCGGCCGGCTGACCAATCCTCAAGCCTCAAGTCTCATGCCTCATCCGCGGCGCGGAGCCATGGGGCGATCGATGGGGTGTTGGAGACAATCTCGGCGGGCTTGAAGTACAGGCCGATCTCCCGCGCCGCCGCCTCTTCCCCGTCAGAGCCGTGTACGAGGTTCATCTGTCGGCTGCTGGAGAAGTCGCCGCGGATCGTGCCGGGCGCCGCCTTGAGGCCGCTGGTCGCGCCGAGCATGTCACGGACGACCTGGATCGCCTCCAAGCCCTCGAGGACGCCCGCCAGCACCGGGCCGCTGGTGATGAACGACTCGAGCGTCGGGTACCAGCCCTTCTCGACGTGCTCGGCGTAGTGCTGCTTGGACAGCTCGGGCGTGATCTGGATCAGCTTCATCGCCACGAAATTGAGGCCCTTCTTCTCAAAACGCGAGATGATCTCGCCCATCAAGCGGCGTTGGAAGCAGTCGGGCTTGAGCAGGATCAGCGTGCGTTGCATTGCGTTCGCGGGGGCAGTGGTGGTGAGGAAACGCCAACAGAGCCCCGGATTCTAGGCGGGCGCCGGCATTGCCTCAACCGAGGTCACTTGCACCCCAGCCGGGAGGCGTCGCTCCCCGGAGCGCCTTGGGCGTCCGCCCCTCGGCGGGGACAGACGGCTCCCGGCTCGCCTGCTAGCGGCAGGCGTTTCGGCCTTGATCTGCTCTGGATCAACTCGGCCGATCTGCTAGCCTCCGCCGCGTTAGCCGTTGAGCGGGGGGGCCGCGGGAGCCGGATTGGGATGCATCGCTACGCCTGCCTCTACGCGCTGCTGTGGGCCTGCGCCTGCCTGGTTGGCTGCACCAGCACGTCGACGACCGTCACGAATCCGTTCACGACTGCCGACCGCGTGCCGCCGCCCACGATGCTGTCGGCGCCGGGCGTCGCTCCCGCCGTTCCTTTCAGCGCCGCGCCGACTGCCCCGTCGTTTGGCGCTGCGCCGGCCTTCAACCCCTCGGCCACGGCAGTCACGCCGTCGCCCTACACCTCGGGTTCTCCGTACGGCGCCGCGCCCTCGACCGGAGTTCCCTCGTACGGAAGCCCTCCCTCGACCTACGCCCCGGCCGCGCCGGCCCCGGGCACCGCGACGCCCTACTACGGC
>JBGSJY010000014.1:0-6540 GCA_041741515.1 Pirellulales bacterium | reverse complement strand
GCCGCGGGTGGCGCGCCGGGTGATTCACCCGCGGCTAGCGCCGAAGGCTCACCGTGGATCGCTTGCGGCGATCGGCGGTTGTCTCGTTAGTACCGTCTTCTCGGCTCTCATCAAGGGGTAGCCCAGGTTCTTGAACCTGGGTCGCCGCAGGCGACGAGAAGCGCTGCGGAGAGCGCGCGTGTCGTAGGGTGCGAACCGTCGCGGAAGCTTCTCGTGGCTTCGCCACCCAGGTTCGAGAACCTGGGCTACCCGCTGACGCCGCGAGATGATAGGTGGCGGATGATAGATGGCAGTTAGTTGGTAGGCCGTAACGAGCGTTAGCGCTGTTACGGCGGGCGCCGCGTTCTCTGCTGCTGTGCCGTCACGGCGCTGACGCTGGTTACGGCCTACGGACCTCCGTACGCTCCATGACAGTGAAGCGGACATCGCCGCCGGTCGGGTGCGACCGCTACGCGACGCGCTGCAAGAGATTGCGGCGAAGCACGGCCTGACCGTCGATCGATGACGACCTACGAGGCGCTGGTCACCGACCGTGCCCGCGCAGCCGTTGAAGAGCAGATCGCCTACATCGCCACCCAGAAGCAGGCGCCGCTCGCGGCCGGGCGATTGCTCGGCGAGATCGACCGGGCAATCGATACGCTCAGCAATTTGCCCCATCGTTGTCCACGGGCGCCGGAAGACCGGCTCGTCGCGTACACGGTGCGGATGCACATCGTGGAAGAGGTATCTGTTACTCTTCCGCATTGACGACCGCCAGCGCACGGTTACCGTCGTCGCGTTCCGACACTGCCGCCAGCTTCCTCTCGCCGACCTGCCCAGCGGATGAGGCGCCCGGTGAGATGATCACACCCGACAGTTGGTAGGCCGTAACGAGCGTGATCGCTGTTACGGCGGGCGAGGCGTTCTCCGCCGCTGTGCCGTTACGGCGCTGACGCTTGTTAGGGCCTACGGACTGGAGTGGATAGTGCTAAGTAGCGACGGTTACTCCTCCGCTACTCGCACCTTTTGCGGTTTTACAAGCGCCCGAACCAGGCATGCCGTTAGGGTCAAGTGGAGTAGGACTGCTGGCCAGAGCAGTATCCCGCTCGCAGCGCCCGCGAACCCGAGGGACGCCAGATAGAGCGTTACGGCCGCGCTGTAGACCGCCATCCCGAGCATCGGCGTGCCAGGCCAACAGGCGACCGCTAACGCAATCAAGGCGATGCCGGTGACGCGCATGACGGTGATCGAGGCGCCCGCCAGTTCCTCGCCGAGCAGCAGCCTCCCGACGACCGACGGGAGAATCAACATCGCCAATCCGGTCACGGCCTCGCCGACGGCGGCAAGAATCAACTCCTTCTTCATGGTCCCGATCTCGTTCGGCGGACCGTGCATGCCGCCCCCTCTCGCAGCATCGCAGGCGCCTACGGGACCGGTGTCCGCTTGGGTTCAAGTTCAATCGTCAGCTGATTGATTTTGCCTGTAAACTCGAACGGGACGTCGTATCGATATTCCACCATCGCGACCCCGGTGCGGGTGTCCTGACCAACATCGAAGGTTTCGTCCTCCGGGAACGTGATCGGGGTCCCGTGCTCAAGGCTCTTGGTCGCCACCTCGCTGCCATCCACGGAGAGGACGCCTGTGCCGCCCTTGCCCAGTCCCGGCCCCTCGGACTTGAAGTCAAAGACAACCGTGTGCTTCCCCGCTTCCAGTTCCGGTCCCTCCCAGATCGTACGCTTGAGATCTAGCAGATTGTAGAGGAAGACGACTTTGCCTCGACCAACGCCAAATTCGCCCTTGCTGAGATACAGTCCGTAGCCGCCAAATCGGCCGCCGTGTGTGACGATCATTCCTTCGGCGCCGCTTGCGGGAATCTCAACTTCCGCCGTGATCTTATAACTCTTGTTCAAAATGCTCGGCGCCGCACTTGCTGGCGTGCCGATCAGCTCGCCCGAGTAGGTGAACGTCGTTCGGCCCGCCGTGAGGCTGGGGCGCGGCGTGTTCCAGCGGGCGAGCGTCGAATTGTCGAGCGGCAGCACGTTGTACTTCTTCGCCTCGACGTAGAAGAGGTCTTGCATCTGCTTGAGCTTGTCGGGCATCGTCGCCGCGAGGTCCGTGTACTGGGTGGGGTCCTCGGCAACGTTGTAGAGCTCCCAGGCGTAGCCGGTAATCACGTCCGGCGGCGTTTTGGTGCTGAGCTCCCACGGCAGCGTCACAGGAGACGTGGCCGCCACCCAGCCGTCGTGATAAATCGAACGATTGCCGAGCATCTCGAAGTATTGCGTGGTGTGTTGGGTGGGGGCGTCGGCGCCCGCCTGGTCCCAGGTGTACGCCATGCTCACGCCTTCGACGGGGAGTTGCTTGACGCCGTTGATCGTATCGGGAGCGGGAATATCAGCCGCTTCGAGGATGGTCGGCACAATGTCGATGACGTGGTGGAACTGGCGACGGATCCCGCCGACATCCTTGATGTGACCGGGCCAGGACATGCACACGCCCTGCGCCGTTCCGCCGAAGTGTGACGGCACCTGCTTCACCCACTTGAAGGGCGTATCCATCGCCCAAGCCCAACCAGCCGCAAAGTGGGGGAACGTGCGTTCGGTTCCCCAGAAAGGATACCAGAGGTACTGATCCTTGACCGGCACCGAAACGCCGTTGAAAGTTGTGAATTCGTTGGGCGTGCCGTTGAGCATGCCTTCGGCGCTGGCCCCGTTGTCGCCGCCAATGTAGATGATCAGCGTGTTGTCGAGTTCACCGAGATCCTCGACCGCCTGGACGACTCTTCCAATCTCGTGGTCGGCGTAAGCGAGGTAGGCGCCGTAAACGTCCGCTTGCTTGATGAAGAGCTCTCTCTCCTCAAAACTCAGCGAGTCCCATTCCGGAAGTCCCTCCGGCCATGGCGTCAACTTCGCTTCGGGGGGCATAACGCCCAGCCGCTTCTGATTCGCGAAGATCCGCTCACGCAGCTTATTCCAGCCCTCGTCGAACAAGTGCTGATCGCTGATCTTCTTGATCCATTCGGGCGTGGGATGATGCGGCGCATGCGTGGCCCCTGGGACGTAATAGACGAACCACGGCTTGCCGGGCGCGATCTCCTTGAGTTGCTTGATGTGTTGGATGGCTTCATCCGCCATCGCCGTTTCCAGGTTCCAGCCGGGATTGTTCCGGAAGGGATAGATGGCCGTCGTATTGCGAAACAAGTTAGGCTGCCATTGACTGGCGTCGCCGCCGACAAAGCCGTAAAAGTACTCGAAGCCCATACCGTTGGGCCATTGTTCGAACGGGCCTGCCTGACTCGACTGGAAAGAGGGTGTGTTGTGATCCTTGCCGAACCATGAGGTAGCGTAGCCGTTGGCCTTCAGCGTGGTCGCGATCGTGCCCTTCTCGATCGGGATGATCGAGTCGTAACCCGGGAAGCCCGTCGATACTTCACCCACCACCCCAAATCCCACCGAATGGTGGTTGCGGCCTGTGATGATCGCGGCGCGTGTGGGGGAGCAGAGCGATGTCGAGTGGAAGTTGGTGTATCGCAGCCCGGCCTGCGCGATGCGATCCATCGTCGGCGTGGGGATAACCCCGCCGAACGTGCTGGGCGCGCCGAATCCCTGATCGTCGGTCATGATCAGCAGGACGTTGGGCGCTCCCTTGGGGGGCACGACGCGCGGTGGCCACCAGGGCGTCGACTGGGATGCCCTCTCCTTAATGACGCCTTGGAACTTTGGATCGGGCGGCGGGAGCTGCCTCCCGCCGATTGTTGTGGTGGCGCTCGGCGATCCAGGCGTGCCCGTCACCTCCTGCGCCGGCGTAGGAGTCGCAAGCGCCGCGACGCTCATTAAGAAAATGGCCCGTGAAACGACCCTCTTGAGCGATTTCATGTTTTGTCGGCACTCGTACCGGATGCTGATTTTTTCCAAGACGTAACGACGCTACTTACAAAACGCATCCAGCGGGGTCGGTCGTTGCGCGGCGTGAGCTTTCGCCGTAGAAGAGGCCGCGGTTAAAGTGCGACGGGAACCGGTGCAGTGTACTCTTCGGTAGATCACCGACGTAAGTCGGGGGCATGCCCACACGCAAAGCGGATGGGCATGGGAAGCGGGGATGAGCATCGGAGGCAAAGCTCACCGGTGAGCCCGCGGCGCTAGCCGCGGGTGAATTATCTGGGGGGCTAGCTCGCGGCTAGCGCCGACGGCTCACGGGGGATCGCCTTGGGCGATTAACCTTGGGGAGCGATGGGCCTGCGGCGTCATTCTACGACGCATCGGGGGGATCCGGCGCCGACGGCTCATGACGCTCGCCGAGCAAGCGGCCGCCGTTGGAGCGGTCCTCACGGCCTCGGGCGAGCCCGCCGACGAGAAGACGATCGCCAGCGCGTTCACCCGCGCCGACAAAGCCCGCCTCGCCGAACTCCTGGCGACCCTCGCCGCGATCGGCAAGGCGCGGCAGTTGGAGGACGGGCGCTACGTGGCGGCGTAAAAAAATCTACAAGAAATTGCCGAGTTTGCTCGTGAGTGGGGCGAGCGGGTTTAGACTAGTGGTCATGCCGAACCGCGACCCGCTCCATGCTCAGATCGTCGGGTAATTGTCGGCTCGAGACGGTTCCCCTTTGATAGCGGTCCCCTGCAAACGGAGGTGTTATCCATGCCGGTCCTCTTGCGTTCCCTTTCGATAATCAGCCCTCTGGTAGCGGTTTGGACCATGGCATGTATCGGGGGGAGCGCCACGGCGGCGACTTTCTCCTTTTCCAGCGTGCGGGACACCAAGAGTCCCGAATACACGCGGTTCGTCGGTGGGCCCTCGATCAACGACGAGGGGGTCGTCGCGTATCTCGCGGTGAAGTCGGGCCAGGGACGCGTCGAGACGACGGGCGGGAGTTTTGGTCTCGACGTCGATTTCGACCAAGACACGTTGAGCAACCCCACCGTCATCAACGGAGCCGCGAACCCCTACGTTGCGTTCAAGTTTACGCCGAGCCGCCCGAACGTGGTGATCCTGCTATCGCGGTTGATCTTCTACATCACGACCAACGGCGCGTTCGCTGACTTTGGCGTTCCGGCAATCAACGACTTGGGCGCCGTCGCTTTCTACGCCGACCTCGACGACGGGGGGCGGGGCATTTACGTGGACGAGGGGCCGTTTGGGGATGACTACACGATCGCCAACAATCAGGGGTTGTTCAAGTCGTTCGGCAGGGACGTGGCGATCGACAACGCGGGGCGGGTGGCGTTCACCGTCGCCAGCGGCGACTTCGAGGCGATCTTCCTGGCCGCCGACAGCAGCGGTTATGAAGTGGTGGCCAACACGTCAGGGCCGCTGAAGTCGCTACGGGGGCTGTCGATCAACGAGCGGGGCGTCGTGGCCTTCAGCGGCGAGTTGGACAGCGGGGGCAGCGGCGTCTTCACCAGCAGCGTCGGCGAGCCGGTCGTCACGATCGCCGAGAGTGACGGCCCGCCCAACGCGTCCGGCGCGCAGTTCACCGCGTTCGGCAAACCGGTCATCAATGACGAGGGCCTCGTCGCCTTCGCCGCGCTGGAGAGTTTCATCGGGTACGGCGTCTACACCAGCGGCGAGGCGGGCGTCGACAAGGTGATTCGGCTCGGCGATCCGCTCTTCGAGTCGACGGTGACCGAGCTGGAGTTTTTTCGCGGTCTGAACAATCAGGGCCAGGTCGCGTTCCGCTATGGGTTGGCCAGCGGCGTCCAAGGGATTGCCGTGGCGACTCGCATCCCCGAGGCGACGGCCGCGACGTTGGCGATAGCCGGCGCTATTGGCGGGGCGAGCTTGCGGCCGCGTCGAGAACGGCGCGCCGATTTTGCTCGCGGTGAAGGTTAAGGGGTTGTCATAGCTTCTGCCATTCCCATAAGCCCCCGCGAGAAGTCTCATGCCGCATCGGCGGGTGGCATGCCCCGACGCGAAGCGGATGGGCATGGGAAGCGGGGATGAGCATCGGAGGCAAAGCTCACCGGTGAGCCCGCGGCGCTAGTTGGTAGGCCGTAACGAGCGTCCGCGCTGTTACGGCGGGCGGGGCGTGCTCTGCTGCTGTGCCGTAACGGCGCTGACGCTTGTTACGGCCTACGGACCAGAGTGAGCCGTCGGCGCCAGCCGCGGGTGAATCACCTGGGGCGCTAGCTCGCGGCTAGCGCCGACGGCTCACGGGGGGGCGGGGTGGCGGTGGCGCCTGTAGTAGAAACGCGCCATTGGTTGCGTTTTCGCGACAACGAAGAGGGGTGCTCGCTCGCCGGCCAGCGGTTTCAACCACCAGAAAACAAGGGCTCGCCGCCTTCGCGGGACGCGTTTCGCCGGGGTGGCGCGGGTTTTGCCCTGGTGAAAAGGGAAAGACCCTCCCTTGCTCCGCTAGCCCGCGTCCACCGGCGATGCTACCCCGTCAACTCGTTGAAGTCGCCGGTCTGCTCAGTCTGCGTAGCGGGCCGCTGCTGCGGTCGGACACGCCGCTCTCGTCCGACGCGCTGAGTGAGTACTGGATCGCGTCGCGTTGCCGGCTCGACTGTTGGGGCCGCTCGCTGCGGATGCTCGGCCACAGCCGCGCCGTGTTGCCGGCCGAGC
>JBGSJY010000013.1:0-9532 GCA_041741515.1 Pirellulales bacterium | reverse complement strand
CGACCGCGCGGCCGCCGTGGTGCTTGCCGCCCAAACCAATCGCAGCGAAGCGGCGCCCAAGGACGCCCTCGCTTGCGAGCTGAGAACGCTGGCGTGGGAAAGCGACTGGCTTGAATTGCCGGACCCGATCGACTGGATCATTTCGACCGCGTCGTGGCCCAAGAGCGACAACCCGCGCGTCGCCAAATCGCTCGCTCCAGAACTCGACGCGTCGCACGTCGTCATCGACCTCGGAATCGGCTCCAACCGTTCACCGCTGCACCTCGCCGCCGAAGGACGGGGGGCGCGCGTTGTCGACGCCCTCCCGGTGCTGATCGCCGAGACGGCCCTCGCGGTCGAAGCCTGGACGGGGCTCGAAGTAGATCGTGAAGTCTTGCGCGACGCGGCTGAGGAGTTTTTGGGAGTGTGACTTCATCCCCCTCCTTTCAGGGAGGGGTTAGGGGAGGGTGAAACCGTTATGCGACAAGCGAGTTAATCCTCTGCGGATGCCCCAGACCCTCCCCCAAGACCCTCCCTAAAACGGAGGGGGACAAGAATTAGCCTCTAGCCTCGTTTGTCCGGACTCTTCATCACTGGCGTCGGCACCGAAGTCGGCAAGACCTACGTTGCGGCGTTGATCGCGAAGCAACTCGTCGCCGAGGGCGTGCGCGTCGGCGTTTACAAACCGACGGCGAGCGGCTGCCACAACGACGTATCCGACGACGCCGTCGCGCTGTGGGAAGCGGCGGGACGGCCGCTGACGCTCGACGCCGTCTGCCCGCAGCGCTTCGCCGCGCCGCTCGCGCCGCACCTCGCTGCGCGAGAAGAGGGCCGCCGTGTCGATGCGGCGCTCTTGCGAAGTGGCTATGAAGTCTGGCGCGATGCGTACGACTTCGTCCTCGTCGAAGGCGCCGGCGGGCTCATGTCGCCGCTCTCGGACGACGACTACAACGCCGACCTGGCGCGCGACCTCGGCCTGCCGCTAGTTGTCGTCGCTGCGAATCGCTTGGGCGTCATCAACGAGGTGATGCAGACGCTCATTTCCACCGAGGCGAAGGGCCTGCGGGTTGTGGGCGTGCTGCTCAACGATACGTCCCCTGAGGGCGACATGAGTCGCGCGACAAATGCCGCCGAACTAGCGCGGCGGATGAAGGCGCCACTGCTCGGCTGCGTGGCGTGGGGCGGCGGGTTCGATCGGCATTGTAGAGTCCGCTGTGCGGACCGCACGTTTGATCTAAATCCCTGATCGCGTACTACTACACGCCAGGTTCTACCCGGACCTATCTAACCTTTGAGCTACGCGGAATGACCCATCGTGTACCGAAAATCGAACCATCAGACGACCCCGCTGGGTGCTTCTGGTACACGGTCGCTTTCCTCGTCTTCTCAGCTGTTGTTGTGACCCTCTTCAACTGGCTGTCATTTCCTGGATAACGCCGGGCGAGCTATCCCGGAGAGTTCTCCCCGCCAGCTACGGTCCGCACAGCGGCCCCTACACCGTCGCCATCTCTGGGGCGTGCTGCACCGCCCTCCCTTCCGCCGCCGACGTGTCGGCCGTGAGGCGGATCGTCACGCTCCAGCGGCCCTGCTCGTCGCCTTGCAGGATCCAGTGCGGCTGCACGGCGATCGATTGGTTTACCAGCTCGAAGCCCCCTTCGCTCTGGCTGACGGTCGAGATCGGGAAGGTCCAGATCGAAGTCGGCCGGTCGATGGTGAAGCCCAGGTCGATGCCGAGCCAGCCGTCCACGAGATGGAGCTCTTCGACGTCAGCCATGTCGCGCGGCTCGCCGAGTTGTCCGATCGACTGACCATCTCCCAGGTGGAAGAAGCGATCGTCCACGCCGGCTGGCAGGCCCGCCAGGTTGAACTCGGTGCTGAAGTGGAGCGGCCGGTCGGTCGGCAGGTCTTCCAGCAGATAGGCGATCTCCAGGGTGGCGCCGCCGGCGTCGAGCGTGACGCCCTTAGTGAGCCGCACGGGGTAGCCATCGACGTGGCCTTCACGGGTGAATTGCACCTGCATCCGCTCTGGCTTGCGGCGGAGCTTGGTTTCGTAGACGGCGCCGACGAAGTCGCCCGCCTCGCGGGCCTCGTTCCGCGCGACCGCGTCGCGCGACACGTCGAGGTCGTAGAAGTGGTCCGTCAGGCTGCGGCGTTGACGTGAGTCGTACTGCAGCATCTGGTCGAGGCCTTCCTGCTTGAAGACCACGCGGTCGTGGATGCTGGCGACCTCGCCGCCGGTCTGGTCGGGGCCAGCGAGCACCTTGCGGTGGTAGGCCTCCTCGCGGCGGGCAAGCGTCGCGCCGACGTTCAGGCAGATCGACCGCACGTCGAGTTCGTAGATCTCGGCGCCGTCGGACGGAGTGAGCAGCGCGACGAGGCGGTTCGAGGCAAGGCGCACCTCTTGGCGGGCGTCGAGGTTGTAGTCGGCCGTGTCGAGCTCGACCCAATCGGCGCCCTCGAGGCCACGGCCCTCGCGCTGGTCGAGCAGGTTCTCGGCAGCGATCAGGTGGTTGAACACCGCGTGACGCAGGTGCGGCAGGTAGACGCCGCCGAAGGCGCCGTGCCAGTAGCTACAGTTGCACTGGCCGCGGTACAGCTCGGTGCGGGCCGCCTCGAGCGTGCGGCAAGGCTCGGCGTCGTCCCGCCGCGCGGCGTCGGCCTGCGCCTCGGCCAACCGCTGGCTGACCATCTGCATGCGGGCGTACATATCGCCGGTCTCGGGGTAGCGGACCTTGAAGTTCCGCCAGAACCCGCCGCGGGCGAACTGTGCGATACCCTGCCACTTGCCGGCGTCTTGGAGGTCGTGGGCGACGTCATGAAAGACGTTCTGCTGAGTGGCCGGCAGGGCCCATTCGGTCATCTCACGGTAGCTGCACTCGGGGATGTAGAGCTTGCCCAGCGGGCCGACGGCGTCAAGCGCCTGAGACGGGGTGCAGACCGACAGCCAGTCGCCGTTCTGCTGCAGCGCGTCAAAGAAGCGCCGCAGCCAGCCGTTCTTGTAGACATGGTCCTTCGTGTCGGGCCAGGTGCCGAGCTTCTCGCCGTCGTCACCGAACAGGACGACCGCCCCGGGCTGCTGCTCGTACACGTGCCGCAGATAGTTGATGGTCTCGTGCGGCTCTTGGAACGGGATCGTGTAGCGCAGCTTCTCGCTCCCCGGGAAGACCGACAGCAGGCGTGTGTCTTCCTCGGTGAGGTAGTAACCGTGGAGCTGGTCCTCGGTCCAGCCGGCGTTCTTGAAGTGGAAGTCGTCGAGGATGGTGTACTCCATCCCCGCCTCCACCAAGTCACGCGTCAACGACTGCTCCCAGACGCGCTCGGGCATCCACATGCCGCGGACCTTGGCCCCCAAGCGGTCGGTGAGCCACTTCGAGTAAGAGCGGATCTGCCCGACGCGGTCCCGGCTGGGGATCATCGTCAGGATCGGCTCGTAGAAGGGACCGCCGAGGACCTCGATGCGGCCTTCCGAAACCAGCCGAGCCACCCGGTGGAGGTACTCGGGCCGATGGCGCTCCAGCCATTCAATCAGCGAGCCGCTGGTGTGCAGGCCGATCGGCAGGCCGCGGTACTGCTCGAAGACGTCGAGGAATGGCAGGTAGCTGTCTTGGTACGCCTGCTCGATGACGCCGTCGAAATTGCCGATCGGTTGGTGATTGTGCAGCACCAGCACAAGCCGTAGCGGTTGGGTCATCGGGAGACGCTTCGTTGATAGCGGGAACGATGGTGGGGGCGTCGGTCACGTCTTCGACGCATTGGGTCCGCCGGCATGACCGCGATGGTAGCGAAAGGCCCCGTAGGCCGTCCACGCAGCATTGCAAGCACGATCGCGGAATTCGGTATCTGGGGGAGGGCCAAGCCGCACGACCGGCAGGGTGGCCTCCCAGCGCCGCGCCTTGCCCAATCGGCAAGGTCACGTCAACTCGGTTAGTTTTTCCGCCAGGCGTTGGGCGGCTTCTTCGGGAGCAACGGGGTTCATCCACAGGCCTGTCGCCAGCTCGAGACCGGCGATCCCCGACGAGCGGGGGACGACCTCGATCCACCAGCGATCGCCCACTTCCCTCGCCAGCGAAGCCGGCGGGGTCTGGACGATTAAGTTGTACGCGTCGCAGCGGCTCAGGGTGGTGACCGCCACGACAATCCGCCGCAGTTGCCGTGCCAACTCACTCGCCCCCTCGCCTCGAGCCACCTCCAGCAGCGACATTGCGTCGCCGATCGGTCGCCACCAGCACTCGTAGCCGAACCGCGGCGCCGGGGGCGACACGACTTCCCACTTTTTCGTCTGAGCGACCACCGACCCGCCTTGGACCGATTCGCCGCGCCGGATCGCCTCCCACATCGCGGCGGGCTGAGCGGGCGCCGAAGGCAAGGCGATTATTTGGCTGTGCGCGTGTTGGAGCGACGCCCCGGCCGCTAGCCCCTCGTTTTTGAAGACCAGCGTGTAGTCGAACGCCCCGTGATCGCGCCAATGCACCAGCCGCCGCGCCCAGCACACGACAACGGCCTCCAGTTCGGCTTCGGTGAGGTCGAGCAAGCGTCGCACATGGCGGGGGGACTCGACGACAACCTCTTGCGCGCCGTCGCGGCCGTCCACCGCCGGATAGCGGTTGGGCACCACCCGCGCGAGCCACATGGCCTCAGGATCGTCGATGCGTTCGACCTCCCGCGGCGTGTCGGCTTCCGAGCCGGTGCAGAAAGGGCAGCGCCGCGTCGTAGTTTCGTCGGCGAAGTCGTTGGGCCGTTCCGCCCGCGCCGGCGCGATCCGCACCATCCGGTCGTTCAGCGAGTCGTAGCGCCAAGAGTTCAACGGGAGACGGACAATTGCTGGTACGTTTCGGAGGGATACAGCCGTCACCGTTCTCGCCTTTTGCCTCGAGGGGGACTAGTACCGGAGTGGCTGGGTGGGACTGGTTCCGGGAATCGGCTCCGGGGACTGATGTCTCCCGGCTCAGTTACCGGCCGCAGCACTGCGTCGTCTAGCCTCTAGCCTCTAGCCTCTAGCCTCTAGCCTCTGCCGCTTCACGCCATCGCGGGGGCCTTGGCCATGGTCCGCTCATAGAGCTCGACGTACTGCCGGGCGCTGCGGTCCCAGGACCAGTCTTGGTTCATGCCGGTCTCGACGATCTGCCGCCAGACATCCGGCTGGCGGTACGCCCGAACCGCGCGGTCGATCACCATCGACAGGGCGTAGGCCGATGCGTCGGCGAACGAGAAGCCGTTGGCCGTGCGGTTAGCAAGCGTCGTTTCGGTGGCGTTGGTGATCGTGTCGGCCAGGCCGCCCGTCTCGCGGACGATCGGCACGGCGCCGTACTTGAGGCTGTACATCTGGTTGAGCCCACAGGGCTCGTAGCGGCTGGGCATCAGGAACATGTCGGCGCCCGCCTCGATGCGGTGGGCCAGCTCGTTCGAGAAGCCGACCCGCACCGCGACGCGCTCGGGGTGCTCGGCCGCCAGCCGCAGCATCATCTGTTCGTAGTGCGGTTCGCCCGTCCCCAGGAGCACCCACTGGACCTCGAGTGACTCGGCCAGCCGCGGCATAACGTCCGAGATCAGGTCGAAACCCTTTTGGTCGGCCAAGCGGCCGATGTTCGCCATCAGCGGAATGTCGTCGCGCGTCGGCAGGCCCATCTCTTGCTGCAGCGCGCGCTTGCAAGCGGCCTTGCCCTGAGCGTAGTCGGCGACGCTGTACTGCACCGGGAGGAACGCGTCGGTCGCCGGGTTCCAGGCGCCGTAATCGACGCCGTTGAGCACGCCGGTGAGGTCGCCCCGGCGGTGACGCAGCACGCCCTCCAGGCCACAGCTCATCGGCGGGTCGAGGATCTCTTGCGCGTAACGCGGGCTTACGGTGCTGAGCATGTCGGCCTGCGACAACGCGGCCTTCATAAAGTTGATGCGGCCGTAGAACTCGACCTCGCGCCAGTTGAAGTGTTCCCAGCCCAGGCCGGTGAGCTCCATGTCCCAGTGCCAGAAACTCCCCTGGTAGGCCAGGTTGTGGACGGTGAACAGCGTCGTCACGTGGTCGAGCGACGAGCGGTCGGCGTAGAGGGTCTGGAGGTAGGTCGGGATCAAGCCCGACTGCCAGTCGTGGCAGTGGATCACGTCGATGTCGAGCCCCAGCAGGTCCACCGCTTCCAGGATCGCCCGGTTGAAAAAGACGAACCGCTCGCAATTGTCGACGTAGTCACCCGCCGCCTCGCGGTACAGCCCCGCGCGGTTGAAGTAGCCGTGTTGCTCGATGAGATAAACCGGCACGTCGCTCCCGGGGAGCTTGCTGCGGAGGTACTCGCCAACGACCCGCTTGCGGCCGATCGGGATCTCGACGTGGACGCCTGTCGGCTCGATTGGCTGTCCGGACTCCATCGCTTGGCGGAAGGCCGGCATGAACAACACCGGGTTCACTCCCAGCTCCTGCAACGCGATCGGGAGGGCGCCGCACACGTCGCCCAGGCCACCCGTCTTGCAGAAGGGCGTCGCCTCGGTCGTAGCAAAGAGGATATTCACGGCGCAGGCAGTCCAGCGGGAGGGAGTCGTCGGTCGGCGGCGACTCGTGGGAGAGCCGTCGCCGACGAAGTGGCCAAGGGCGGCAGAGAAAAGAATCGGCCCAACCGACGAATCTTATGCAGCCCTTCCGGTTTGCCAAACCCAGCCGTCGGCGCCCCGCGGCAGAAATGCCGACTCGATCGGGACAACCGGACCAAGGAAGGGAACCGCGAAGACGCCAATCACGCCAAGGATCGCCGAGAAGTTTGACAGGATTTACAGGATCGACAGGATGAGTGGGCGTCAAAACCATCCTGTCGATCCTGTTAATCCTGTCTTAAAATCCTTCGTCTCTTGGCGATCCTGGGCGCTTCCGGCGTCTTGGCGGTTCCGTTTTCGTCTGCGACGATTGAGGTCATGCCTGACGCCGTCGCCGCCGAGATATCGCCCGCCGCCCGCCGGGCCGCCGCCGAGGGGCTGGTCGCTCTGGGCGCCCAAATGCACGCCGAGGGCTGGTCCCGGGCCACAAGCAGCAACTACAGCGTGCGGCTCTCCGCCGAGCCCCTGCGCCTCTTGGTCACCGCTAGCGGCAAGCACAAGGACCGTCTAACCACGGACGACTTCGTCCTCATCGACGAGACCGGCGCCGCCACCGAACCGGCCGCCCCAAAATCTTCCGCCGAAACGATGCTGCACGTGGTCCTCGGCCGCGACGCGGGCGCCGGGGCGATCGTCCATACCCACTCCGTCTGGGGGACCGTCCTCTCTGACATCTATGGTCCCGCGGGCGTGTTAACGCTCTCGGGCTATGAGATGCTCAAGGCCCTGCCGGGGATAAAGACGCACGACACGTCGGTCGATTTGGCCATTTTCCCCAACACCCAGGACATTACCGCGCTGGCCGGGGAGCTAAGCCAACGCCTCAAGGCCGGCGACGAAGCGGTCCGCTACGGTTTTCTCATCCACAAGCACGGCCTCTATACTTGGGCCAGCGACCTCGACGGCGCCCGCGCGTGCGTCGAGGCATTGGAGTTTTTGTTCGAGTGCGAAGGTCGGCGGCTGGCGATGAAGTGAGTTGGTTGATGATTCACTCCGGGGGCTGACGCCACCGGGCTCAGTTCAATACCGCGTTCCCTACCGCAGCAGCGCGTCCCCTAGCTTCTAGCCTCTAACATCTAGCCTCTCCCAAAATGGCTACCGTCAAAGTACCGGCCACCGACACTCAGCTCGACGACGCCGCCGAGATCGCCGCGTTCCTCCGGCCGTACGGCATCTGGCACGAGCGTTGGGAGGTCGAGGGCCGGATCGGTGACGACGCCACCGCCGAGGAGATCCTCGCCGCCTACGAGCCAGAGATTGAGCGTCTCAAGGTGGCCGGCAGTTACGTCACGGCAGACGTAATCAACGTCTCGCCCGAGACGCCGAACCTTGACGCGATGCTCGCCCGCTTCGACAAGGAGCACACGCACTCCGAGGACGAGGTCCGCTTCACGGTCCGCGGCCACGGCGTCTTCTGGGTGAACCCGGAGAACGGCGACCCGGTGTTCGCGATCGAGGTGGGCGTCGGCGACCTGATCAACGTTCCACGTGGAACGAAGCACTGGTTCCACCTCTGCAGCGACCGCACGATCCGCTGTATCCGCCTCTTCCAAGAGATGGCGGGCTGGACCCCGGAGTACCTGGAGAACGGCGTCCACGTCGAACACCCGCCCGTCTGCTGGGGCCCCAACTTCCTCGCCTCCGAAGCCGCCAGCGCCGCCCTCGGCGACGGCCCCGTCCGGCTCTAAATACACACCAGGACGGACATGACGAGTCAGTCCCCGGGGACAGGCCGTCGTGCTCGTCGTGTCCGTCGTGGTTCAGATTCTTAAGATAAGCATGCACTTCACCGGTCGGGGCGTTCTTGTTGACATCGAAGGGACGACCTCGGCGGTTGCTTATGTCTACGACGTGATGTTCCCGTTCGCCCGCAAGGGAATCGCCGCCTATGTGGCCCAGCACTGGGACGACGCCGGGTTCGCGAGCGTTCGAAAGCAGTTTATCGTCGATGCGGGCTGTGAGTTGACGACTCCGGATGAGCTAACGGCCGAGGCGCTGCGGCTCATGGACGGCGATATCAAGGCCACCGGGCTCAAGTCGCTGCAAGGCCTGGTGTGGGAAGCGGGCTTCCGCTCGGGCGAGCTTCGGGCGCAGGTGTTCCCCGACGTGCCGCCGGCCCTCGCCGCGTGGCGCGCGACGGGACCCGACATCCGGGTCTACTCCTCGGGCAGTGTCCACGCGCAGCGCCTCTTCTTCGGCCACACCGAAGCCGGCGACCTGCTCCCCTACTTTAGCGGCCACTACGACACGACCACCGGCCCGAAGCGCGAAGCGGTAAGCTACACGGCAATCGCACACGACTGGCAATTGGCTCCGTCCGAGGTCCTCTTCCTCAGCGACGTGACGGAAGAACTGAACGCGGCCCGCGCCGCGGGCATGCAGACGGCGCTCGTGGTGCGGCCTGGGAATGCGGCAGCGACGACCGTTGATCCCCCGCACGCGGTGATCGATTCCTTCTCAGCAATCACGATCTAGATTGACGCCGAGCCCACAACGCAAGTCGTGCGAGTGACGACGGTACAGGGGGTCCTCCTACGACTCGCGTCGTGGGCTCGCCATTGACTCATTGCGACGCTTGTTCGAGCTGCTTTGCGAGTTGCTCGAACTCCGCCCGCCGCTCGACACCGCCGAGCGTCGGCGCCAATAGCCGCGTCAGCGCGAGCAGCTTGTTTGCGTCGTCCAGTTCGCCCATCGCAATCAGCACCTTCAGCCTTTCGAGCCTCGCGTCGAACCAATTATTGGAGCCCGCATCGCTACGCGTCTCGATGATCCGCCACTTGCCTATCGCCGCTTCGCGGTCTTTGGCGTCGCTGCTAGAGCCCAGGAGCCTCGCGTACGCGACCTGCACGCCGCGGTCGTCGGGGCGCTCGGACCCCGTCGCTTCCGGAGGATCAGTTGGTGCTCGAACCCGCGGTCGGGGCGGCGGTGCTGTTTCCGGAGGTCGAGGACGATTCACCGGGCTGGGACGCGCCTTGGG
>JBGSJY010000012.1:0-88964 GCA_041741515.1 Pirellulales bacterium | reverse complement strand
GCATCGCCGCGGCCCAGGCGGCCGTCGAAGCGGCGCAGGTCGCGCTCGATAAGACTCTGCTTCGCGCGCCGTGCAACGCCCAGGTGCTCGACATCAACGTTGAAGTCGGCGAGCTGATCGCACCGACGGAATCCGAGCCGGTGCTCGTGCTGGCCGACACCAGCCGCTTGCGGGTGCGGGCTTTCGTCGAAGAGCTCGACGCCCCGCGAGTCGCCCTCGGCGCCCCCGTCACGATCACCGCCGACGGCCTCCAGGGGCAGACCTTCCATGGCTCTGTCGCCGCCCTCAGCCCCCGGATGTCGGTCAAGGAATTAATGACGGGCCGCCCGAGCGAGTTGTACGACACGAAGGTCCGTGAGGTGCTGGTGGATGTAGAGAACGGAGAAGGACTGATCATCGGGCTGCGGGTGGATGTCGAAACCCCGGCAAGTGTTGGATCAAACGACGCCTACGCCCGACCGTCGCGTTCAAGCGACGACGCACTTTAGGCGTGACTCGGCGGTCGCAAGCTCTGTTGGCTCCAGCTCCTCGGCGTGTCCCTGAACGGGGCTGCATTCGTCCACAATACGCGTGAGCTTGGCGAGTAAGCTGGCAGGCTTCGGCTGGTGCCAGAATTGGTGCAGCTCGAAGGGATGACTAAACACGCGACGATGCGCCGGAGTCGCTGACATCTGCAACCGAGGGATATCCAGCGACATTGCGATAGCGGGATTACCACAGACGGCGTCGTACGAACGCTCGCTATCGTTGATGACCTCGAAGCCGAGGAATCGCTCGTAGAATTTTACGTGGTGAGGATGAACGGCAATCAGAAGCTCTTGCACCGCCCTGAATGCCGCGCACTGGATCGTGAAACTCATCAGCTTCGCCAGCAATGGGAACGTGCGCTCGTCGTCGGATCGCCTGTCCGCCAAGCAAGAAGCTTCTGCGCACAGGATGCCTCGATTCCGTCGTGAGCGAACTTCGTCGCCAAAAATCCCTTCCATTGGGAGGCCCAATTTGCCGTCCCGCACAAGCGTCGCCGTACAGACAACATCGCCGTTGTGCTTGGCAATCAGAATATCGGTCGATCCGAGTAGGTGATACGGCGTCACGCGCATCCCGTACGGATTGGGCTCGATTAAGCCCACCCGCATATAGGACCCGTAAACGAGACGTAGCGCTCCCTCAATGTCGCCCGGGTCAGAAGCGATCGAGATGGTTGGGTTCTTGCTAGCAACGCGTTCGGCACGCATGGGGGCAAACCTCTTGCAGGCTCTGCCTAGGCGCCTCGACTGCGCCGTCAAATCCGCTGAGCGTTCTACCCAAGCAATCGGCTGGCGATCTCTTCAGCACCTAGTGCTGGACAGAAAGCGGCCGAGGCAAAGGCCCAAAGGCGCGGAGATGTGGCCGTGTTGAGGAGTTTGGCGATGACGAGGAATGAGAAAAGTGCGGGACATGGGACAGATGTGCCGCCAATTGAACTTAGGTTGCACTGGGCGTCCAGGATGTGTGCGGGCAGGAAATCCGCAAGATCCGTGAGGCAATTTCACCATCATCATCGGTACACTTGTTAGCACGCCTCTAGCCCATGCTATTACCCGTAAAACCTCGATTACCCGAGGCTTCCCATCCGCGCACAGCACCCACACCCCTCACCCGACGTAGACTTCCACATCAGCGCACTCTACCAGATCTCGGCCACTGTACACGAGTAGTCCAGCGATGCTTGTGCAAGACATGACCAGTCCAGAATCCAAGCCGTATCGCTCAGACGACCCAGCGGACGCCCACGGCTGGACTTACGACGAGGCGTTTTCGAGGAACCTTGGGCTGATCGGTCCCGCGGAGCAACAGCGGCTCCGCGACGCCCGCATCGCCATCCCCGGTATGGGGGGTGTGGGCGGCGTTCACCTCGAGACGCTGGCAAGGCTCGGGATCGGGCAGTTCTCCATCGCGGATGGAGACACCTTTGAAACGGCCAACTTCAACCGGCAAGCGGGCGCAACGATCGCCACGATCGGTCAGTCCAAGGCGACCGTCATGGCGCGAAGGGCCGAGTCCATTAATCCGGACGCTTCGATCCGCGTCTGGAATGAGCCCATCGACAGCGGGAACGTGGCGGACTTCCTAGAGGGCGTTGACGTGCTCGTCGACTCCGTCGACTTCTGGGCCTTTGAGACGCGCCGGCTGCTTTATCGCGAGGCGCGGAACCGAAACATCTGGGTTATCACGGCGGGCCCTCTGGGTTTCAGCACCGCATGGATCGTCTTTGATCCGAAGGGGATGACGTTTGAAGGGTACTTCGATCTCAACGAAGTCCTCTCGCCAGTCGAAGAGTTCGCGGCGTTCTACGTGGGTTTGACGCCACAGATGACACAGCGACCGTACATCGATTTGTCTTACGTCGATGGAAGCTCGGGGCGTGGTCCCTCGGCCTCCCCCGCTTGCTTCTTGTGCGCCGGCGTGGTCGGCGTCGAGGTGGTCAAGATCCTACTCAACCGCGGCGTGCAAGCGGCGCCTGTTTACTCGCAGTTCGATGCCTATCGAGGCCTTCTGAAGCGGGGCAAACTCCGCTGGGGGAATCGCGGGCCTCTGCAGCGTTTCAAGCGGCGGCTGGTGGAAGGTCAGATGATGAAACTTGGGTATAAAGGATGAACGCGCCGAGCGCAGACACTTCGCCATTAAATGACGCTGATCCGTCGATCGACGATGCCGTCGTTCATTCCATTGTCGAGGCCGCGTTGCGAGCTCCATCGGCAGAGAATACGCAGCCCTGGCTGTTGAAGTGGCGCGATCAGAAGCTCGAGGTTCGGCATGACCGGTCGAAAAAGATGGCTTCGGACGTCGGCTCGATGCTCGACTTCACCGGGCTCGGCGCGCTCGTCGAGTCGCTTGTGTTGGCGAGTTCAACTCACGGCCTCTCGGCACGTGTTGAAACGCTTCCCGCTGAACGCGATAGCGACCAGAGTTCCCCGGTTGTTGCAGTATTAACTTTCCGCAAGAGCACCAAAGCGCCGGACCCGCTTGCATCGTTCTTACCGAAGCGATGCACGACACGGCGGATGGACCCGACCCGCCAAGTAAGTCGTGAGGATCGTGCCGCGATCGCAACGGCTGCTCAGGCGTACCCTGGCGTTCGAATCGAGTGGGTCAGCAATGACGCTTTGCCAGAGATCGCTCACTTAACTGGTTTAGCGACTAGCCTCCGCTTTGAATACCGCGACTTTCATCAAGAGATCTACAGCAACTTACGGTTCACTCACGAGGAGGCGACGCGCTCGTGCGACGGGCTCGATATGGCGACGCTTCAATTGCCCTGGGGCGTGGCGGGGGCTCTTCAATTCTTTCGAAAATGGCCGCGAGCTCGCCTTGCCAACCTACTCGGATTCTCACGTGCCGTTGGCGATACCGCCGCCAAAGAGGTACGGAGAAGCGGGGCGGTCGGTTTTCTCGTTGTCGAGGCACCGTCGCAGGAAGCGTTCCTAGCGGGCGGCCGAGCCTTCCTCCAAGCTTGGCTAGAAGCGACGTGCCTAGGATTGGCGTTTCACCCCACGGCTGCTTTGCCGGTGTTCGTTCGGCATGGAGAACGGGGCGTCAGCGACTCAGCTCCCACTGACTGTCATGATAGGGCAAGGCGACTTGCCGACCGCTTTCGCCGTAGTAAGGCTGAACCGAAAGGCGGCGTGCTGCAGATGATGTTCCGAGTTGGATACGGCGCCCCACCAAGTGCAAGGACACTACGCAAGGCGTCATCTGAAGTGATGCAAGCCTAGAGCGGGCTTACTCCGAGAGCGTGCGATAACGTCCAGAAGCTTGGAGAAACCTTGAGCTAAGTGATCGCCCGCCGTCACTAAATGCAAGATTTCGCAATTCCGAAACGCCTGTTACAGGCAGTCTTTAAATTGCATCTGCGAGAGTATCGAAGAAACAACAAAGGGCAGGAGCGGCAAATGCCACTCCTGCCCTTTTGTCGTAAAACTAAAGGGTGCTGGCCAAGTTATGCCAGACGGCGAGTCGTAGCGCCAGCTAGTCCTAGCGACACAAGAAGTCCCCAGACAACTAGCGTTGTCGGCTCCGGAACGATCTTGTCGGAACGGAGCGGGTCTTGGCTACGCAGCGGATATTCACTCGCTGGGAAGCTCGGATTACGCGTGACGTTTCCTTGGAGACCCCAGGCATTGCTGATCAAGCCGAGCGTCGCGCTCCCGCCGGTTGACGGATTCTGCAAGATACTATCGTCGAAGGCGATATTCGAAGATCCGATTGCAATCTCCTGTAGAGAAGCTGCAAAGACTGTCGTGAATAATATGGCAGTTGTATCAGCCGGCCCGAACGCGTCCCAGTAGTAATCGGTACCCCATGTACCGGTACCACCAATCGCTCGCCAGAAACTACCGTCAGTCGCCGAGGCCTCGCCACCGGCTACAGTTGCCGAAGAAAAATCGGGGGTTGTGTCCTCGAAAAACGCGACCATTGCGCCTGCAAAATCGGCCACCGGGCGACCAGTGATGCCAGCCAACTCGGTTGCAAAGGGCGTATACGGCTCGAAGGTGATATACTCACTACCCGGAAAAAGGGTAGTCACAGACCTGACTTGCGTTTGGAAGAGGCCGGTCAATTCGAATCCGTTCGGCACACGCTGAATATTGGTGTTGCCGGGATCCGAGTCATTCGCCGTCGACGTGATGGTGAAAATACCACGCAGTGTATCGCCCGGCTCCAGGACGTCGGGATCGCCACCGGATTCGTTGTTGGCGATCTCAAAGTTTGTCAACTTCATCTGGGTGATGAAGCCATCATAGAACAGCGCATCTGCAGAACCGACCTGTATAGCCCCAAAAGATGGGGCATTGCACGCGAGCAGCGACGCTAGCACCGCGCAGGAGGACAAAGTACCGAATCGCATTTTTACAGCCTATAGGTTTAGGGATAGCAGGGAACTACTAAGACACAAGCAGTGTGACTCGACAAAGGTTCACCAAAACCTCCGACGTAAATCACCCTCGCGGCGGCCTGAGCAGTTCAGTCCCGGGTGCCTCCGGCAGAAAGAGCGAACGCTCAGCAGCGTATCGCTCGACCGGGGCGTCGTCCGACAGATGGGGCGCGGTGGCGGCGTAGAGGGCGAGGCCCAGGCCACCCGCGGCGCCCGCGGACGAAGAAGTTGATGTGCTCGATCCGCCGGGCGTGCCGGCGTCGGGCGTCAGGTTGGCGTAGTGACTGACATCCATGGGGGGCGAGTTCGGTGTCCCGTTAGGAGCGGGAGCATCGGCACTGCGATCCCCCGAACTCTTCGTCCCCGTCGAAGTGCCCGTTGCTGTCGAATCGGCGAGCTGCTCAAGAACCTTGTCGAGTTGCTCGGCGTTGAGATTGTGGTCGATCGAAGCCAGGTCTATGGAAGCCGAGCCGAAGGCGCCCGTATTGAGAAGACCGGGCCCGGCCTGAATGCTCGCCAGGGCCTGGTGAGGGGCGGCCACCAGGCACAAAACGCCGGCCGCGAGCAGGGCGATTGCCCTGTGGCGTGCAGCGGATTGGGCCTGGGTGAGCAGCATAATGTCGCTTCTATCGCTAATTCGGGGCTAGCGGACCCCTGGGACGCCTGCATCGAAGCGGCGTGAACCGGTGCGGCTGGGGCGGAAGGGCTAGCGGTGACGATCTTCCCGGATGGGCGGGGGGAATGCAAGCGAAATCTTGCGGATTTCCTCCTCTAGCCGTTCGCGTCGCCTGGCTTGGCCTCAGAGCCCCAGGAGACCTAACCCCAGGCGACACGGTCAGTGGAGCCCGTCGAGCAAGCTCCCAAATATGTCGTCGGGTCGTTTCGAGCTTGTCGTTCCGACCGGTAGCACGGCCTGGAAACGCGCTGTCGACCTGAAGAGCGATTTCTCGCGTCGAGCGCCTTGGATGTTTGGGCCCAAACTTGCGAACTTATTTTCGCGGTGCGCAACCCCGCATGTCGGCTTGCCGTTCAATTAGGCTGGCTAGCGGGCAGGGGTGAAAGCGCTTTCTTCGGGAGGTGGTTGCTTTTTAACCACGCGTTTTTAACGAAAGTGTCTTGGCAATCTGCTTGCGGATACTACGGGAGCGGATAGTATGTCGCGGTACTGAGAACAGGGCCGAGGCAGCCTGAAGGAACGGCGGGTACGGACGCGGGGAACTCTAAACGGAGCGTCGTTGACGCTCAAGCAAAAGTCTCTAGCGCCCAGTGCGATTCACCAAAGACTGCAACAACGCGGCCAGGACGAGAATGCGTAGCACCTCTTCGATGCCTGCGCTATCGGAGCGCTCAGCACGCCGTCCTAAGGCCGCTGACCGCCCTTCGCTAGATCGTTTCATCTTCCCGGCGAACCTTCTCGCCGATAGCTCAGCCGTTAAGAAAGGCGCTGATAGGCAGGGCGACTCTACGCCCGCCAAGGCGGGCTCCTTCGACTCGCCGAGCGACAGTGACCTGCGCGGGGAATCAATTGCCTCCGACAGCGCTGGCTGGTGGTTGGTTTACACCAAGAGCCGCCAGGAGAAGCGTCTCTCGGAACAACTGTCGGAGATGCGTGTCCCCCACTACCTTCCCGTCCACGCACGGGAGGCGATGACGCGGGGTCGTGTCCGGGTTGTTGAGGAGCCGCTGTTTTCCGGCTACTTGTTCCTCCACGCGGACGACGAGCAACGACGCACCGCGTTGACAACGAATCGGATCAGCGCGACCCACCCCGTTGCCGATGCCCCGCGGTTGCGACACGAGCTGTCGCAGATCGCCAAATCGATCTCGGCCGGCGCTCACCTGACCATTGAGGCGAAGCTCGAGCCCGGTGATTGGGTTCGGGTAAAGACGGGGCCTTACCGCGGATTGGAAGGGACCGTCCTGCGCCGCAAGAACACAACGAAGCTGCTCCTGTCGGTTAACTTCCTGAAGCAGGGCGCCTCACTCGAGTTGCCCGACTGCTCGCTGGAGTTGATCGATCCCCCCACCCAGTTCGACGGCTCGCCAACGATCGAGATCGTTGGGCGCAGGGGACTGTAAAGTCCACGGGCGTCGGACCCCATGCCGCCGCCCGGTGGCACAAGAACAGCGGTAAGGCGTGCCTAACAGCTGCGAACAGCGGCTTGTTTGGCGTTCGTCTGATCTACATAAACCCGCCCCAAACCGGGGCAAAGCCGCACCAACGCGGGACGTTTGCGAATCATTGCGCAATCGAAGAGAACGGAGTGTGCGCAGAGCCGCACGCTCACAATCTGCACACTTTATGAGAATAGTAAAAGGAGTATGAAAACGCCAATAGCAAATAATGGCGGGGGTGAAACCGACGCGGGGCTGACAGAATCGAAGCCCAACGCGACCGGGGCCGTCTTGGCCGCCTTGCTGCTGCTGGCGGTCGTGGTGTGGGCGTATTGGCCGGCGCTAGCCGAGATGGTGGCGGCCTGGGACCGCGACCCGGACTACTCGCACGGTTACTTGGTGGCGCCAATCGCGGCGTTCTTTCTGTGGGCGCGGCGGGGTCAACTCGATCAGGGGTCCCTGTCACCGAGCTGGGTCGGAGTCGCGTTGCTGGCGCTGGTCGCGGCGGTTCGCTTCTTCTCTGGCAAGTACTTCCTCGGTCCGGTGGACGCCTGGACGTTGCCCGTCGCCATAGCGGGGGTAGTTCTGGCCGTGTTCGGCTGGCGTTGCCTGAAGTGGAGCTTACCAAGCATCGCCTTTCTGTACTTCATGATCCCGATCCCCTACTCGGCGGAGACGTGGCTCAGCGTGCCACTGCAGTCGATAGCCACGAAATTGAGCACCGAGACACTGCAACTGCTCGGGCAGCCTGCGATAGCTGAAGGGAACGTCATCTGGATCGAGGATCATCCGTTGATGGTGGCGGAAGCCTGCTCGGGCCTGCGGATCCTTGTCGGCATCGGCGCGTTGGCCTTCGCTTACGTCTTGTTCTCGAATTGGTCCTGGTGGCAGAAGGCGCTGGTGCTTGTCGCTACTGTCCCCGTGGCGTTGTTGGCGAACACGTTTAGGATCGTCGCGACGGGACTCTTATACCGCCTCGTATCGAGCGAGGCGGCGCAGCAATTCAGCCACGACTTTGCGGGCTTTGTGATGATCCCGCTGGCGGCGGGCCTGTTCTGGCTGTTTCTGGTTTATCTAGAGAACCTGTTTCCGAAGGTACAGGTCCTCTCCCCCACCGCCATTGTTGCGGCTGCCGGTCACCGTGACTAAGTGCTGCGTGCTTCGAGCAATCCATGAATGACGCCATGAATGAACACCCGGCTCCCGACGAATTACAACTACCGATGCGTCGCATCGACCGGGGAGTGATGCAGACCGCGTCACGAGACCACCGTACATCGATGGCCAGCACCGCGACGCCGAGCCCGACACAATTCACACCCAAGTTCTTTTGGTGGGTGTTCGGGAGGTCGTGGAAAGTAGTCTTGCCAGTCGGGCTGATCCTTGCCGCCGCCGCGTCGGCGAGCCTGCTGTACACCTACGTGCCGCAGTACGCGGCGTCGGGCCTGATCAAGATTGAAGACTCGCAGCCCTTTATCGCGTTTCAGCAGGCGGCTGTGGGAAGCACCAACGGGAGCTTCATACGTACTCAGATTGAAATGATGCGGAGCCCCGTGGTGCTCCGCGAAGTGCTGGCGGACCAGAAGGTTGGGGCATCGCCGCATCTGTTGGAGAAGGGAGACCGCCTGAAGCACCTGCAGAAAGAGCTTCAAATCAAGCAGATCGGCGGGTCAGAGCTCTACTCGGTCACGTATTCGGCGCCCTCCCCACAGGAGGCTAGTGACGTCGTCGCAGCGGTCATCCAGCAGTACTTCGCTCGGCAGTCGGACGAGGGTTACCGGCGCGTCCAGCGCGTCGTCGATCTGCTCGAGAAAGAAAGGACGAGGCGGCAGCTCGAAGTCGAGCGGCTGCAGAAGTATGTCATCGAATTGTCTCGTGAAGTAACGGGAAAGGACCCGTTCGGCCACAACTCGGTGACGAACATCGACAAGGCGATCAGCCCGCTTGCCGCACTTCATCAGCAGCTAACCGACCTTGAGGTCCGGATCGAAATCCTCAGGGCGGAACTCCAGTCGATCGAGGAATCGCCGGTCATCACCACGTCGCACGCCGATCGCACCGGGGCCATCGATCTTGAAGTCTCGATGCACCCAGACGTGCGGCAGCGAGAGGAAGCAATTGCGGGCATCGAAGCGCAGATGCGCGAGATCCAGCGCGTCTCGAAGCAATGGCGGGAAAACGCCACTTACCAATCGCTTGCCGCGCTGCGGACGGACGCCAAGGCCGAACTCGATGAGCTGAAGCCCAAACTGCGAGAGCAGCTTCTGCTGGCGAAGTCGTCCGGCGGGCAGATCGGGGGGATCAGCTTGGCGGAGAAGAGACGTCAAGAACTCGCGTCGCTTGAGATCCAAGAGCGCTCGATACGCAAACGCTTCGATAACGAACTCTCGAATGTGCAGGAGGGGGGCGGCAAGGGCGCCGAGCTCGAGTTTGCGAAGGCTGAGCTCGCTCGCGAGGAAAAGGTCTTCGAGATGATTGCGGCGCGGATGCTCGCCCTGCAGACCGAGTCGAAGGCGCCGGCACGGGTCGAGGTGATTGACGAAGTGACCGCGTCACCCGTCCCCCTCGAAGCGGCGCCGTGGAAGAAGCTCGCTTTCGCCTGTGCGCTAGCGATGGCGGCGCCGTTTGGACTTGCGGTGCTCCGTGAGGCATCGTTGCGCCGCGTGACCGACGCGGAGCAGCTCTTCGAATCCACTCGCCTGCGGATCCTCGGTGAAGTCTCCAGTTTCCCGACGCGGAGGATCGCCGCCAATCCGAGGCAGCTGCCGCGGAAACTCCGCAAAGAGATGTACGCCTTCGCCGAGTCGATCGATGCCCTGCGGATGAGCCTGACGTTCTCGGCGAATTCCGATCAGCAGCAAACAATCGCGGTGACGAGTGCGAATCCGGGCGAAGGCAAAACGAGCGTCTCTGTTGCCCTGGCGATGAGCTTCGCAAACGCCACGCGGAAACGCACCTTGCTCATCGATGGCGATATGCGCGACCCTAGCGTGACGGACCTGCTCGACCTGCCTACTGGCCCCGGGCTCTTCGAAGTCCTCAGCGGCAAGGTGGCGCTCGCTGACGCGATCCAACCCGTCCCGGGTTCCGAGTATCTCTTCGTCCTCCGGGCGGGCTCTTGCAAGGGCGCTCCTCACCATGTTGCCCAGCCACAGCGTCTTAAGAAGATCGTTGACTCGCTTCGGGGTGAGTACCGCACGATCTTGATCGATACCCCGCCCGTTCTTGGCGCAAGCGAGTCCCTCTCTCTCTGCCGCGCGGCTGACATGACCGCCGTCTGCGCCCGCCGCGGAGTGAGCCGTGTTCGCCAGATGAGACTGGCTACGGAAAAGCTGCAAGAAGCGGGTGCGGTCATAGCCGGATCGGTGCTCAACGGCGTGCCAACCCGCGGGTATGGATACGCCTACGCTTACGGCTACGGGTACCAGGGCGACGCCCCGGAAAAGGTGAAGTACGAATCGGGACAATTCGAAGTTCCGCTCCCTAGAAAACAGTAAGCCGACACAAACGGTCCCTTGAAAAAAACCGCTTCCAACACGACTGCCTCGCGACCTCGGTCGGGAAGTCATTCGCCCATCCGCGCGTCGGCTCCCCCCGCCGAGCGGAGGACGGTCAACGTTCGGCTGCTGGCCGTCACCGCGTCGGTGCTGTTGGCGTTGGGTGTCGCCGGGTTGTTCCTGCGCCACCACCGACAGGCGCAGCTTGCTGGTTACCTGGCCGATCGTGCGGAACGCCTGGCTGAGTCGGGCGACTGGCAGAAGGCCCAGTTTTATCAGCAACGATTCGTCCAACTACATCCCTCCGACTTTGACGCCCGAGTCAAGCTCGTCGATATCGCCACCGAGCTTACCGAGACTCGCAGCAACAGCGAGTACCTCGTCCGTTTGCTCTACGAGACCATCGGACTTTCGGGGGAGGGCTCCAGCGAGGCAAAGACCCGGTTGAGGTCCCTGCTGGCCGAGCAGCTGCTGAACATCGGCGACCTCCAGGCCGCCGCGCGTGAGGCCGGAGAAGTCGTTGAGAGTGGTAACGCCAAGTACGCCCCCAGCGCCTTGCGGGTGATCGCTTTCGCGGAGTACTTCGCCGTCCCCGTCGAAGGCGCCGTGTCCGTATCCGACCGACGTGAGAGCTTCGCCAAGGTGCTTCCGCTGCTCCACGACGCGATTGAGGCCAACCCCAAAGACATCGCGCTGGCTCAAACGACGGCGATGCTCTATCGCACCTACCCGCTGCTCGGGGAGACCTCGGCACAAAAAGACGCGTCGCAGCTGGCCGACGCCCTGATGGACAGTCTTGTTGAGCACTCTCCCGAGAGCCCCGACGCCCTCGTTTCCCGTTACCGGTATCGCAAGCAGTACCGGCTCGCCGGTGCGGAGCAGGACCTCGAGGCGGCGCTGGCGCTTTCTCCCGACCATTACGAGGCCAACCTCTTGGCTGGCGTGGAAGCCGCAAGATCAACGGATCCCGACTCGATAGCCGCCGCCAAGCGGCACTTTGAAACGGCGATCGAAGCTCGACCCACCGATGAACAAGGACGTCTGGCTCTTGCCCAGCTGCTCTGGAGGACGGGGGAACGCGACGCGGCCATCGCCGGGCTCGAAAACGCCGGCCAGAAGCTCCCCAAGACGGTTCTCGCCACGAAGTTCCTGCTCGCGGACTACTTGCTGGCCGCAGGCGAGAACGAACGATCGGGGCAAGTTGTCGAATCGCTCAAGTCGCAACTCGAGCTGCAACTATCACGACTCCCCAGCGAGTCGCGATCGCAGCTGACCAGTCGACTGCGATTGCTCGAGGCTCGCGTTAGCGCGGCTCGAGGCGACATCGCGGCCGCGATGTCTTTGTTTGGCGCCGTCTCGGCGTCGCCTGAGACCGGAGCGGCAAACTCGTCAAGCTTGGATGTGACTCGTCAAGCGAGCCTGGGAGTCGCGCAACTGCTGGCGAACCTCGGTCGTTGGGACCAGGTGGGCCAGGAGTTGTCGCAGCTTGCCGATCGGCTAGGCGCCGAACTCGACGCCAATAAGACCAATGAAGAAAAGAAAGGCCTCGATTCGCTGGCCTACCCGGATGCGCTCGCCGGCGAGTACCGGAGAGCGCGGATCCAGGCGGCAGAAGCCTTCCTCCGTTCGGGTCAACCCGATGAGGCGCGTCAACAGCTCGATCGGCTGGCTCAAGCCCGCTCGCTGCCTGCCGAGGCCATCGAGCTACGGATGCTCGTTGAACTAGCGGTGCAACTCAAGGCGCTTCCGAGAGAACGACACTGGGAGGAATTCAACTTCCTGCTAGAGAAAGCCAAGGCCGAGCTGCCGAAGAGTGAAAAGATTCTGTTCGCTCGAATCCAGTATGAGTTGTCCCGCAAGGGCGATCCGGCGGAGGTGGCGACAAACGTCAAGCAACTGCTCGAAGAATCGGAGAGTGATTTTGGCGATAGCTCGACGTACTGGCAGGCGGCCGCTGCCGCCTACCTAAAAGCGGAGCTGTCAGAGGAAGCGAATCAGGCAATTCAGCGGTATCTGAGCGTCGAAACCAGCGTCGCTCGCCGAGCCGAAGTTAAAGTGGCGTTCCTCGTCGCCACGGGCAAACAAGACGAGGCGATTGCTTGGCTCAGCGAGCAACTTGGCGACGCCCCGGTCGATCAGCAGTCGCTTCTCCGACGGCTTGAGGTCCAGTTGCTCGCACAGCGAGAGGACAAAGCAGAAGCGATAAAGAAGGCCGTGGCTTTGTCGGATTCGTCAGACGCCGACAGAGACACTTTGCTCATGACCTTGGAACTCGCGATCGCCACCGAGGAATGGTCGGTAGCCGAAAGGGTTGAGAAAAAACTGGCGGACGGGAAGCATCTTACGCCGTCCGACTTGGATTTCTTCAAAGCCGTCCGACTCGTGGGCCAGTATAAAACGCTCGCGAGTTCTAAGCGTTCCGACGTGACGAAGCTTGTCGGCAAGATACGGACCGAACGGCCACTCTGGCGACGGGGCGCGGCGTTGGCGGCCCAATTGGCCGAGGAGCAGGGCGACACCGACGGCGCTGTCAAGGCTTACGAAGTTGCTGTGTCTCTCGGCGATCTACGGCCGGCGATTCTTGAGCGACTAACGCTGCACCTCTACCGAGCGGGCGCCTACGACCGAGCTCAACAGGTCATCGACCGGCTCCTGTCAGGCGACGGAGCGATCTCTGACAGCGCCGAGTCCTTGGCAATCTCCAACGCGGTGAAAAGGCAGCGGATCGACGAGGCCATCGACCTCGCTCGGAAGACGGTGGAAGAGCACCCCGGCGATTCAGCACGGCGCCTCTGGCTCTACAACGTGCTTGCCGCGGCCGATCGATCCGACGAGGCGGCTGCGGTCCTGGCCGCCGCTCGGCAGGACTTCCCCGACGATGCGCTCGTGTGGAACGCACAGTTTGTCAATGACCTGATGAACAAGAAAATTGACGACGCCCGTGTCCTCCTAGAGAACCTGCCGCCGTCGATCGCAGCCGACGCGTTCTCGCGGAACCTGACGCTGGCAAAGGGGTATGAGAAACTCGGTGAGGTCGAAACGGCGCAACGTCATTACGCCGCTGCGATCGACCTCAAGCCCGCCGACAACGCCGCGCGGCTGAGCTACGCGAACTTACTACTGAGTTCAAACGTTACAGAGGCGAAGAAGCAGTTTGAAGCCGTCCTCGAGGCCGATCCCAACAATTCCGACGCACGTCGCAAACTGGCCGCTCTACTAGCGGCCTCGGAAGGCGCCGACTGGGCCCGGATCGACAGCCTCCTTGCAGCGGCTGGTGACAATGGCGAAGTAATCGATCGCCGTCTACGAGCTGTCCTGCTGACCCGCCGTGGGAACAGTGTCGAGGAGCGCATCGCACACTGCGAGTTGGCGAGAAGGATCTTGACAGGGATTGTTGATGATTCCGAGCAGGCACCTGAAGATATTGATCGGATGCTGCTCGCGGGCGCCTACGAGCAAGAAGGGATGCTCAAGAGGGACGCATCGTACTACGAGTCGGCGAGGCGCCAGCTTCGCTACTTGACCGACCGCCCCAACGCGACAGCACAGCACAAAGAACTGTATCTGACCTATCTCTTACGAACGATCGACAGCCTCAAGGACCTACCCGACGCCGGCCAGGTTGTCGATGCGTTTTTGGACGACGCGCGCGAGCGTGTTACGGCGTTCGAGAAGCAGCTCACCAACGCAGGCCCCGAACTAAACCCGCTGCAACGGCAGGCCATGATCGCCCTCGATGTCCGTTTAATGCGGGCTGAAGGCCGCGTCGCGGAAGCAATCCAAAAACTAAAGGCTCACGCCGACGAGAACGTGGACACTGCTGAAGACCCCGACATCAAAGCTCGTCTGGTTCTCGGTCTCGCGTCGCTCTACTCACTTCTCGACGCCAACGACCTCGCTGAGCCCCGCTACCGTGAGCTGATGGAGATGGCCCCGGGGGCGCGTCTGCTGCTTACCCAGTCCCTGCTGCGGCAAGGCAAGGCGGCAGATGCGGTCAATCTTTTTCTCGAACAGGACTCAGAGGATGTAACCGCACAGGACGCAACCGTCCTTGCCGGCATCCTATCGGCCGATGTCGCTGATCAGGAAGACTATTCGCGAGCCTGGCCGGCTATCTCTGGGGCGCTCGAGAAGCACGGCGACGACGTGGAGCTGCTGATGTCGGTAGCCGTCCTGCAGGTAACGCGGGGTCAACAGGACGAAGCGATCCGCCTCTTCCGCCGCGTGGTAGAAGTATCGCCTGAGAATACTTTGGCCCTCAATAATCTGGCGACGCTGCTCGGCGAGCGCGAAGCCGACCGGGCAGAAGCTCTCAACCTTATCGAGCGCGCCATCCAAGTCGCGGGACGGAAGCCCGCCCTGCTCGACACGCAGGGAACCATCCAACTACGCCTTGGCAGCCTTTCGGAGGCGATCCGGTCGTTGGAAGAAGCTGTCGCTACGGTGAACGTCGATTCGCGCTACTACTTCCATCTCGCCGCGGCTTATGTACGCAGCGACAGCCCCGACAAGGCAATGAAGGCGTACAACGAGGCCCGCCAGCGCGGGATTGATAAGGCGGTGCTGACGAGCGCGGATCAAGCTCTGATGAAAGAAATCGAAAACGAGCTTAAGGTGAATCGCACAGCTCTCAAACAGGCTTCGTAGTGAAGACGAACAATAATCCAAGCCGGCAGACAGCACGACGCTTGGCGCCGATCGTAGCGGCGGCAGTCCTGCTAATCGCTCTCGGCGGGGGCGTCCACGGACGCATGACGCAGCGGTGGGGCGAGCCGGCTGATCTGGTCACAGCAACACAGGCGCTCGAACGATTTCCGGAGTCGTTCGGCGACTGGCGTCTGCAAGACTCGGAAGCGATGGATCCCAATGTCACCGAGACTTTGCAGTGCGCAGGCTACGTCAATCGCTCGTACCTCAATGTCTCGACCTCCGAGGTTGTACGCATCGCCATCATCGTGGGCCCGCCCGGGCCTACGGCCGTGCATACGCCTGAGATTTGCTACTCGAGCAGTAGCTACACGATCGATCAGAAAGCAACTTCCACAGCGATCGCAGGCACAGCCGGTGAAGACACGTTTTGGGCTGTCCGTTTACGCTCCAAGGAGCCAGGCGGCGGCGATCTCTACGTCTACTACGCGTGGACCGACGGCAAAGTCTGGAAGGCGTCGGAAGCCCCTCGGTACGAATACGGCGGGGCGCCTTTCCTCTTCAAAATCCAGGTGGCCGGACAGCCCCTCTTGGTTGGCAAGAAAAGTAGCGACGACCTCTGCGAGCGATTCCTCAAAGACTTAATGCAGAGCGGCTGGTCCCCTGACGGGACAATTGACTCCCCTGTGGAAAGACTTCATCTGACGACGGAGCAAAGCTGAAATGTCTGCAACCCTTGAAATAGCTGCGCCACTCGCGGCCGGTAACTCAGCTACTCCGCCGCCGCTCGCACCGGCCGCCTACCTTTTGTTCAAGCGAATTCCTGTGCGGATAGCCGGTGTGATTGTCGGCGTCGCGCTGCTCCCGATAATCTTCTGCCTCATTGTTGCGGTACGCCTCACGTCGCCGGGACCGGGCCTCTATCGACAGCGTAGGGTCGGCCTCAATGGCCGTGTCTTCACGATCTACAAGTTGCGATCGATGCGGCAAGACGCCGAAGACCTAAGCGGTCCCGTCTGGGCCAGTAAAAAGGACCGCCGCGTCACTCCGATTGGCGGCTTCCTTCGCTGGTCGCATCTCGACGAGCTCCCTCAAATCCTGAACGTCATCCGCGGCGAAATGGATTTCGTCGGGCCACGCCCCGAAAGGCCGGAGATCATTGTAGAGCTGGTCGGACTCATTGAGAACTACAACGATCGGCATGAATGCCTCCCCGGCATCACGGGTATCGCCCAAGTCAATCTCCCGCCCGATCAAGAGCTCGCGTGTGTCCGCAAGAAGGTCGCCGCTGATAGGTATTACATCGAGAACGCTAGCCTTTGGTTCGATCTGCGACTGATCTCCGCAACACTCCTGAGGATGATCGGTATTCGCTACCACTACGGGGCGAAACTGCTCGCTGTGGAATTGCCTGCCGAAATCCTTCAACAGGGTTGCGGCGATGCTCTCCCGCCGACTTATAAAAGCGGTGGAGGCTCGGCCAACGACACGAAAGTTAATTTGACCGCCTACGACACCTTCCTTATTGAAGACCCGGTCCACACCGGAAGCGCCACCTCGACGCATTCGAGACCGCCTCGCGTGCCGCGATAGTAAGTTTGAAGTTGAAGAAAATCCCCGTCACTACAGACGATCGTAAGCCGACCCCATGATCAAGTGTCTCGTTACCGGCGCGGCCGGTTTTATTGGCTACCATCTCTGTGAGCAACTCCTCTCCCGTGGAGACATCGTCCTTGGGGTCGATAATCTCAACGACTACTACGATCCCCAGCTCAAGCGAGACCGGGTCTCGCAGTTGGCCGGTCACATCGACTTCACCTTCCGGCAAGCTGAACTAGCGGACCGTGGAGTGGTGGGCGAGGTGTTCGACGCAAGCGACTTCGATGTTGTCTTTCATCTCGCAGCGCAACCGGGGGTGCGCTACTCGCTTAAGAATCCGCACGCCTACATAGATAGCAACTTGGTCGCCTTCACGAACGTCCTCGAAGGTTGCCGGCATCACGGCTCCCCCCACCTGGTCTATGCCTCGAGCAGCTCCGTCTACGGCCGGAATACGAAGGCCCCTTTCTCCGTGGAGGATCCGGTTGACAACCCCGTCAGCCTCTACGCGGCAACGAAGCGAGCCAACGAGTTGATGGCGCAGACTTACTCTCACCTGTACCAGATGCCGATCACGGGGTTGCGATTCTTTACCGTCTACGGCCCCTGGGGCCGCCCGGACATGGCGATTTACAAGTTCGCCGACAGCATGGTTCGGGGAGAGCCAATTGACGTCTACAACCACGGCAAGATGCGCCGCGACTTTACCTACGTCGATGACATCGTCGATGGAGTGGTGCGAGCGGCCGACGCTTCGCTTGAACGAAGCGACTCCTCGGACGACGTGTCGTCGCATCGGCTCTACAATCTCGGCAACAACCAGCCGGCAGAACTCGGTGAGCTGATCGCCCTGATGGAGTCGGCTCTTGGGGTGCGCGCTAAGAAGCGGATGCTCCCGATGCAGCCCGGGGACGTCTACGACACCTACGCCGACATCACTTCGAGCACCAGAGACCTAGGTTTCGAACCGAAAACCTCGCTTCGAGAGGGTGTCGAGCGGTTTGTCGCGTGGCATCGCTCCTACCACCCCGCCGTCAGCCTCGCCTGACTCGACTCGTCTGTAGCGAGTTGTTTGCCTGCGGGAGTTTACCCTCGGTACGGAGCCAACTGATCAATAGCACGCCACCTACGGACCCGCTCCCGTTGACGAACGCTCTGAGTTTTGACGTTGAAGAGTACTTTCACGTCCATGCGTTCAAAGACGTCATCGCCTGCCGCGACTGGGATCACTATCCTGAACGCGTTGTCGATTCAACACGGCGGATTCTCGCTCTGCTGCGTCGGCGCCAGGTAACCGCTACGTTCTTCATTCTGGGATGGGTGGCCGTAAAACAACCGGCGCTGATCCGAGAGATCGCTGCCGACGGCCACGAGATCGCCAGCCATGGCTTCGCACACCAAGCCGTCTACGAGCTTTCGCAGTCGCAGTTCCGGGATGACCTGGCACGCGCAAGCGACGCTATTCGGTCCGCCTACCCGGAGGCCGAGTTGACCGGGTACCGCGCGCCATCCTTCTCGATCAACGAGCGTACTCCCTGGGCGTTTGAGGAGCTGGCTCGGGCCGGCTTTCGCTACGATTCGAGCTTGTCTCCCGTATCGCTGCACGATCGCTACGGGGTGCGAGGCGCCCCACGGTTCGCCCACGTCGCCGACGCCGGTCTCGTTGAGATCCCTCCCAGCACCGTAAAGCTCGGAAAGCACAATCTAGCGGTAGCCGGTGGTGGTCACTTTCGCTTGGCGCCGCTCAAAGTCACTCGCTGGGCAATCCGCCGCATAAACTCGGAAGGCCACCCTGCCGTGACCTATCTCCACCCATGGGAGTTTGACCCCGGCCAACCGCGAATACGATCGGCGCCGTGGAAGTCACGAATCAGGCACTACATCAATCTTAACCACACCGAATCGCGACTTAGTCGATTACTACTCGAGTTCCCATACGGACGCATGGATGAGGTGTATTCGGCGTCTATTTCCGCTATACCCGCAGGCTTAAGATGAGCTTTGCGCAAGCGCCCTTAAGCAAGAACTATCCAAACGGGCGCGAAGCGGGCATCGATTTACTGCGCATACTCGCAATAGCACTGGTTGCTTGGCAGCACATTGCGTCGGTCTGTGACACTCCACCCCCGAAATGGCTACTTAGCCTCGACCCAGGGCAAATCGGTGTCGCTATATTCGTCGCCATTGCTGGATACTTAGCAATTAGCCCCGGCGAGACCACGCGTTGGATTTTAAGCCGATTGCTAAAGATTTACCCCGCTTTCTGGATAGCAACTATAGTCGTTCTGCTAGCAAACTATCTCGCCGGATACAAGCCCGTCAGCATGTCGCTAATTGCGTCGCAATTGCTAGGCACGGGCGTGATAACCCATGGAGGCGATCTCGTGGGCGTTCATTTCTGGTTTGTCACTTTGATTTTAATTTGCTATGCAATCGCAATTCCTATCCGGTTATGCGCAGCTTCATTGCTAATGATTTGCCCGATGGCCATTGCAGCGTACCCTTACATCCCAGGAGGATACCAGATTGCGCCCTTCCTCATCGGATGCATAATCAAGTCAGCTCAGCCTGCCCTGGGACCAGCGCTCGCAGTTACAGCACTATTCCTTTGGTGGCTATCTGGTGCTGTATTATTAGTTCAAACCGGCGTGGTCGGCCTTGTTACCCTACTACTAGGAACAAGTGCACTACCCCGCGATCTGCCATGCGGCGCCTTGTGGAAGTATTTATCTGATCGCACGTACTGCTTTTACTTGATACATGGACCCGCCTATCTTGGCGTCGCGTCGTTTTTCGACAAGAGCATTCTGATAGTGGCGACACTCGGCACTGTGTTTTCAGCAATCGCCACCATCTCGCTATTTAACGCAGAGAATGTGCTTTCACTTGCATTGAGATCCTTAATCACACAACTTCGCACCTGGCACATCGCCAACAATATTCCAGCAATCCACGTACCAGATCCCCCTGCAAGCTCATCCTGAACCTTCTGCTGCTTACTCACCGGACGCCGTTTCCGCCCGATCGAGGGGACAGAATCCGCTCGTACCAGTTGCTTCGCTACTTTTCGCAGCGAGCGCTGGTTTCCTTGGCTTGTGTCACCCAAGAGCCGACCTCATCGAGCACTCGGTCGGAGCTTGATCGCTGGTGTGAGCGAGTCTCAATACGCCCGACGTCGACTTTTAGCCGCGCTTTACGCGACGTCAGGTCTCTCGCGACAGGTAGGTCGGCGACCGAAGGCCATTTCTGGAGCCCCGCTCTGGCGTCCGACGTGCGGGATTGGAACGAGGAAACGCCCTTCGACGCGGTTGTCTGCTTCTGTTCGGGCATGTACCGCTACGCTGAGATGCCGGAGCTACGCAACGCCCATCAAGTCGTCGACCTCGTCGACGTGGATAGCGAGAAGTGGGCCGAATGCGCGGCGTCGGGGCGAGCCCCCGTGTCGTGGGTCCACCGCCTTGAGTCTCAGCGAGTGCGTCGCCTCGAACGGCGGATCGCTAACAAGGCCGATGCCGTCACCGTAATCAGTGACGACGAGCGTTCCCTCTTTCTTCGCTCAACGGGGCGAGCCGACGCGATCGTTGTCGGCAACGGCGTCGACACCGACTATTTCTGCCCAACAGGGGTCGAGTCGGAGCAGGATACCTGCTGCTTCGTTGGGGTCCTGAACTACCAGCCGAACGTCGATGGCATGGTGTGGTTTGCATCCCATGTTTGGCCACAAGTGCGAAAGGCTCGACCCCAGGCCCGCCTCAAAATTGTCGGCAGGCGTCCGTGCACCGCGATTAGTCGCCTCGCAAAAGTCGACGGGGTTGAAGTCCACGCCGATGTGCCCGACGTTCGGCCGTATTTGCAAGGTAGCGCCGTGGCGATCGCGCCGCTGCGGATCTCGCGGGGCGTCCAGAACAAGGTGATCGAGGCGATGGCGATGGGCCGCCCTGTGCTCGCCACCCGAGGAGCGTTGACCGGCATCTCCGTCCAGTTAGGTGAAGAAGCCGTCTGTGCCGATGGCGCTGCCCAGTGGGCCGCGGATTTACTTTCCTTGTTCTCGGACAAGGAGCGCCGTCACCGGATCGGCGCTGCGGCCCGCGAGTATGTCCTACGGCAACACGCCTGGGACCGCTCGCTGGCGCCGCTGTGGGACGCCCTGTCGCCGCCAAGCCTCCGTAAGAGTGCTTCTGAGTTGGCGATCGCGTAATGGGTCTCCTCTTTACTTATGGACTGACCTACGGCGGCAGTCTTGTGTCGTTGGTCAACCCCTTCTATGGGCTCTTAATCTACATCTGCTTCGCGATCATCAAACCGCCCGCGCTCTGGCCTTGGTCGGTGCCCGTCGGCAGCTACAGCCGGATCATCGGCGTGTCGTTCTTGGTCGGCTGGACTCTGAATGGGTTTGGTGACCAACGGGTCGGCGCCGCCAAACCCGTTCTCTATGCCCTGCTGGGATACTGGCTGTGGGTGATGCTATCGACGACGTCCTCGCCGGACCCATCTCTTGGCGCCCCCTTCTGCGAGTACCTTGCCAAGATCGTCCTTCCGTTTGCGGCGGGGCTGACACTCGTCCGGACCGAACGACAACTCGAGATGCTTTTCTGGACGGTGCTCATTAGTTGTGCCTTCCTGGCCTACGAAGCCAACTTGGCATATCTGAACGGCTACCATTTCGAGCAACTTGGTTTCCTCCATCTCGACAACAATAGCTTTGCGATCTTGATGGTGACGTCGTACGGCCTGGCGCTTGTGAACGGATTCCTGGATTCCGTCTGGTGGCGCCGCTACTTCTGCTTCGGTTGCGCCGCGGCCATGGCGCACGTACCGATGTTGGCCATGTCGCGCGGCGGGATGGTTGGCGTCGCGGTGGCTACGATGGCCGCATTCTTCGTGCTGCCGAAGACCGGTCGGGTGCTACGCGGTTTCGCGTTGGCCTTGATCGCCGGATCCGTGCTGGCCGGTCCGTCGGTGGTCGATGAATTCTCCACTTCCTTCCAAGAAGAAGAAGAACGCGACTACTCTGCCCAAAGCCGCGTCGATCTGTGGCGAGATTGCACCGAGGCCATGCTCCGCAATCCTCTGTTCGGCGTCGGCCAAGAGCATTGGGGTCTTGTCGCCCCTAGCTACGGATGGCCGCTGGGCAAAGAGGCTCACTCGCTCTGGTTCCAAACCGCCGCCGAATTGGGCATCCCCGGGCTAGCTTTCCTGGTGGGCTTTTACGTGATCGCGTTCCTGAAGATGCGCTCGCTCGCCAAGACGACCGAGTCCGAATTTATCCGCGCGGCAGCCCTCGGAACGGCCGTCGCGATCGTGGGCTTCGCTGTATCAGGATCGTTCGTCACCGTCGAGGGATTTGAATTACCCTATTACGTGGTGCTCATTGGCCTCTGTGGCCTCAAGGCGAACGAGTCGTTCCATCACGAGACGGCTCTCGCCGACGACGCGATCCCCTACGAACACGTCTACGCCGCCTCAGCCACTTAAATAATGTCCACGGCAATCGTTCACGAACCCGCGTCGCTCCCGGCCCCGCCGGTGAAACCGACAATACCTCAGCGGGACGATATTCCGGTCACGGTCATCGAGCGCCGTCGCGGCTGGAAGCTCATCGACTGGCGCGAGCTGTACGCCTACCGCGACCTGTTCCGCTTCCTCGTCTGGCGGCAGATCAAGGTCCGCTACGCCCAGAGCGCGATCGGGATTGGGTGGGCCGTGATCCAGCCCGTCTTCTCGGTGCTGCTGTTCACAGTGGTGTTCGGCAAACTCGCCCAGATCGAGAGCGACGGCGCGCCGTACGTCCTCTTTAGCTTCGCCGCGCTGGTCCCGTGGACCTATTTCTCCAACGCCCTCACCGACGGCGTCGCCAGCCTCGTCAGCGAGGCGAACATGCTCCGCAAGGTCTACTTCCCGCGGATCCTCATGCCCCTGTCGGCCGTCGCCGCGAAGCTCGTCGACTTCGTCATCGCCATGGGCTGCCTGGTGGTCGTGATGGCCGCGTTCCGCTACGCCCCCCCTTGGCAGGTCGTCTTCTTGCCGGTGCTGACCGTGCTGATGGTCGCCGCCGCGGCCGCGATCAGCATCTGGCTCACCGCCCTCTCGGTGCAGTACCGCGACGTCAAGCACGCGATGACCTTCGTCGTCCAGCTGGCGATGTACGCCTCGCCCGTCGTTTACCCGACCAGCCTGATCCCCGAACGGTACCGGCTGCTCTACGCCATCAACCCGATGGTCGGCGTCATCGAGGGATTCCGCGCGGGGCTGCTCGGCACGCAGCCGATGCCCTGGGACCTGATTGCCGTCGGCGCCGCCTCCACGACCGTCTTACTAGTAACGGGCCTGGCCTTTTTCCGCCGACACGAAGCCGAGTTCGCCGACGTCGCCTGACGCGCCCCACCTTTCTCTCCGCTATGTCCCACCCCGCTATCTCCGTCGAGAACCTCTCCAAGGCGTACCGCATCGGCGCCAAGGAAGAGTCCGCCGACACGCTCGTCGGCGCGCTCACCAACTCGCTCCGCTACCCGCTCCGCAACCTGCGTAAGCTGCACGAGCTCACCAGCATGCGCGAGGGGGACGAGGCCGACGACATCCTCTGGGCCCTGAAGGACGTCTCCTTCGAGGTCCAGGAGGGAGAGGTCGTCGGCGTCATCGGCCGCAACGGCGCCGGCAAGAGCACGCTCCTCAAGATCCTCTCGCGGATCACCGAGCCCACCGGCGGCCGGGCCGTGATCCGCGGCCGCGTCAGCAGCCTGCTGGAGGTCGGCACCGGCTTCCACCCCGAGCTGACCGGCCGCGAAAACGTTTACATGAACGGCACGATCCTCGGCATGACGAAGCGCGAGATCGACCGCAAGTTCGACGAGATCGTCGACTTCTCCGGCGTCGAGAAGTTCCTCGACACGCCCACCAAGCGTTACAGCTCCGGCATGCAGGTGCGGCTGGCGTTCGCGGTAGCGGCCCACCTCGAGCCAGAAATCTTAATTGTTGACGAGGTGCTGGCGGTGGGGGACGCGGAGTTTCAGAAGAAATGTCTGGGGAAAATGCAGGACGTGGCAAGGGGCGGGCGTACCGTGCTGTTCGTCAGCCATAACATGGCGGCTATCGAATCGCTTTGCAATCAAGGATTGTTGATTAGCAACGCAAGCATAAGGGCAAAAGGTCGCATTCAGAGCGTAATCGATGCTTACCGCTCAACGCTCATCGAATCGCTAAGCGCCACATCCCCACTGGGTAACACAAAGCACCTGCGAAGTGTCGCTGTCAACCGCGGTGGACAAGTAGCGACTCCAGTCGTGTCGCTCGGGGGCGAACTAGTGATCGAACTTGAATTCGATCCAGCCATCACGCTATCCAACCCTCGAATAGCGATTGGAATCGACTCTATGTTTGGACAGCGCTTCCTGACGCTACAAACCCCAGTGTCTCGGTGGACGCCACATTCGTCTTCGGGGGTTCAGCGACTCGCCTGCCAAGTTAGCCAATGCCCGCTGCCTCCCGGTGATTACACAATCACGGTGTCGATTATGGAGCAAAACGCAGTCGTTGAACGGATCGAACAAGCCTCGCGGTTTCAGGTCGAGAACAGTTCGCTTCTCGGTGGCGGCCGGGGGTTCTCCGGAGGGTCCTGCGTTGCCCACGCAACCTGGGAGGCCGTCGAAGCGTCTAGCCACACCAGTGAAGCAGTTCACGCCGGATAGTCGAATCACCAATGCAAATCTACTCTTACAGCGCCGGCATTGATGAGAGTGTCGATCGCGGCTTTCTCAATTTCGGGGACGACCTCAATCTATGGCTTTGGGACAGGCTGTTTCCAGACCTCAGAGACCGACAAGAAGACACACTCTTTTCTGCAATTGGCTCGCATATGAACCGCGGCTTTTTCGAGCGATTTGCAGACAGACGGCATGTCGTGTTTGGGAGTGGGTTCGGATACGGCGAGCCCGTGGAATCGCTTCCAAGTCAATGCGATGTCGTTTTCGTAAGAGGTCCACATACGGCAGAATCGCTAGGGATAAGCCGTGATCTTGCCGTTGCGGATGCCGCTACGATGATCCGCTTTTGCATTCGCCCTAACCCCGACCGGGACATTCGTGCCGCTGTAATGCCGCACGTCGCCAGTATGGCTCTGGATGGCGAGGCTTGGCGAATTGCCGCAGACTCGGCAGGAATTAAACTTATCGATGTACGCCGGCCCTTGCTGGAAATCCTCGCTTTAATGTCGCGCTGCGAAGTGATACTCACTGAAGCTCTGCATGGGGCTATCGTAGCAGACGCTCTACGTGTCGATTGGATTCCTTTGGTTTCCAACCCGACAATCTCATCTCGCAAATGGGCTGATTGGTGCGCTTGCATCGGCTCTGAGTACGCCCCGGAGCGTCTGCCTACTCTTTGGGGTCATGCTACTGACGCCGGCCTAGTCGCTCAAACGAGAAGGAGTTTGAAGATCAAGCTCCTCATCCGACGGCTGAAGAAGCTTCTTGGTAAACGCAGGAGATACCTCAGCGACGAACGCCACGCGATCTCGGTTGACGAACGGCTTGCGGAGCGGACGATTTCGTTCTGCCAGACTTACGAGATCGCAAATACGCTCGATGTTCAACCGGTACTAGCAGAGTCATTGACTTTGGCGGAGCCGATCGCCGCGATGCCGGCGACATCGCGGTTTGTACAATCGTGACTTTGTTGGATAATTCATTTTGAAGTGGCTCCTGCTTTCCGACGACGCGTACCTCCGCGGCGGGCTACAGACTTGCATTCGCGAGATTGCACGGGCGGCGATCGACCGTGGGCACAAGGTGCGGATCGTGTGCCTGCAGCGCAACCCGTTCGAGTCGCTCGCGGAAGAGCACCCGGACGAATGCAAGGTGAGTGTCGTCAAGCGAGTCGAGCCGCGGTCGCTCCGCCCCGCTTCCTTGCTTTCTGCCCTGAAGATTATCGGCAGCGAACGGCCCGACGCGCTGTTCTGCTGCACGACGGGGATGCCTAACTTCCACGCCTTCCTGGTCGCCGCCAGGCTGCTAGGAGTACGCCATCGGATCGTGCAGTTTGGGACGGAAGTCGCTAACCCCGACGGTCAACTTGGAGCGAGCCAGTGGGGCCGTGAGGCGGTGCTGTCGGCGAGACTCGCCTACCGCTACATGACCCTGGGCCTGTTCAATAACACAACTCAACTTACCAATTGGCGAGCGGCCTATGGCTGGCCCGCTGAACGCTGCCAATTGTGGAACTACCCCGTCAACTTGACGCGATTCCGCCCCGACCCGGTCGCTCGTCAGAGGACGCGGCGGGCCCTCGGGATTCGCGAAGACGAGTTCGTGATCGGCGGCGTCGGCGCATTGAACCCTCAGAAGTCGTTTGACCTCGCCGCTCGGGCCCTCGGCCACTTTGTGCAGCAAGTTCCAAAGGCAAAGTTAGTGATCGCCGGAGATGGCGATCGCGCAACGGTGCTCCAAGCGGCCGAAGAGGCCGGCGTCTCCGATCGCGTCCTACTGCTGGGAGAGCGGGATGACGTACCGGATTTGATGCGCGCCTTCGACGTGCTCTGCATGCCTTCGGCCCACCCTAACGAGACGCTAGGCATCGTTTTTGTCGAGGCCCAGGCGTGCGGCACGCCAATTGCCGTGCCCAACTTGCCGGGTCCACGCCGCGTTGCCCTCGATGGCGCCGCGGGCACGATCTTCGAAGCGGGCGACGTTCGGGCCATCGCCGACGCGTGGACGAAACTTTACGCGCAGCCCGAGTACCGCGAAGAGCAAGTCCGTCGTGGTACTCTCAACGCACGAGAGTCAGACAGAACAACCGTCTTTGACGGGTTGATCGATCGGATTCAAACGGTTAGCAAATCGAAGTGCGCTGCATCAGATTCTCAACAAGTCATGAGTACATCCACAAACTCCGCGAAACATTGCCAGCTGCATACAATACGCCGATAGGGCAATTGCGTACTGGAACTACATTGCCTCTTACAGACGATACGAAGTTGGGCGTTATCGATACACTCAAGCGCCAATGGTGGAAACTGCAATTCCGGCTTGGTGGAGACAAATGGGTGCTCACACACCTTGGTCTAGCAGCCTTGCTAGACCGCTGTCGCATTCTGTGCGTAATAGGCATGACAATCGGCGAAGCTTGCAACCAACTAATTAAACAGTGCCCAACACTGTCGCTTTGAGCAGCCTTGCCGTGAAATACCTACCAAAAATGCCAGCCCTGCCATGGCGATACACACACCGGGGAGGTCTATACAACACCGTTATCGGCGTACGATTGCGGCGCAGGTGGCTTCTTCGCCAGCTATCAGTTCATGCAGGTCTACCTGAAGCCGTAACTATAGTTATCGGGGTGCGAGATCGCATCGACTACAAACTCGAAAACACACTCAAAAGCCTACGCAACCAAAACGCCGCAAACTTAGCGGTTTATATAAAGCTGGTCGACTACGACAATGACGCGGAACTCTCTACATTCATCGAGCGACTGTGCGCAAAGTACGGTGCCGTGCACGTCAAGGTAAAGGGACAACCTCAGTGGAACAAGCCCCATTGTTACAACATCGGCATCAAGTCTACTGACACAAAGTATCTGATGTCCTGCGATGCTGACATACTTTTCGCTCCCGACTACCTTTCGACCGCAATTTCTGTTTTAAGAGAACGTCCTTTATCTGCGATATATTCGCAAATGCTTGACACGCCCGCAGAGTCGGCTCCTGCTCTACAAGACTGGGCTCTTACCGGAGACAGCGAAACTGTGTTGCGAATAAAAAGGCTATCAACTCCGCGATCGTCCGGCGACTGCAACGAAGGCATCAACCTCACGTACACACTATTTTACCACATCCTACGTGGGTACGATGAGCAGTATGAGGTATGGGGGACTGAAGACACAGACCTACAGAGACGTTTCTATAAACTTGGACTAGAGATAGTGAGCATCAAAGATAGAACGTTCTATCTCCATCAGTGGCATCCGAAGTACGCATCACTAGACATTAGCGAAGTTGAGTCCGCCATTGCGCGAAATACGCTTCGCCTTCAAAACGAGACCTCTATCTATAGAAACCCGGCTGGCTGGGGCGTACCTGCTGGCCTAGTCACATCTCGGGATTGGAGCGCGTAACCGGCATGCATCAGCTTGGGTTAATAAAAGGTAGTCCCATATATTCGCTAATGCGATGGATATGGAACGGCTTTCGTCAGCCGGACTGGTTGCTGCGACGAAAGGAAGAGGATCAGTTCTACAGTAGGTACGGGGTTGGAAGCGGCGTCTGCTTTGACATTGGTGCAAACATTGGGGAAAAGACCATTGTTTTTGCGAGACTCGGTTCGAAGGTGATCGCTGTTGAGCCAGTTCCTTCCGCGGCAGACGCATTATACAACAACACGAGATGTTACGACGACGTGCACTTGATTCGTAAAGCAGTTGGAAGCGAACCAGGACGACTTCCCCTACATGTAGGAGACTCTACTACGATCTCCTCGTTTTTGAGCGATTGGGGGACGCGAAATACTCGGCTGCATGAGAGAAAGTTTGTTGATACCATAGAGGTCGATATCGTCACACTCGACCAATTAATAGAGCAATTCGGCGTCCCCACCTTCTGCAAGATTGATGTTGAGGGATATGAAGCAGAAGTACTACGGGGCCTCTCGACGCCGATCCCATTCCTCACTTTTGAGTGGATCCCTGACAATCTCCCAGCAGTCAGCGAGTGCTGTGAGACACTAGGGGCCCTTGGCGATTATGAATACAACTACACGCTGTCGAGCCCGCTTAAAGAGGTTTTGGGAAGATATGTATCGGGGCAAGAGCTAATGGATGACCTCACCGCGAGGAGCTTGAACGATGCTGAGAAACAATGGGGGGATGTCATTGCCCGGATACGCAGATTGTCCTGATGGTCTCTTCTTGGCATTCCTCCGTTCACACTACGCTAGTGACCCCCCTCTACCTCACCAACAACCCCAACCTCGCCAGCACGTCGCGGATCTTGCAGGCGTGGGTGGGCGAGTGGCAGGCCAAGGGGGTCACGCCCGCTGTCGTCGTCCAGAAGGAAGGCGCCTTTCCTGCATGGCTGCGGGCCGAAGGGGTTCCGTGCCTGGTCGATCCGATGCCGTGGCTCGACAAGCGGCGGCCGTGGCAGGCGATCGGGCATGCGTGGCGGGTCGCGAACTGGGCGCGAAAGCAAGGCGTTCGGGTGATCCACTGCAACGAGCACGACGTCTACCCCTTCGCCCTGTTGGTCCGCCGCTGGTTGCGCCGCCCCATGGTGTGCCACGTCCGCTACCGGCTGGACCGAGGGTTCGCCGAGTGGTGCCTGCGGGACGCGAAGCAGCCCGACGCCCTGCTCTGGACCTCGCACCAGCAGCGAGAGGATTCGCTCGACGCCATCAGTGGACTTGTCGATCCGCATCGTCAACACGTGGTGCGTTTAGGCATCGACGTCCAGCGCTGCGACGGAATGAAGCAAGCCGGGCGCGACCTGCGGAGAGAGCTCGGCATCGCGGAGGAAGCCCTGGTTGTCGGCACAGCGAGTCCGTTGCGGCCCCGCAAGCGGGTGCATGACTTCGTTACCCTCATCGAGCGCCTCGCAAACCAGAATCGAGCCGTCGTCGGACTCATTGCCGGAGGGGAAGTTCCCGGTGACGAAGCGTACCGAGCGCGAATCGAGCGAGAGGTGGAGCAGAGCGGTCTGGGTGACCGGCTTCGATTGCTCGGCAACGTCGATCCGATTGAGCCGTTTCACCACGTGTGCGATGTCTCCGTGAGCACGAGCGAGTACGAAACCTTCGGCAACAGCGTGTGCGAGGCGATGGCTTGCGGCGTGACGGTGGTGGCCTACGACGGCGGATCGGTCGCCGAAGTCGTGGGCGAAACAGGGCGGATCGTCGGCGTCGGTGATTTGCCGTCACTCGAAGCGGCGGTGACGAGTTTGCTAAATGACGCACAACTGCGAGATCGGCTGGGGCAAGCGGCCAAGGATCGTGTTGGATCGGAGTTCGATCCCCGGAAGAGTTTTGAGCAAGTCCGCGAAATCTACGACCGGCTCACCTCACCGCACGCCCTAACCCACCGCCAAGGAGTAAAGGCGGCGTTATGACGCTCTCGCCCCCCGTTCGAGATCATGCCGCAACGAATTCGTGTTCGCTTCAAGATGAGCAGCCCCCGTTGAAAATCGCCCTCGCCACCTGGGCCCCCTTCCTGGCCGGCGCCGAGGTCGCTGCCGAGCGGCTGGCTTTGGGGCTGGTCGATGCGGGGCACGACGTGATGGTAATCGTCGGGACCGACGGCGAAGCGCTCACGCGTTATCGCGACGCGGGGCTGCGGTGTGAACTCGTGCCGATGGTCACGACGGACAAATGGACCTTCTGGAAGACGGTACGGATGCAGCGTCGGTTGCGGGAGATTTTTCTCCGTGAGCAGCCCGATGTGGTGCACGCGAACGACCTTCCGACCAGCCAGATGGTCGGCGGCGTCGCCCGCCGAATGGGCTTGCCCCTCGTTTGCCATCACCGATGGGTGTTCCAGCGAGAGGCGATCGACTGGCTCAACAAGCACGGCGCCGAGCGGCATCTGTTCGTCTCGCAGTATCTCCGGGACACCCTCTGCAGTGAATCCCCAAACCTGTCCGCGGCCGAGTGCGCGGTGGCGTACGACGGCCTCGTGTTGCCGCCGCTGCCGAGCGACGAGGATAAGCGGGCCGCTCGGGCCGCTCTCGGCTTGGACCCCCACAAAATCATCGTCCTGCAGGCCGGACAATTGATAGAACGAAAGGGAGTCGCCGACGCCCTGCGAGCCTGGGGCCAACTAGCGGGCGACGCTCGCGAGAACTCCGAGCTGCACATCGTCGGCGACGACTTGGAAAACGAAGGCCGTTATTGCCGCGAAATGGAGCGGCTCGCAGACCAATTGGGCGTCGACGCCCGCTTCCACGGGTTCCGTCGCGACGTGCCAATCTGGCTAGCGGCGTGCGACGTCGTGCTGGTTCCTTCGCACGTCGAGCCGCTGGGGAATGCGACGCTCGAGGCGATGGCGGCGGGCAGGCCTGTGATCGGCTCGGACACCGGCGGCATCCCTGAGATGATCGTTGACCACGAGACGGGACTGCTCGTCCCGCCGCGAGACCCCAGCGCCCTGGCCGGAGCGATTCACGCGCTCGTCAATGATGAAGGGCGTCGCGCGTCGCTAGGTGAGGCGGCCCGACGCCGGTGCGAAGAGGTCTTCTCGATTGAGTCCCATGTCGCCAGCGTGGTCTCGCACTATCGAGAGGTGACTATGCCCGCGAGTGTAACCACCGCGTGACCCGTACCTTGGTTCTTAGCAACGTCTTCCCACCGAGGGTGGGCGGGAGCGGGCGCTGGCTCTGGGAGCTGTACCGCCGCTTTACCGATTCCGACGTGCTCGTCGTCGCGGGGCCCTGCCAAGGCGACCAGGCGTTCGATGATAAGAGTTCGCTCAAAACGGTCAGAGCGCGCCTAGCGCCCGGCGACCTGGGCGGGCTCTGGCCTGGTGGCAGGTCTCGTTACGCCGCGCTCAGGAAAGAGGTCTTGCGTCTTGCTTCCGATTTCCAACCCGAAGCGGTCCACGCTTGCTGCGTGATCCCCGAGGGTTGGATCGCCTTGGGACTGCAGAAGCGGCTTGGAATCCCGTACGCCTGTTACGTCCACGGCGAAGAGATCGCCGTCTATCGCCAGAGCCGCGAGCTTAGCTGGATGGCTCGCCGGGTGCTGCGTTCGGCGTCGCGCGTGATCGTGAACAGCCACAACACCTTAACGCAGTTACGCGAAGCGTGGCCGGAGAGCGCATCGCGGGCGGTGGTGATCCACCCGGGTGTCGATACGTCGGTGTACGTCCCCGCGGATCGAGACGACGAGCAGCGTTCGGAACTCGGCTGGTCCGGAAAAAAAGTCGTCCTCACCGTCGGTCGACTCCAGCGGCGCAAGGGGCACGACAAGATGATAGAAGCAATCGCCGAGATCACACGAGCCATCCCCGACTTCCTGTACGCGGTCGTCGGCGCCGGGGAAGAGCGCCCTCGGCTGGAGCGCATCGCGCAGGAGCATGGCGTCGCCGATCGAGTGCAGTTTTGCGGCGAGGTGACGGACGCGCGATTGGTGCAATATTTCCAGCAGTGTGATTTGTTTGCCCTTCCCAATCGCACGGTCAACGGCGACTTCGAGGGATTCGGGATGGTTCTGGTCGAAGCCCAGTCCTGCGGTAAACCCGCCCTTTCGGGAGATTCCGGCGGCGCGCCGGAAACCCTCATCGACGGCGAAACGGGCGTGGTAGTCGATTGCCGCGAGGCCGGCAATATCGCCGCAGCCGTGACGGAAATGCTTAACGACCCCGAGCGGCTTTCCGCCGTGGGTGCGGCGGCGCGTCGCAGGGCGGTGGAAGTCTTCGATTGGGCGCGGCTCGCCAATGACGCCGAGTCATTCCTTAAGTTAGACGAGCCGAGCACGGTGGGCGCCCGGTGAAAGACACGGCCAAGCGAATCGGCAACCTAGCAGCGAGCCTGGTCGCGACGCCGCTCTGGCTTGCCTACATGATGTTAACACTCGCGTTTGGCGCCGAACGCGCCTTTCCCGGGTTCTCGCAACTCGTCGCACTATTGCCGGGCACGGCAGGAGCCTATCTGCGCCGCGCGTTCTACCGGATGGTGTTGCCGAAATGCGGTGAGGACGCCTTCGTCGGCTTTATGACGGTGCTATCGCACCCGACCGCGAGCTTCGGCGCCCGGGTCTACGTCGGCCCGTTTGGGATGCTAGGCAATGTGACCCTCGAAGACGACGCCCTCGTCGGCTCACACGTCTCGATAATCAACGGCGCCCGTCAGCACGGAACGGAACGTCTCGATATCCCGGTGCGTGAGCAAGCGGGGGAGTATCCGCGCGTCACCATCGGACGCGACTGCTGGATCGGCGATCGGAGCATCGTGATGTGCAACGTCGGGAGCCAAGCGATCGTGGGCGCCGGTTCGGTCGTCACGAAGCCGGTCGCCGACCGCGACATCGTAGCTGGCAATCCGGCACGAGTGATAGGGTCACGACAAGGCGACAGCGTTCCAGAGACTAGGAGTGTAGGTGTTCTCCAAATCGATCCCAGCGTGAATTAAGCGGATGCACCAGCGGGAATCAGGTCAATCAAACATCAGCAAGCTGTCCCGGCTTCTCCACGAACTCATCCGCGTCTTTAAAGGCGACATTCGGCACGTTGAAGTGCTGACTGGATGCGACCCGTCTGCCGGAATTGGCGAACAGTAGATGTGCGGTATCGCAGGAGCTGTTGCGTGCGAGCACGATCGCCCGATCGATCGCGGGGAGCTGCGCAGCATGGCCGATTCCATCGCACACCGCGGCCCCGACGCCGAGGGATTCTGGGTTGGCGAGGGCGTAGGTCTCGCTCACCGACGGCTGTCCATCATCGACCTCGCAGGGGGTGATCAGCCGATGCGGAACGAAGATGGCTCCGTGCGGGTCGTCTTCAACGGCGAGATTTATAACTATCCGCATCTGCGCGACGTGCTGCTCGCCAAGGGCCATACGCTGCGGACGAAGAGCGACACCGAGGTGCTCGTGCACCTCTACGAGGATCACGGCGCCGCCTTGGTCGAAAAGCTGCGGGGGATGTTCGCTTTCGCCTTGTGGGACGTCAGGCGCAGGCGGTTGCTGCTGGCTCGCGACCGCGTCGGCCAGAAGCCGCTTTACTACTACCGCGATCGTAACCGCTTCCTCTTCGGGTCGGAGATTAAGGCCATCTTGGCGTGTCCCGATGTCGATCGCACGATTGACCAAGAGGCTCTCGAATCCTATCTCACGTGGGGCGTTGTTCCCGGAGAGAAGTCCATCTTCAAGCACGTCCGCAAGCTGCCCCCGGCTCACTATCTCGAGGTTGCGGCGGACAACCATTTAGGCGGCGAGCCGCGACGATACTGGGGTCTACAGGCGCAGCCGGACGACTCGCGATCGTTAGACGATTGGTGCGAGGCCCTCGACGACAAGTTTCGGGAGACGGTCCAGGCCCACCGGATCGCCGATGTCCCGGTTGGGGCGTTCCTTAGCGGAGGCGTTGATTCAGGCGCCATCGTTGCGGAAATGGCTCGACTCGGGGGTGGGAGCTTAAAGACCTTCTCGGTTGGCTTCGATGGCGACCCGAATAGCGAGTTGCCCCAGGCACGGCTCGTCGCCGAGCGGTATCAGACCGAGCATGTCGAAGAGGTGGTCGCCACCGACGTTATGCAGGGCCTGGAGAGCTTGGTCCATTTCTACGATGAGCCGTTCGCCGACCCGTCCGCGATTCCGACGATGCGAGTGGCCAAAGTCGCGAGCGAGAGCGTGAAGGTCGTTGTCTCCGGCGACGGGGGCGATGAGGCCTTTGGGGGATACACGCGGTACGCCCACGACCTCCGCGAGGACGCCGTGCGCCGCCGCCTCCCTTCGTGGCTACGTCGGCCGATGCTTGCCGCAGTAGCTCGGGCCTGGCCCGAGGCCGCCTGGGCGCCGAGACCGTTGCGGGCGAAGACCACCCTCACGAATCTCTCCCTCAACGCGGATGAGGCTTACGCCAACACACTTTCGCTATTCCGTAGGCCGCTGCGTCGCCGTCTGTTGAACAAGGCCGACCTCAACGGGTACCGTCCCGAGAGTGCGGTCACTGGGCCCTATGCCTCGGGCCGGGACGCCCTGCAGTCGATGACGGCGAGTGATATCGCCATGCTGCTGCCCGACGACTTCCTTACCAAGGTGGATCGCGCGAGTATGGCGGTTGGTCTGGAAGTCCGGCCCCCGCTTGTCGACCACGAACTGCTGGAAATGGCCTGGCGGTCGCCTTCCGAGTGGAAAATCCGGGACGGCGAGACAAAATGGATTTTCAAGAAGTTGCAGGAAGACCGGCTGCCGCCCGGCGCGGTCTGGCGAAAGAAACAAGGCTTCGACTCACCGGTCGACGCCTGGATGCGAGGACCACTGAGGGAGAGGCTAGAGCAGGCAGCAAGCCCCCGGGGGGCGTTATCCACTCACATTGACGTCGCCGAGATGTCTCGACTCACCGAGGCTCACCTGCGTGGCGCCGCGAACTCGGGTCGCCAGCTCTGGGCCTTGCTCGTTCTCGACGCGTGGCTGGAGCGTTACGAGTCGCCACCCATCCCCACGGCGCCCCGATACACGACGAGTTTGCGATGATCTTTCCGACACGATACGTCCGGCACATTACCGAGTTATGCCCCACCGAATTGAGAGCCTCGCAGATCGATGGACTGCTCATTGATCTCGACGGCACCCTGAAGGATTACGGAGTGCCGGAGTTCCCCGAGACGACGCTAGAATGGGTCAGGCAGGTTCGGTCGGCCGGAATCGTGATCTGCTTGTTCTCCAACGGAGTCATCAGCAAGGTGGCTGCGGCGGCGCAGGTGCTCGAAACGCCGTTTATCGCGAAAGCGTACAAGCCTTCGCCACTGCGCGTTCGCGCCGGCCTTGCCGCGCTCGGTCTGCCCGCAAATCGTGTCGCCCTCGTTGGAGACCAGCTTTTTGCTGACGTCCTCGCCGGCCGACTTTACGGGATTAAGACGGTGCTGGTTGAACCCACCTCCTGGGTCGAGCCCTGGTTTACTCGTCTGAAACGCCCTGTCGAGATGCCATTTCGCTATCGGTTGCGTCGTGTGTATCAGAAGGCTCTGCTGAGCGCCGCCGCAAGCAGCCCTGGAACCCAATGAGAATGAACACCTCGACCTCGAGTGAGACACCCGGCTCTATGGTCAAGTCGGGCTGGATCGCTGCGATATCGCCCTACATCTCAATCGCTCGACCCGACCATTGGTTCAAGAACGTCTTCATGGTGGCGGGCAGCCTGCTCGCGGTCTTCTATACCGCTGACCGCATCGACTCGTTCCCGTTTTGGACGATGCTGATCGGTCTCGCTGCGACTTGCTTGATCGCGTCGAGCAACTACGTGATCAACGAAGTGCTCGACGCCCCAAGCGACCTGCGGCATCCGGTCAAGCGGATGCGACCGGTGCCTTCGGGTCGAGTAAAGCTGCCAATCGCGTACGCCGAATGGATAGCCCTTGGCGTAGCGGGGGTCTGGCTCGGGACAGCCGTTAACGCCCCGTTCGTCTGGTCGCTCGTCGCGCTGTGGGTCATGGGATGCGTCTACAACATCCGGCCTTTGCGTACCAAAGAGACGCCCTACTTGGATGTGGTCTCTGAGTCGGTCAACAACCCGATACGACTCTTGCTTGGTTGGTTCGTCGTGACGCCTTCGGTGATTCCCCCCCTGTCGCTGCTGGTAGCGTACTGGATGGTCGGCGCCTTCTTTATGGCCAGCAAGCGGTTTGCCGAGTACCGGATGATCGGCGACCCCGCCGCCGCCGCGGCCTACCGATCATCGTTCCGGCACTACACCGAGGACCGGCTCCTCGTGAGCATGTTCTTCTACACCGCGGCGTGCGCGCTAATGCTTGGCGTGTTTATCGTTCGCTACAAGCTCGAGCTACTCCTCTCGGTGCCGCTGCTCGCGGGTTTCTTCGCGTACTACTTGCATGTCACCTTCAAGGTGAATAGCCCTGTTCAGAACCCCGAGCACCTGTACAAGCAGACCGGGTTAATGCTGTACCTAGCGGTGACGTGTCTGGTTTTTCTCGCATTGGTCTTCCTCGACTGGCCCGCGTTGTACGAACTCTTCAATGTCACGCCCTCCAAGATGCCTTCGCTGTGGAAGATCGGAGCGTGACCGAAGCGGCCGCTGATAATCGCGCGGCGATCATTCCGATGCTGGGGTGGCCGCCGCTTTGGTTGCTCTGGAGCTCACTACTGCTGCGCCTCGTCGTAGCGCTGGCGTTTGGCGATCGCGAGCCGACGATCGTTGACGCGCACGACTACAACCGACTCGCGACCGCGCTGGTTGAGACCGGAGAGTATGTCACCGAGTCGGGGGCGCCTTCTTCGCTCCGCCCCCCGCTTTACCCGGCCGTTCTCGCTGGTGTCTACCGGGTGCTGGGCGTCCATAACTATCTCGCCGTCGCCGTCCTTCAGGCGCTGCTGAGCTGGGCGACGATTTTCCTCTCGTACTGGATCGGTGCGTTACTCTACCGCCGTGAAACAGGCGTGATCGCGGCGACCCTTGTCGGCTTCTACCCTTCATTGCTAGCGTTCAATATGCTGCTCCTTTCTGAAACGCTGTTCACCTTCCTCCTGACGGGCGCCGTCTTTGCGAGCCTTGTCCTCTTGCGTTCGCCAGGGATCGTCTCATCCATTGCCTTAGGCACATGCCTTGGCTTAGGCGCCCTGACGCGAAGCGTGCTTTGGCTTTGCTCGGCGCCGGTCGGCGTCGCGATTCTGTTGCTGGCGATGTACTCGCCGATTCGACGATTCCTGTCCGTCGGAATCGCCCTTTCCGTTTGCGCTGCGGTGCTCGCTCCTTGGTCGTGGCGGAACACCAGGGTGCAAGAGACTTTCACACTCATCGACGTGATGGGGGGTCGGAACGTCATGATGGGCAACTACGAGTACACCCCCCTCGAGCGCTCGTGGGCGACCATTTCGGATGTGACCGGCGAACGGTCGTGGCATCGCGTGCTCGCGGCTGCGACGCCGGGGTACAGCCAGCTCACGCAGGGCGAGATCGATAAGAAGGCGATGGCCTACGGCGTCCGCTACTTCTTCTCCCACCCGGCGGAGTCAGCGCGTCGCTGCCTAGTCCGATTCTTCAACTTCTGGCAACTCGAACGGACGATCATCGCGGGAATGCGGCAAGGCTACTTCGGCGACATCCCCACCTTCGTTACCGTCGGTGTGGCGCTGCTGATCTGTGGTTCGTATGCCTTGGTCGCGTTGCTCGCACTGACCGGGGCCGTCGTGACCCCTCCTGAATGGCGGTCGCACACCCTGCTCTTGCTGTGGATCGCAGTCCCCTGCGCCATTCACACCGTCGCGTTTGCCCACTCACGGTACCACCTACCGCTGATACCAGTGCTCACGGTCTACGCCGCGGCAGCGCTGCAGGCACTCTGGAGCGACCGCAGCCGGTTCTCTGGATGGCGCGGGCCAGTGGCGTTGACGCTATGCGTTATCTTGGTGCTCGGCTGGGCGCGTGAGATCGTTTTCGTCGACTTAGGACTTATGTGGTGAAGCGTTCTTTGCTGAGGTCACTGCGCCACATTTCGACGACCTCATCCCTCACGATTCTGCAGAAGACAGCATGCCGACGATAAGCGGACAGGCCTCCGCCAATTCACAACCTGGTATCCCGCTCTCCACCTTCGGCGATAGCATGTGGCGCCCTGAAGCCAACGGGATCGGCTTCACATGGGAAGGTCGTGACGAGGCCTACGCAGAGCGGATGTGGGCTTCGATCGGGGATGACACGCTTGTCATGCAAGGCGAGCTGTTCGGCGGGAAGGAGGGAAGCGGGCCAAATGCACTCCGCTTACTCGAGGGCTATGCAGCGGAAGGCGACGCCTATCTGTCACGCATCGAGGGTCGATTCGCCGCGGCTTTCTGGTCCGAATCCAGACGCGAGCTAACGTTGCTCACCGACAAGTTCGGGTCGGTCCCCCTCTACTACTCCGCCAATAGCGATTCACTTTCGTTCTCGACATCCGTTCGTAGAGCATCTCAGATTGCGGGCGCCTCACCGGCATGGGATACCGAAGGACTGATACAGTTCTTCACCTTCGGCCATCTGTGGAATAGCACGACGCTGCTGAAATCGGTCCGTTGTCTCGGCCCGGCGACGCGATGCACCTTCAGCATCGATACGGGCCGCGTCGAACAGCATACTTACTGGCAGATCCGTCCGAGCCAACGGCCCATCACGTTAGGCGCCAGCCTTGATCGCATCGATGAGACTCTCTGTCGAGCCGTCGATGAGCAGTCAAGGGACACCCCGGGTTTAGGGGTCGCCCTCTCCGGCGGGCTCGACGCCCGGGCCATTCTCGGCCTCATCAGCGACGAACTGCCGCGACCGACATGCCTCAGCCTGGGCATGGAAGGGAGCCTCGACCAAGTCTCAGCCCGGAAGTTGGCGAAACTTTCCGGGTGCCCCTTTCATCGGTTTGTGCTGGGCGAAGGCTTTCTAGAGTGCTTCGAGGGCTGGCTCGACCGCATGGTTGAGTTGACCGACGGGCACTACCTCTCGCAGTGCATCGTGATGCCGACTCTGCCGCTTTACCCCGAGCTTGGCGTGCGTGTCTTACTCCGGGGTCACGTCGGCGAGCTGCTCCACATGCACAAGGCCTACAACTTCTCGGTCGACGATGAGTTTCGGCGACTAGAAGGGGACGATTCACTGGAGAGCTGGCTGTGGTCCCACCTGCAGAGTCATTTGACGGACTGTGTCGACCTGCCACTGCTTGCCGCGGTGTCGTCATCTGACTTCAAAGAGGTCGGCCGGCAAACCCTCCGAGCGGCGATGAAGGCAACCGATCGCTTCGAACGGCCACTCGACCGCTTGAGTCAGATGTTTCTCGACCAACGCCTCCGTCGCGAGACCGCGATGTCGCTCGTCAAGTTCAACTCGGTGGTTGACGTGCGGGTGCCCTACCTCGACAGCCGGTTCGTGCAGGCGGTGTTCGACGCGCCGCCCGAGGCGCGGATCGGCGAGCGCGCCCATACCGAGGTCCTCCGTCGTCATCGCCCCAGCTTCCTGCTCCCTGCCAATTCGAACACCGGCGCCCGTGTCGGCGCCGGCCCCGCCTGGAGGACGATTTGCTACCTCCGTATGAGAGTGCTCGCGAAGCTCGGTGTAAGGGGCTATCAGCCGTACGAACGTCTCGGCCTATGGCTGCGTCGTGAGCTCCGCGAGGTGGTAGAGAGGACACTGCTCGACGCCAAGTGCCTGGACCGGGGACTTCTCAATCCCGATTGTGTGCGTGGGGTGGTCGCGGCTCATAACGCCGGCGCCAAGAATCACACGTTCTTAATCATGGCCATGATGATTGTTGAGCGGGGAAGCAATTTATTTGACTCTCCGGCAATCTCGGAGGCCGGTCGATGTCATAACTCACCTGCGGGACTCGCCTAGACAATCCGCAATGCTGCCGCACAAAGCCACGGGCTACTGCGATCGCGCCTCGAATTCCTACTAACTTGTAGACAATCGCTCCGATGATGACCCCGTGCCGTCGCGGATTGCGACTCTGCTGGACTAGAGCCAGTTTCATAACCGTCTAAAGCAGACGATCATGCAGGCGAGCTTAATGAAGCCGTGGTAGAGATGGGCGTAGAACTCGTTGCGGACGACAAGGCGTTTGAAGGCCTGGAGCTAGGCGATGCTGCGTTCGACGGTCCAGCGTCGCCGGTAGCGACGCAACTTCCGCCCGTCCTGCTTTTCCTTACGGACCCAGTTCTTGCGGTGGCGGGCGATCCGGTCGACGCCCCGTTGGCCGAGTCGGTCGCGCAGCGCGTCGCAGACGGCCGCCTTGTCGTACACCAGCCGCGACGGGACGTGGCTGGTCACTGCCTCGTCCAAGAGGGGCTCGATGAGGTTCACCTCGGCGACGCTCGCCGCCTCGACCTCCGTTCCCAACGGAAGGCCCTGGCCGTCGGTGAGGACCATGACCTTGCTCCCCTTGCCCCGCTTGGTCAGGCCGACGCCATCCCCCCGCAGTTTTTACCGGGAGAAGCGGTCGCCGGGGCGAACGTGCCGTCGGCGAAGCCCTCCTCCCAGTCGATCTTGCGGGCCTTGTCGAGCAAGCGGACCAGCCGCCGGTGGACTTTCTCCAGCGTGCCATCGGTCGTCCGTTCCACGAACCGTCGCCAGCAGGTGGGGTACGAGGGGAACCAAGGCGGCACGTCTTTCCAACGCGCGCCGCTACGCAGCACCCACAGCACGCCCTCGAGAAAGGCCCGCGTATCGGCGTGTGGCCGGCCTCCCTTGGGGCTCGGCTTCGGCGGCTTGAAGAGGTCGCTGACAAGCGCCTACTGCTCGTCGCTGAGCTGCGGGCGGAAGAATCGAGAGTCGGGCTCCATCCTGGACCCCGTGTCTACGCGGGATCGTTTGGTCATCACGGGCCTCCTTTCGGAGACTCTTACGACCGTTCCTCTCCGCGGTTCAGCTAGCAAATCGCAGTTCTGAAACTGGCTCTAAGCAAGCCACCGTTCTGCTTCTTTCCAATAAGCCACACTGAGCGAGTATCCGATGGGATGGGGCCTACCCGGGGTTCTTCGACTTCTGCCGCAGCCGACACTAGTTCCGAGAAACAAGCTCACCGAAACACTCGCGCTCGTCCGGCCTGGGTCCGTAGTACTCGACGTTGGCGCGGGGGGACGGCGCGTAATAGATTCAGTCATTACCGTGGACGCTGTCGACTGTCCGGGGGTTGACGTCGTTGGCGATATTCACAGCCTCCCTTTTGAAGACGGTTATGCCGACTGCGTGATATGCACCGGCACTCTGGAGCATGTCGCTGACCCCTTCAAGGCTGTATCGGAACTTTATCGAGTTCTGAAGCCTGGAGGCATCGTGCATATTGATGTGCCATTCATGCAAGGCTACCACGCTGACCCGTGCGATTATTGGAGATTCACGATCGACGGTCTACGACTTCTCTGTCGCAGCTTCGATCACCTCTCTTCCGGCGTCCACATTGGCCCGACATGCGGTGTTGTCTGGGTTGTGCGAGAATGGGCGAACAGCCCGAGTGCAAACCGCTGGATATCCAACGCGATACTGGTCCCCGTAGCGCTGGGAACAGCCCCGCTGCGATACCTCGACTACTTCCTTATCAACCGAGAACGTTCGCATCGAGTTGCCTCTGCCGTTTACTTTCGCGGCGCCAAACCTCACCCCAACTGAAGCATTATTAAGGTGTGCGATGGCAATGGTGTCGCGCTAGGGCCAGCGCGTATAGATGAATGTGACTGGGTGCTCTGCGGCGACCCCGGATTTACCTATTCTCGCTAGGCTCGATGGCGTGGACTCGGTACGCAAGAGAGGTTTTGATGTCACGGGACAGATTCGTTCCCATGCGTCAAGAGCGACCAGGTAAGCTGCGAGTTAGCGTAGCTTGCCGCATCGTTGTCATTTGTACGCGCTGGCCCTGGGTGTCGCGCTGGATCAAGAAAGCGCATATCGTCATACTTATAGATGCCGCCTGCTTTTCGCAGCCACCACGATAAACGGTTCCCAATCCAACTCTACGTGTCTTTTCTGCGGATAGAATTCGAGCTACACCGCCGAGCAGCGAAGCCAAGTCGTAGGATATGCCCGACAACGGGACTGATTAACGGCAACTGGTGAGACAGGCACTCTTTACTGCCGATCACACTCCGGTGCATCCACACCAATGTCGACTGTAGTGACCATTGTTCATCTACCGCGTCTGGGATCCGGCTCTGCCTTCCAAGATGTTTGAGCTACCGAAGGAATCCACCATCGGATAGTAAGTTCGCGTAGTGAGTAAGGAACAACCAACAATCTGCCAACTTGTCCACGGGCTACCCGTAGGCGGCGCAGAGGTACTTGTCGATCGCTTCGTGCGCCACCTCCGACGCGAACACCGAGTCGTTGTCGCCTGCCTCGACCAAGTCGGCGAACTTGGCGAAGCTCTTCGACGGGAAGGCGTTTCTGTCACCCACCTGGGCAGGTCGCCTGGGTTCGATTGGTCATGCGTCTTGCGGCTGGCTCGGTTCTTGCGATACGAGCGTGTGAACATCGTCCACGCCCACCAATATACGCCTTTCGCTTACGCCACCGCGACCCGGGCGGTCGGTTCGCGCCCAAGGGTGCTATTTACGGAACACGGCCGATTCTGGCCCGACGTACCAAGCAAGAAGCGGGCATTCTTCAACCGCGTCATGTTACGACAAGTCGATCGATATGTAGCTGTAGGCGAATCCGTCAAGACGGCTCTCGTCCATAACGAGGGATTACCGAGCGAACGGATAGAAGTTATCTATAATGGCATTGACTTTACGCGTCTTCGCACCACGCACGACAGAGTCGCAGTACGGTATGAACTCGGTCTCGACTCTGACCAATTCGTCGTTCTGCAGGTCGCACGGCTCGATCCGATCAAGGACCACTCGACCGCGCTGATGGCGGCGTCAGTCGCAGTCAAATCCATCAAAGGCTTCCGGCTCCTGTTAGCTGGCGAAGGACCTGAAAGGGCGGCGATCGAGCGACGCATCGCTGAGCTCGGCTTACGGGATAACGTCGAAGTCTTAGGAATTCGACGTGACGTCCCTCGGCTCTTGGCAGCCGCCGACGCGTTCTTATTGACTAGCGTCAGTGAGGGGATTCCATTGACAGTCATTGAAGCGATGGCGGCCGGTGTCCCTGCCGTCGCAACAGCAGTTGGCGGAGTTTGCGAGGTAATTGATCACGGTCGGACTGGTCTGCTCGCTCCGGCGGGCGACGCCGCTCAATTGGCAGACTGCCTCTCCCGGATAGCGCGCGACCCCGTCCAGCGCCAGTCAATAATTGACGCGGCCCGATCGCACTCTCGATCCCGCTTCTCCGAAGAAGTGATGTTCGATCGCTACCAAGAGATTTACGATTCTATGCTACGATACGCATGACGCCTCAACGCCGAACACTCGCTCCCGCTGACGCTTATATTCAAGTGGCCCAAGAGAACAGTGTCGCGCCGAATGAGACGATTGACGCTCAAAGTCCAACGATCGTCTCGTTCGTCATCCCGGCGCTAAACGAGGAGCGGTTCATCCGTCGATGCTTGGAGTCGATCTATCAATTAAACCTGCCTGCGGGGGTGAGCGGCGTCGAGGTGATCGTCGTCGACAACGAATCAGCCGATCGGACCGCCGAGATCTGTCATGAGCTCGGAGCGAGGGTGGTTTCGACGCCTCCCGGGCGTGCGTCTCGGGCACGCAATCGTGGAGCTTCGATCGCAACCGGAACATGGATCGCCTTTATCGACGCGGACTGCGAAGTTCTTCCCGACTGGCTCGAGCAATGTCTACCTCTGCTGAGCGAAGAAAACGTCGTCGCGGTTGGCTGTCGCGTTATACCCCCATCGACTTCCCGGGAATGGGTAGCTTGCGCCCTTGCAAGAATTTCGCCGCCGCGACCGGCCGACGCAACGACGTCTGTAAAGTGGATCGCGAGTGCTGGCTTGCTGCTAGCCAGGAGCGACTTCATTGCGATTGGCGGTTTTGACGAAGACCTGGCTACTTGCGAGGACTGCGATCTTGGCTACAGGCTTTCTGAGCAAGGCTCCTTGCTCGTGAACCATCACGCCACGCTCATCCACCATGGCGAGTCGACAACATTATCGGAGGTATTCTTTCGAGAGGCGTGGAGGACACGCGATAACTTACGCCTGGCGCTAAACAATCCCCATGACATCAGGAATTGGGCAAGCTTTTTGATCCCACTGATGTACACGGCGGCCCTTGCATGCGGTCTAATAGGAAGTGGCTTGGCAATCTTGCTGGGCGCTAATGCTTCGCTGTGGATAGCGTTACTATTTTCCTCCCTCCTGATGCCGATTGCGATCGTCATCATAAAGTGCGGCTCGAGTAATCCCTTGTCAGCACTACAAACGTCGGCAGTTCTGTCTACCTATTTTTTGGGGCGTACCGCAGGCTGCTTGTATCGCTTTCCGCGTCTTGAGCGGGCAGGAGACTAACCAACTTGGCGATACGAAACGAGACCTGCATATTGGATGATGAGACAGCTTCGCCGGCGGAAGTTGTCGCGGACATGCCGTTCGTAATGCATGCACGCGTCATAACCGGCGCGGGGGGTGGTCCGGACAAGACGATCCTCAACTCACCCCGGATGCTGAAGCATTTGGGATTCCAATCCGCTTGCATGTTCCTTCGTCCGCCGAATGACAACGGGTTCGAGGCGATCCGGAAGCGAGCGGTGGATTGGGGCTCACCCATTGTCGAAGTTGACGATAGGGGGCCCTTCGATTGGCGAGTTGTTCTGAAGGCATTGCAGATCTGCCGATCTCATAATGTCAAGATATGGCATGCCCACGACTACAAAACCAACCTCTTGGGCCTAGTTGTCAAGAGATGGCATTCCATGCAGCTAGTGACAACAGTCCACGGCTGGGTAGAACTTACTTGGAAGACACGGTGTTATCACCAACTCGACCGCTGGTCGCTCAAACGCTACGAGCGGGTGGTATGCGTCTCTCCCGACCTGCTGGAGCAGTGCCGCGGCTTCGGGGTTCGCGAAGACCGCTCCTTGCTGATCGAGAACGCGATCGATACCGAGCAGTTCCGGCGTCGACGCTCCACGGCCGAGGCAAAACGGACCCTGGGCCTGCCAGAAGACGTGCCGTTGATCGGGGCCGTGGGGCGCCTTTCTCCCGAGAAGGCCTTCGACCACCTGATTGCGGCGGTCGCCAAGCTCCACGCAACAGGGCCAAAACCGATGCTGGTGATCGTTGGCGAAGGCGATCAGCTCAGTAACCTGCAGGCGTTAGCCGACCAGCATGGAATATCATCGCATGTTCGCTTCGCCGGATTCCAGTCCGACACGCAGGCTTGGTACGAGGCGATGGACGTCTTCGCGCTGAGCAGCCTCCGCGAGGGCTTGCCCAACGTCGTGCTTGAAGCGATGGCGTTGGAGACACCCGTCGTAGTAACTCGCGTCGCCGGCGTGCCACGGCTGGTCGAAGACGGCGTCAGTGGATTGATTGTCCCGATCGGCGATGTGCCGGCGCTCGCTACCGCTCTGAGGCGATTGCTCGAAGAGGACTGCCTACGCCGACGTCTCGCCTCCGCGGCGAGGCAGGTGATCGAGTCCCGGTACAGCTTCGCTGCGCGGATGGCAAAGATGGCGGCGTTGTATCGCGATCTGGGCGTCGCTCCCGGCCGCGTAACGTCGCCTCATCCCGTAAGGGCTTGCGAGGGCCAATGATCGGCTACAAGTGGATCGGGGTCTGGGCTGGCTGTGCCGCGTTGGTGGCGTACGGATCACTCGTGCCGCTCAATTTCCAACCCCTGTCGCTCGACGAAGCGTTAGTTAGGTTCCGACAGATCCCGGACCTAAATCTTAGCGTCGGCAATCGTGCCGACTGGTTGGCCAACTTGTTTCTTTATACCCCCCTGGGTTTCTGCGCGGTGCTTGCCGGCTCCGCCGCTTCGCGGTCAACCGCAGTGAAGTTGATCGTAGCGTTAGCCCTCTTCAGCGCAACGATACTGTTGGCGGTAGGACTGGAATTTACGCAGCTCTGGTTCCCACCGAGAACCGTGAGCCAGAATGACGTGCGTGCTGAAGTGATCGGCGCCGTGTCGGGAGTGCTTATGGGAGTTGCATGGGTGGTAGGACTGCCCAAGGTGCGTCGGTTTGCCTCGCATCACCGCCTGCAACGAAAAGGGATTGCGCTAGCGTTGTATACCGCGGCTTTATTGATCTACGGCGCGGCCCCCTTCGACTTCGTGACGACTCGCCACGAGTTGCAGATGAAGCTTGCGAAGCCAGAGAGCGTCGTCTGGATGCCCTTCGTCGACTTCGAGTTGGGGGCGGTGCCGATTCTCAAACGGTTCTTACAGGTGGCGTCGTTCGCCCCCCTCGGTTGGCTCGCGGCGAGTCGCCGACGCCAAGTCGCAGCCACTCGAATAGCCCCCGCCATTGCCGGCGGCAGCGCCATCGGATTCGGAGTGTCGTTCGCTATCGAGGTTCTGCAGGTGTTTGTTTATTCGCGTACGAGCTCCACGACGGCAATCCTAGCTGGTGGCGTGGGCGCCGCGCTGGGAGCGGTTAGTTACTCTTGGGCCATCTCGCCTAGTTCGCGTCCGCCCCTTGTGTCGTGGATCATCGACCAGGCAGTGCGCCCCGAATTCTGGCTAAGAGCAGCGATTGCGTACTCGGCAATCGCCCTGGCAGTGCTTTTGGCGCCCTACCAGATAGTCGAAACGTCGAGCGAAGTCGCGCGGCGCTGGTCGGCTTTCTCTCAGCCGCCTTTTGCCGCGATGTACTACGGTCCGGAGTTTCAATCGTTCGTGAACCTGATCCTGAAGGCGTGCGTCTTCTTGCCTCTGGGGGTATGCCTGCGAGCCGCTCGTCGGCGTCCGACCGGCAGGTACTCCGGCGCGATCCCCCTAGTTGTGGGATTGGCTGTTGGATGTATCGGCGAACTCGCTCAAGTTTACGTCGGACCACACCTTCCCGACATTACGGATGTTCTGATTGCGGGAGCCGCCACAGTCGTTGGTTGGAAGGCAACCGACCGCTGGCTCTCTCGTAGCCGTCTATCGCAAGCTTCGGACGGTGGGCAGGCCAGAATAGAGACAAGGGAGGATCGACCAGGTTGTTTGTCAGCATGATGCTTCACCGCTGTCTTGCACTGCTCTTGGCTGTTGCGTCATTTACGATCTCGTTTCAGCTCCCCTACGGAGCGTTGTGGGTTTCGCTAACATCCGCGACGGTGCTGGCGACTTCCGCGCGTTGGCCGCTGCTGGCTTTCGCCTGGGTAGCCATGGCGATTCCGGCGCTCGACCTTACCCCTTGGACAGGCAGGTTCTACGTCAACGAGTTTGACGCGTGGATTATGGCGGCCATTGGCGGCGCGATGTGGACGACGCCATTTCGCAGGCGTTGGTGTCTCTCGTGGCTCGACGCGGCCATCTTGGTTTTGGTCGCCGTATCCTATGCCTTTGGAGTCTGGATCACTTTCTCCGAGACGGCTTCGTTGCCGGAAGGCTACTGGAATCCCTACGACAGTCCCTTCAATGCGCTGCGACTGGCGAAGCCAATGGCATACGCTGCGGGACTCCTAGTGTTGTTGACATCACTTCCATCGCCTCCGAAGTCGGCGGCATTCGCGTTCGCTGCGGGTACGGGAGTTGGAATCCTCCAGACATTTATCGCAGTAGCTTTGGAGCGGCATCGCTTCTGCGGATTGCTTGCGACCGAGGTCGACTTCAGGCCTACCGGTCCATTTGCTGACATGCACGTCGGTGGAGCTTATCTTGACGCCTACGTAGTCGGCGCTGCGCCACTGTTGTTGCTAGTCTATCAATCCACCCGTTCATTCTTCTTGCGTGCAGCCTGCCTCGTGGCAGCGATTGGCGCCGCTTACTCGATCTTTGCGACTTTGTCGCGAGCTCCCGTCATCGTCGCAGCATTGCAAGTGGGATTCCTCGTAGCAGCTTGGCTGATCTCAACCCGCTTTCGCAGCTGGAAGGCTTGGATGTGCGCCACTTGCCTGACAACAGCTGCGGCCGCGGGGTTGGCAACGGTGGTATGGGCGCCGGCATTCCACGCCCGCTTCGAGTCGACGGCGCCTGACGCCACGATCCGACTTGACCACTGGCGACATTGCCTCTCGCTCGTCGCAGACTCGCCCTTTCACCAGGGACTAGGGATGGGGAGTGGGCGGATTCCACACTTCCTCAGGACGAGCGCCTTAGGCGACCGCGCTCGCAATTACCGCATGACGTCCGATGCGGAAGGTCCGCAACTAGATGTCATACGCACGCAACCCCTCTACTTGGCTCAGTACGTTGATGTACGCCCTGAAACGGAGTATCAGCTGAAGTTGCGTGCGCGTCGCCACACTGAATCCGACAAGCTAGAGATAGGAATCTATGAAAAATGCCTTCTGCAATCTTACGATTTCGTGCAGTTTGGAAGATTCCTTGACAAGGCGCCCCCTGGTGAATGGGTAGTCGAGTCTAGCCGAGTCAGTTCTAGAACGGTTGGGAGTCTAATAGAAAGTACGCGACTCCCTGCTGCCTCGATTTCCAGACCAGTAGTACTGAGCTTCGCCGGAAGTACAAACGCCCCTATCGAGATTGATTGGCTTCGGCTAACCGGCCCGGACGGCCGAGAGTTGATCCGAAACGGTGATTTCAGTGCCGGCAATGACTACTGGTGGTGGTCCGCCGACGATCACCTGAACTGGCATGCAAAGAATCTCGCGGTGCATCTGTTGGTTGAACAGGGTTGGCTCGGGCTGTCAGCATTTGCTCTGTTAACTCTACGCTGCCTTTGGTTGATTGGCGTCGCACTACGAGCCGCAGACCCAACGGCGGCCCCGATGGCATGCGCGCTAATAGGATTGCTCGGAATAGGCGTGATCGATAGCGTGATTGATTCGCCTCGCCTCGCGCTGTACTACTACCTGCTGTGCGTGTTCGTATTGCTTTCGTACGGCAGCGCCCCCAAAAGCCACTTTGTGGAAGAATCGGTCGGCTCAAGTGCCTGAATCTCTGACTGTGACGCCTAACTATGGAGGCGCCGTCGATCGACGCGGCGATGTCCGCGTCGAGGATAGTTACGCTGGATACTGCGACGCAGTCAATGCGCTCACTCACGGCGTGTATCACCGACCCGCGTGGCATGACGCACTCGCCGTGTACAAGCTGAAGACCCACTGGCTGACGGCGATGCGCGGCAAGGTCCCAGTCGGCTCGCTACCCGTCGTTCTCCAGTCAAGTCACCTGTTTGGTGTCACGCTGACGTCTCTCCCATGGGTCGACGAAGCTGGTCCCAGCGGCGATCCCTCAGCAGTCGCCGCCTTGGTGGATCACGCGGTCCAGCTGGCGAAGCAACGCCGTTGCGAACTCCTCCTCAAGCTGCCGATCACCGCCGAGAGCATCGAGTTCTCTGACGAATGGCGTCCCGCGGCGGGCGACAAAGTCCTGCTCCGTCGACGGCTCGCTCCGACCGCCGACGAACTGTGGACGGAGCTCTCCGCCAAGGTTCGCAACCAAGTGCGGAAGGGCGAGAAGAGCGGGCTCGACACCGAGCGCGGCGGCGGCGAACTGGTGGATGAGTTCTTCAGCGTCTACTCGCGAAACATGCGTGACCTGGGCAGCCCTTCCCACAGCCGGCGGTTCTTTGCGGCGCTCGTCGATGGGCTGGAAGGGCGCGCCAGCGTTTATTGCACGCGGCATGAAGGCGTCGTTGTCGGGGCCGGGATCGTCCTCGACAACCGCCCGTCGCTCGACATCCCTTGGGCCTCGAGCCTGCGGGAGTACAACTCGAGGTGCGTCAACCACGCGATGTACTGGCGAATCTTGGCCGACGCGTGCGAAGCGGGCTATGACTGGTTCCACTTCGGCCGCAGCAGCATCGGCAGCGGCCAGCACAAGTTCAAGATGCAGTGGGGCGCCGAAGAGGCCCCGCTCAACTGGCTGACCTATGCGCCGAACGCAAGCCGAAATCCTGCCGAAGAGAACGGCGACCGATTCGGCCTCGCCCAGCAATTGTGGAAAAAGCTGCCACTCTGGGCGTCAAGACGACTAGGGCCGCACGTCATCCGCCTGGTTTCGTAGCGATCCCCGCCGCTTAGCGTGCCCGCCACGGCGCTAGCGGATAATCGTGAACCCGAAATTGTTCGCGGTCGGCAAACGCTTGGGCTGCTCTTGCACCTCCGACTGCTGCTCGTAAACCACGCGCTTGTGCTCGTAAGTGGGGGACCCGATGAGCGGGATGTTCTTCGCGACGGAGGAATTCGCGATCGGTTCCATCTTCCAGGAGAGCTCTGGGAACTCTGGCTCGTCCAGGTCACCCGCGTCCGAGTCATCAAGGGAAGGAAGCGGCACGACTTCCTCTCCATCGCGCAGGGGCGCGACCGGTCGGCCGTTCATCGCGGGACCTGCGGGAGTCGGCGACATCCCCGGCGACACCGTCCTTTCAGAGATGATCTGCATCCCGACGGGTTGCGAGTTCATGCAGGGCCCGCCGCACCGTTCGTCCCGCCAAACCGTCGCCGGCGCTTGCCAATCATGCCAGCAAGTTGGCTTGTAGCCATGATACGCTTCATCGGGCCCGCAGGGGCAATCGAAGATGGCGTCTTCGCCCCAGCACCAATGGAGGCTCTTGCGCACATCCGTCGGGCAGCTCAACTCCTGCTCGCGCTTTCCCCAGGGGCCGCTATGGCAGCCACAGCAAACGGCCAGCGACAGGGCGACGACGGTTACGGATATTTTAGGCACTGAGATTCTCCGCATACGTCCGACTTCGATCAGTTTACGACTTGAGCCGTTGTGACCTAGAAATTGTTGAAGCCGTTGTTGAAGCCGCCACCGTTTTGCTGGTTGACAGTGTTGACGGAACGGATGGTATTCGCGCCAAGGCTGGTGAATCCAAAGATGCGCTCAAACGGAGAGATGATCTTCCCGAGCCGCGTGTCGAAGGCCACCAGCTTGTCTTCTGAGACGAAGAGTCGATCGCCCGGCATCAACTGGTAGTTCGTCGCGACGTCGCCGCGCTGAGTGATCGCTAACCAGTCAACCGGCAGGATCTGGTCGCCGCCGCAGCTATTGCCGCCCGGACGGGCGACCCACATCCGGGTGCTCGATATCGAATCGAGTCCCTGGATCTGGCCGATCGCGTCGATGACGGTCTCGTTGCCCTTGGCGGGAAGTATTGCCACCCCATCGCCGAGACCGGCGCCCTGGGTGACGACGTAGAAGACCTTGCTGTTGTAGCCCAGCACGTCGACGCTGATCTGTGGATTTTCAACGTAGGCCGAAAGATGGGACTCAAGGGTCGCCCGGGCCTCCTCGATCGTCAGGCCAACGAGCTTAACGCGTCCGTAGGTGCCCAGGTTGACCTTCCCGTCGGGGGCGACGAGGTGCTCTCCGGCGATCTGTTGCTGGGCAGCCAGCTGGCTAATCGTCACCCATGCCTGAGGCTTCTTGTAGACCGCCTGGAGCCGTTGGTTCAGCTGGGCTTCGAACTCTTCGACCGTCAAGCCGGCGGCCGTGATCGAGCCGAGCGTAAAGCCCAGCTGGATCGTCCCGTTCGGCTGGATCGCGTACTCGCCGGTGATCGCTTCTTCTGGCAGGAGCCCCGTCGCGGCGATCGCGACGACGTCGAGCGGTTCGAGCCGGTAGTCGGGCTTCGGCGTGATCTTGATAGCGTCGATCTCGAGCACGTCGGGAGGCTCGATAATGTAGTCCGGCAGGACAGCTTTAGAGAGCTCCCGCGGGATACTCTGCGGGACGCACGGCGCGGGGCCGTCTTTGCATTGGCCCGGGTAGACCAAATGGCAGCCCGTACTGGCGCTCAAACTCAGCACGGTGAGGGCCGCGAACGTCAGTTTTGGTGTCGGTCGCATCGGTTGCCCAACGACGGTTTGGTCCAGCGAATTCCAGCGCCCAAAGCCGAGGCGCACTTACCGCATGATTGGTTTCATCGGCAGGTCTGCTACAATCCTTCAGCGGAACTCGACCTACAGCCGACACAAGCTGCATAGGTAGAACTTCCGCCACGCATGATCGAAGAGCGACCAAGATGGAAACCAAGCGAATCCTGGCAATCTGGGCGGCCCTGGGCGTTCTCCTGGTCCTCGGCGATGAGGCCTTTGCCCAGCGGGGCCAACGACCCCAGCGATTCCAGCCGTCCCGGCCAACGGTAAGTCCCTATCTGAACCTGTTCCGAAATAACAATTCGCCGGTGCCGAACTACTACACCTTCGTGCGTCCGGAATTGAATCAGATGCAGGTCAATCAGCAGCAACAGCAGCTGCTGTTGCGTCAGAGCGCGGAGATCCAGGGGCTCCAGCAGAACCTCCTACAGGCCCAGACGGCCGGCCCCGTCTCCGGGACCTCGAGCTGGTTTCAGACGCCGGGGAGCCGTTCGACGTTCATGAATACGGGGGGATACTTCGGTCGTGCGGGCGCCCGTTGAGAGGAAGCGCAGGACGGGCCAGGGAGTCGTGGGCCAGTCGGATTTCTTCGTAGCCTATCGGTCGAGTGTGGCGTAGGCTTCAAGAGAGGCGCCAGCCCTCGCTTAAAACGGCTGGGTTCGAGGCCCGTCGCGCATGAAAACGACGCTCGTATTTCTGGTCGCCTCGACAATTCTCGTGGCGTTCGTCGGGCTCGCCTCGACTTCGGCTTCCCCCCTCATGCGGATGGCATGGGGCCTAGCGGCTTCCCTGGTCGCCTTTCTGATCGGGCTGGGATGCGGCGAGCGTTCTCACGCCGCCTACAGCGATCGGTTGTTCTTGGCGAACCAGCAGCTCACCGAAGAGCTGCGTTCGCTCCAAGAGAAGCAGGCGGCTTCGACCGGCCAGGGTCGGACACCGACCAAGCATGGCCCTGGCGCGTCCAAGCGATACCGTGACACCGGGCACGACGCCTAGGACTCGCCTAGGACTCCCTGGCGGAGTCGGTCAGCGCTGGTGTGTCGCTGGACGGGGTAATCGACCCAAGGGTCGGCGCCGAGACGGGGCGATTCACGCCACCTCGAGCATTTCTACGATGGCCCTTCCCAAACGCGGAACGCAAGTGCCGGCAATCTCCGCATAGCAGTCTCGCAGGTCCAGCGGCAGAGCCGACGGCTGCAGAACCGCTTGGGGGATGGGCGTTCCGAAGAACCGCTGCCAAACCCTTGGGTACGCCTGGGCTAGGTTCTTGAGGTCGACGCAGAGCGGGATAGCCGGATTGCCAAGGACGGCCGGGTAGTCGCACAGGTCCCCTTGGCGCTCGAAGGCCAGCCGTCGTTCGTACAGGGTGGCGTGGGTGGGGTGACACGCAATCCAAATCTCATCGACGCCTTCACGCTGAGCGAATTGCGCCATCACGCGGCTTAGCTCGCAGAACAGCGCGAAGAAGCGCTTGGGACTGAGACGGCGATCCGCCAGACAGGTCACCTCGGCGAGGTGGATGCCGCGGTCTCGGCGGTCTTGGATCTCTTTGGTGTAGATGGCTTCCATCGGAAGGCCGAGTTCGCCATCTTGCACCAGCGTGAGGGTGCTAATCACCTCGTCGTTGAGCGTCGACACAAAGACGTGCGAGGTGTCCAGTAGCTGATAGGGAGTCACCCGCAATCCGCTCTCGTGCGGATCGTCGAGCCCCGCTCGGCAGTAAGCGTCGTGGACCAGAGCGAACGCGCCGCGGTAATGGGAGTCGTTCCGTGCCAGATGCATCCGGACGTTCTCCCACTCGGAGAAGGCGACGGAGCCGGGATGCAATTCGCTCGTGAGTGGCCTTTACGGAAGGGACGCCGAGAACTTGCGTCGGGAGACACAGCCAGACAGGGAGATAGGACGAGAAGGAAAAATGGGGGGAGCGAAGAAGCGGAAACTCCTTCTACGGGGAGATTGGGGCGGAACCGTCGATGGTCAGACGGCCCAAAGTTGCGTTTGAAAGGCGGGGATGAGTGGGAGGCTTCGATGGGCGAATCTCCACCAGAAAGCTAGCTCATACGTCGGCAAGAGCTTGGCCGCTCAGGAGCCAAATGCCTTCCCTGACGGGTAAATGCGCCTACCGTGGCGCCTTTACCGATTCTGAGGACTTCGACGGTCAAGCGTCGAGCGCTCTTGGCGCCCCGCTATTTGCCGCCCAGCAATCCCGAGACGAATCGCAGGCGAACTTGGGACAAGACCCGGTTGGTGCGTGCGTAGAGATAACGGGCCCTCGCCTCGACGACCGCCGAGCTCGATTCCAGCGCCGCTGATTCGGTGGCCACGCCATGAGAATTGAGCTGTGTGATCGAGCGGTCGTGCTCCAGCGCGTACTCCAGCGACTGGGCGGCGACGCGCTCGGCGCCGAGGGCGTCGTCGCGTTGGCGCCACGCCTGCAAGACTTCCAGGGCGATCTGGGACTGCCGTTCCTTGAGCTCGGCCCGAGCCGCGCAGGCCCTTGTTGACGCCGCGGTGGACTTCCGCCGATTCTTCCCCGCGTCGAAGGCGTTCCAATCGACATACACGCCGGCCGTGCCAATCCCCTGGGGGGACTGGAATCGATTCTCTTCGTAATCAAAGCCCGCCTCGGCGCTCAGCTGGGGAAGCGAGGACGCTCGCCACCCCGCCGCGTCGTTCTCGTGGGCCCGCGCCGACTCCATCAGTTCTTGGACGTCGGGGCGCGATTCGATCGCGAACTGGGTGAGTTGTTCAAGCGACTCTCCAAGCAGGGGAACCACCGGCTCGACAGGCTCCACGGGGTAGTCCGCTGCCCGACCCAGTAGCTGGTTATAGCCGGCGCACGCGGTGATCACGGCGTTCTCGGACTTTCGTGTTTCATGGAGGGCTTCGGCGAGGGCGAGGCGAGACGCCAGCACTTCCGAATCGGTGGCTCGGCTCTGCCGCCCCCGCTCCGCAACGTCCGCCGCTTTCGATTCGGCGCACTGCAGCAACTGCTCCGCGGCAGACAGAGTCGCTTTGGCCTGTAGAATCGCGACGTAAGCCTCGGTGACGGCCATACACAGGTCCATCTCGACCCATCGCGTTGACTCGGCGCTAGCCGAATGCCGGAAATTAGCGGCCGCGACCGAACTCTCGATCCGCCCCGCCGTCCAGATCGGCGCTACGGCCAGGGCCGATACTTTAGCGGCGTTCTGTTCGGCAAACGGAATCGAGATCGGCGTGGGAGTTAGTCCTGGCTGACTTCCCCGGAAGCTCGGTTGACTCGACCGGACGAGATAGCCCGTCCGCAACGACGCCGTCGGGGACCGTTCCGAGGCGGCCGCCTGGGCGTCTTGCCAGCTCGCCCCCGTACGCAGCCGCGATGCTTCGAGGCTTGAATTACGCGCCGCCGCCAGCCGCCAAGCATCGATAAGCGTCTCCTCGCCCCGGCACGTGCATGCCGCTAGCACGGTCACCAAGATGGCGAGGGCGGCCGATCGCATCGAAAGCCGGTGGTCTGGAAGCTTGGCGGAAGACTCTCCGCTAAATCGACTATCGGCGTTCCCGCCGTCCTTCTCGTGATTCTCCGTTAGAACCGGGAGAGCCTGCCTAGTCGCCCTGCCCTGCACTGCTTTTCCTGCGACGCTACCGTCAGTAGCAGGGCTTCCGAGCAGATAGCACGGAGCCTCGCGACATTTCGGACTTTCTCTCGGAGTGTTTCCCTATCTAGCCTAGCGGCCCCTTTTGTCGCACGGGTCGAGGTGGTGGGGACCTCGCCGAGTAGAAGAAACAAAGCGTGGAACCGTCGGCGACTGGTCTTCCCCCCTGAAACCGGGAGGGGGGTTTCGCCCCCGCCCCACGGCTAAACAGCTTCTCCTCAGCGGCTCACTCGGCACAACTGCGCGCTGCACAATTCGGGCGCCACCAGGGGCCCGCCGGGCGCTGCACGTTTCGATGCCGATCACAACCGCCCTGCCCTACCCGCTCTGACCGCCCAGGCGCGCCATTGCGTCCTCGCGGGCTTGCCATCGTTGTCGCCTGCCTTCGGGGAGGGCCCTTCCGCTAGCCAGCGTGGCGTTGCACCGACAGGAATTGGCAAGAATGATTGATTGACATATCGCGATGTGACGATATATTTGCAGTGGAGATGCTCAATGGCAACCAAGTCCAATCAACCCAGAAACTCCGCGGGGCGGCCGCTCAAACGGGCCGACCTGAAGACGCTCGCCCAGGCGGCCGATTGCTTGCGGATCCTGGCTCACCCCGTGCGGATCCGGATGGTGCAGTTGGTGCTGCACGATCGCTACACCGTCGGTGAGTTGGCGGAGGACTGTGGCGTGCTCGAGAACGTCGCCTCCGAACACCTGCGGCTGATGCAGCGGTGCGGGTTCTTCAGCAGCGAGAAGGAAGGGCGCCGGGTCTACTACCGCGTCACCGAGCCGCATTTGGAGCGGATCCTGGACTGCATTGAGGGCCGCTTCCAAGCGGGTGCGTCGACGTGACGCGTTTTTATTTACGCCGATATATCGTAACTTCGATAGGTAATGACACAACATTTACGGGAGGTCGAGATGGGCCAAATCACCACCATCACCGCTCAGCGTCTCGCCGAACTGGCCAAGGAGAGCCACGTCGATGTGATCGACGTACGCACCCCGGTCGAGTTCCGCGAGCTGCATGCCCCGCTTGCCCGGAACACGCCGCTCGACTCGCTCGATCCCGACGCCCTGAAGGAACAACGCCAAGGTTCAGCCGGTGAGCCGATCTATGTGCTCTGCCGGTCCGGGTCGCGGGCGATGAAGGCGTGCGAGAAGTTGGTTCAGGCGGGCCACGAGAACGTGGTCCACGTCGAGGGGGGAACGCTCGCCTGGCAAGAGGCCGGCCTGCCGGTCAACCGAGGGAAGAAGGCGATCTCGCTCGAACGCCAGGTCCGAATCGTGGCGGGGCTCCTGGTGCTCCTCGGGGCGGGGCTCGGCTACTTCGTTCACCCCTACTTCATCGGGTTGTCCGCCTTTGTCGGCGCAGGCCTCACCTTCGCGGGCGTCACCGACACCTGCGGCATGGGGATGATGCTGGCCCGGATGCCCTGGAACCAGTGTGGGGGGGGGTCGTGCTCGGCCTAGCCATCGCCGGCGGCGTCGCGGTCGGCTTCGCGCTGGGCCTCACCGGCGGCGGCGGGGGTATCTTCGCGATCCCCCTGCTGGTCTATGGCCTGTCGATGCCGCCTCGCGAAGCGGTCGGCGTCTCGCTGGCCGCGGTGGGAACGACGGCTCTGGTAGGCGCTGTCTCACGGCTCCGGCGGGGTGAGATCGATGTCCGCACCGGGCTGCTGTTTGCCGTCGCCGGCATGGTCGGAGCGCCGCTGGGGGCAAAGCTCTCAACGATGCTCTCCGAAGCGACGCTCCTATTGCTGTTTAGCGGCTTGATGCTGGTGATCGCGGTGCGTCTGTGGCTCAAGTCGATCGCGCCGGAGCGGTCCGACGAAGACGCCAGTCGGTTTGTCTGCCAACTTGACGCCCGCGGGAGACCGACGCTCGGGCCGCGTTGCGTGGTGTTGCTGGTGACGCTCGGGGTGCTCACCGGCGTGCTCTCAGGCATGTTTGGGGTGGGGGGCGGATTCGTGATTGTGCCGGCCTTGGTGCTGTTTGGCGGCATGCGGATCCACACCGCGGTGGCGACGTCACTGATGGTGGTCTTCCTGATCAGCGTTTCGGGCGTCGCGTCCTATGTGCTCCACGGCGGATCGCTTTCCTGGAGCTTGACCGCCTTATTCGTGGTGGGTGGCGTGCTGGGCATGCAACTTGGCACGCGGCTCTCGGCAAAGCTGTCCGGTCCAACGCTGCAAAGAACTTTCGCCGTCGCGATGGTCGCGGTGGCGGCCTTCGTTGTCTTCCAATCGATCGCCTAGGCGGCGGTCGTTCCAACTAAAAGGAGTGTCGCCATGTTACTCCGCTATTTCTACGACCGCTCGCTCGCCCACGCCTCTTACCTGGTGGGCTGTCAAAAGGCCAAACAGGCCGTGATCGTCGATCCGGGCCGTGACATCGAGCCTTACCTCGATGCGGCCAAACGCGAGGGGCTCGACATCGTGGCGGTCGCCGAGACGCATATCCATGCCGACTACGTCTCGGGAGCGCGTGAGCTGGCCGACCGGGTCGGGGCGAAGCTCTACGTTTCGGACGAAGGGCCGGCCGAGTGGAAGTACCAGTTCCTCTCGCAGTACGACCATTGCCTCTGCAAAGACGGCGACCGCTTCCCCATCGGGAAGATCGACTTCGAGGTGATGCACACCCCCGGTCACACGCCCGAGAGCGTTTCGTTCGTGTTGACCGACCGTGGCGGCGGGGCCGACATGCCGATGGGGATCTTCACCGGCGACTTCGTCTTCGTCGGGTCGATCGGCCGACCCGACCTGCTCGAAGAGGCGGCCGGCATGGTGGGGACGGCGGAGGTCGGCGCCCACCAGCTCTTCCATTCGGTGGAGCGGTTCCGTTCGCTCGCCGACCACCTCCAGGTCTGGCCCGCCCACGGCGCCGGCAGCGCCTGCGGCAAAGGCCTCGGCGCGATCCCTTCCTCAACCGTCGGGTACGAGAAGCTCTTCAACCCGGCGCTGCAGTTCGACCATGAAGAAGAGTTCGTCCGCTACATCCTGGCGGACCAACCCGAGGCGCCGAAGTACTTTGCCGTCATGAAGCGGGTCAACAAAGAAGGCCCCAAGGTTCTGGGCGCGTACTCCGAGCCGCCGCGGTTGCCGGCTAGCGCGCTCGAGGGGGCGCTCGACGCCGGCGCCGTGGTCGATTTGTCGCCGCCCGCTAGCTTCTCCGCCGGCTTCGCACGGGGGACGCTGAACATCCCGGCGGGCATGCTCGCTGGGTGGGCGGGGTGGTTGCTCAACTACGACGAGCCGGTCTACCTGATCGCCGAGGGGGATCAGGTCGCCGAAGCGGTCCGCGTGCTCAACAAGATCGGCGTTGACGAGGTCGCGGGGGTCTTCTCCGCGGACGAACTTCGCAAAGCCGGTCGGATGGATCACTCCTACCCGAACGCCGATCCCGAAGCGTTGGCCGATCGCATCGCCTCGGGCGAGGTCCACGTGCTCGATGTCCGGGCTCAGGGCGAATGGGACGCCGGCCACATCCCGCAAGCCGACCACCGCTTTCTCGGCAAGCTGCCGGACAATCTCGCCGGGATCGACCGCTCCAAGCCGGTGGTCACCCAGTGCCAGAGCGGGATGAGGTCGGCGATCGCCGCGAGCCTACTCATCGACGCGGGCTACGACGTCATCAATCTGGCGGGCGGCTTCGGCGCCTGGAGTCGCGCGGGCCTGCCCGCGGAAACGGGCGCCGCGGCATGCGTGACGGGCCCCTGCGCGACGGCCTGACGCGACCGCTCTCGATGACTCGCCCCGGAGGTAAAGGCGGCTAAGATGCCCGACAATTCCACAGCCCTGAAGAACGATCGCCACGACCCTCCCACCGAGGCAATCTCGCGGCGGCTCCTGACGCAACTCGAAGAGTTGAACGGGCGGCTCGCAAAGATCGAACGGTTCCAGGAGTCGGCCGCGGACTTTGCCGCCATCGCCTGCGACGTGTTCGACGAACGGGCTCAGCGCCTGGGCAAGACCGGCGGCGACGCCGACGAACGGCTCGCCGGATTGGCGCGGTTAGCGGAGCGGCTTACGCGCCGTGAGACGCTCTCGGCGCTGGTCGCCCTCGCCGACCGGGCGCCCGAGCTGGAACGGCTGGCCGCTCTTTCGGACTCCGTCCCCGACCTCTTCGCGACGCTGGTCGACGTGGTCGATGACGGGGCGCGTCGCTGTGGCGAGGAGGGGCTCGATATCGCCGCGGCCTTGCGGGGCGGGTTGCGGACGGCGCTCTGGCTCGGGCAGCGGATCAGCGCGGTGGAGCTCGAACGTCTTGGACTGCTGCTCCGCTCCGATGTGCTCGACCCCAGCGCGTTACAAGTGGTCGGCAACGCCGCGACAGCGCTCGTCAACTGTCAGCGCGAAGCCTGCGAATCAACGACGCCGGCACGGGCCGGCATCCTCGGCACGCTTCGATCTCTCAGCGACGCCAAAACGCAGCAGTCGATCGCTTTCGCACTTCAATTCGCGCGGGCATTTGGCGACCTCGTTGGCCAGCCTTGCAGCGGCGCCCCCCTTACACCGAAGGATGCCGAATGAATGTCTTCCATCCGGTGGTCGTCGTCGGCGGCGGGGCCGCCGGGCTCACTGTCACGGCACGGCTGCTCCGAGCGGCGCCGGGGCTGGAGATTGTCGTCATCGATCCTTCGAGCGACCACTACTACCAGCCGATGTGGACGCTGGTGGGGGGCGGCATTTTTCCTCGTGAAGAATCTCGCCGAAAGGAAGCCGAGGTGATCCCCAGCGGGGCCGAGTGGATTCAGGACGCCGTCGCTTCCTTCGATCCCGCGGCGAATCGCTTACGGACGCGCAAAGGGGTAGAAGTCTCGTACGACTTCTTGGTTGTTGCGCCCGGCCTGCAGATCAACTGGGACGGCGTGGCGGGACTGCGGGAGTCGCTCGGCAAGAACGGCGTCTGCAGCAACTACTCCTACGAAACGGTGGGATCGACCTGGGAGAACATCCGCAACTTTCGCGGCGGCACGGCGCTCTTCACCCACCCCACCGGCGCCGTAAAGTGCGGCGGGGCCCCCCAGAAGATCTGCTATCTCGCCGAGGACCATTTCCGCCGATCGGGAATTCGTGACCGCTGTGAGGTGGTGTTCGCTTCGGCAAAGGACACGATCTTCGACGTCGCTCGCTACGCCCGCACCCTTGAGAAGGCGGTCGCCCGAAAAGGGATCGACACCCGATTCGGCCTGGAGTTGCGAGAGATACGAGGCGACCAGAAGCAAGCGGTCTTCCAACGCGTCGTTGGCGGCGAGATCGTGACAATCGACTACGAGATGGCGCACGTCACGCCGCCGATGGGCCCGCCGAGTTTTGTCGCTAACAGCCCCCTCGCTGACGAGGCGGGCTGGGTCGATGTCGACAAGCACAGCCTCCGGCACACCCGGTACGCCAATGTCTTTGGAATCGGAGACGCCTCGAGCCTACCCACGTCCAAGACGGCCGCCGCGATCCGCAAGCAGGCCCCGGTCCTGGTCGAGAACCTGCTGGCGGTCATCGACGGCAAGCCGCCCACCGCCAGCTACGACGGCTACACCTCCTGCCCGATTGTCACGGGCTACGACAGTCTCGTCCTGGCCGAGTTCGACTACGACAAGAATCCTCAAGAGACTTTCCCCTTCGACCAGTCTCAGGAACGTTTCAGCATGCTGATGCTGAAGGAATTCGCCCTGCCGGCGATCTACTGGCACGGCATGCTAAAAGGACGGGCTTAAAATGCGATTCTCAGACGACCGTCTTGGTCCCCCACTCTGGTTAACGGTGATGGTGGCGTTCGCCGTCCCGATGGCCGCGATCGCTCAAGGACCCGGTCGCGGCGGCGGGCCGGGGCGTGGGATGGGTCGCGGGATGGGGCGCGACGCCTCGATGGCGAGCGACCAAGCCGGGTTCCACTTTCTGCTCCGCAACCATGAAGCGATCACCCGAACCGTCACCGAGTTGCCCAATGGCGTCAGGACACGCACCACCTCGGACGATGCCGAGGTCGCCGCGCAGATCCGCACGCATGTGACGGCGATGTACGGGCGAATGAAGGATGGGCGGCCGATCCGACGCTGGGACCCACTCTTCGCGGCGTTGTTTGCCAAGGCGGACCAGGTCGCCCTCGAGATCACGGAAATCCCCGGCGGGGTCGAGGTGGTCGAGACCTCTGGCGATCGGGAGGGTGTCGCTCTCATCCAGGCGCACGCCAAAGTCGTTTCGGGGTTTGTCGCCAGGGGCTTCGCTGAGGCGCAGGCGACCCATCCGATACCCGCCGCAACGCGAGACAACCCCGCAACGCAACAACCCGCGACTCAAAGGCCCGCGAAAGAGCTCTATCTCCAGCTCTCCGCCGAGTTCGACCGGGTCTACATCCCCGCCTTGGCTCTGACGAACCAGGGGATTCCGAAGCCAAGCCTGAAGGCATTGGAGCGGCTGAGCGAGCGGCTAGTCGCGATTCGGCAACAGGCTCTGGAAGCGACGCCCGACGGTCAAGAGGACCTCTTCAACGGGACCACGGAAGTTGTCGCGGCGGCGATGCGGCTGGCGCAGGGGGGTGAACTGACCAATGCTCACGAGGCGCTCGAACCGCTGCGGGAGCAACTTGCCAGTCGCCGGAGGTCGTTGGGCGTCGACTACCGACTCGACGTGCTCAGCGACTACCACGCCGTGATGGAAGCGATCGTCAAACCGGCCAAAGATGCGGACCCGATCCGTCTGGACGCCGCGGCGCTCGATCGGCTCGGTGAGCAAGCGGCTACCGCGGCGGCGGTCTGGGCGCGCGTCGAGCAGACCAACTTTGACACCGCCTACGCACCCCTCTCCAGTGAACCGGCGCAGAGTCTCGAATCCCTCCTCCACGCCAACCGGGAAGCGATCACCCGGCTCCATCGTGCGTTGCGGGAGGGCGACGAAACGGAAGTCTTGAGCGCCGCGGTGGGGATCAAGCCGCCATTCGCCCAGCTCTACCTGAGCTTCGGTGATTTTTCGGGGCTGACGGAGGCGGCTTCGAAGGCGCCCGCGCGACCAGAGGCGGAGATCCCGTCGACTCCGAGGGAGCTCCCCGACGGTTGGTAGGCGTTTCCAACTTCCACCGCTATTCTCTGGGGGAAGTTGGTCCCGAACCCTACTCGGTCGCAGCAGACGCAGCATGATGAGCCTAGCCACCGTTCTGCGATCGGTAGGGACTCGCTACTGGTCTTCGTTCTCGTTTGTGGGGCTGGCGGTCGCGACGCTCTTCTTCGCCGCATCGTTGACGCCGTCGCTGCTGCCCCGCCACTTCGCTGTGCAGGGCCTTCTCTCCGGTCTGGCGCTCGCCGTTGGCTACGGCGTCGGTGTGTTTATCGTGTGGCTGTGGTTGTATCTGGAGATTCCACGATTCAGCGACCGCACGCAGTGGATCAGCAAAGTCATCACGACCGTGGTCGTCGCCGCCGTTGTCGCTTGGTTCCTGTGGCGGGCCACGATCTGGCAGAATTCGATCCGCGGACTCATGGAGATGGAGCCCGTGGCCAGCGCCTACCCGTGGCGCGTGGCGGCGATCGCTTTTATCGCCGGGGTCGTGTTGATCGCCGCGGCGCGGCTGCTAGGGTCGGGCTGGCGGATGGTCCATCGACAGATCGTTCGCTTCGTGCCGCGGCGGATCTCGTATGTGGTGAGCACGCTGCTGGTGGTGCTGGCCCTGTTGATGGTAGCGAACAAATTGCTCGCGAGACTGGCGCTGAACGCCGCTGACGCCATGTTCCTGCAGCTCGATCAAGTGGTCGACGAAGACATGCCTCCGCCGACCGATCCGGACGCCTCCGGCAGCGAAGAATCGCTGATCTCCTGGGACAGCATTGGCCGGCAGGGGAAGCGATTCATCGCCAATGGGCCGACGCAAGCGAGCATTGCCGAGTTCCGCGGCCGCGAGTCGCAATCGCCGCTGCGGGTCTACGTTGGCCTCGCGTCGAAGGAGACGCTCGAAGAGCGAGCCCAGCTTGCCTTGCAGGAGCTCATTCGTGTCGGCGGCTTTGAGCGGTCGCTCTTGGTCGTCGCCACGCCCACGGGCACGGGTTGGCTCGACCCGGGCGCCGTCGACACCATCGAGTACTTGCACGGCGGTGACACCGCGATTGTCAGCATGCAGTATTCGTATCTCCCCAGTTGGATCACCATCCTGGTCGATCCGCGGCGGTCACGAGAGTCGGCACGGGTTTTGTTCGACGAAGTCTACGGCCACTGGAAGTCGCTCCCTCGCGACTCGCGACCGAAACTCTACGTCCACGGCCTGAGTCTCGGATCACTCGGTTCGGAGTCCAGCGCCGACCTGTTCACCGTGTTTGAGGACCCGATCCAGGGCGGCGTGTGGAGCGGCCCGCCGTTTCCGAGCCCCGTCTGGTCGCGGCTGACACGCTACCGCAACGCTGGCACTCCCATGTGGCTGCCCGAGTTCCGCGATAGCTCGATGTTGCGGTTCACCTCCCAGCAGAACACGCTCGACCGTGGCGACCGGCGGTGGGGACCGATGCGGTTTGTCTATCTCCAGTACGCCAGCGATCCCATGTGTTTTTTCTCGACCGACATCCTCTACAAGCGCCCGGCCTGGCTCGTCAACCAGCGCGGCCCCGACGTGTCGCCGTACCTGCGATGGTATCCCATCATCACCTTCCTGCAGACCGGCTTCGACCTGCCGATGGCCACCGCCGTCCCTCATGGGTACGGCCACAACTACGCGCCGGCCCACTACATCGACGCGTGGATCGCGGTGACGGCGCCAGCCGACTGGACCCTCGAGGACACAACGCGACTGAAGAGGCAGTTCGCCCCGCAAACGAAGTAACCACGGCCCCGATCAACGGCTCGGGACCTTTCGGACTTCACTTTGAGACTGGGGAGTGCGTCGAGCCGCGAAGGGACCGCAAGATGCATCGTAACTCGCTCTCGTCGAGCACCCGACGCGGGTCCTTCCCGCCCACCTTCAACAGGGGTCACTCGCTGCCGGCGACCGGTGCGAGCGTCGCGTCCGAGACCGACGGGCCCGCGCAGAGGGGCCCACGGAAAGTCCAGACCAGCGGATCGACCCACAGCTCTCGGCGCGTCTGCTCACGATCCCAGGCGTGGTAGACGAGCACCTCACCACCGCCATCCGGCGAAGGGACAATCGAGTGGTGGCCGGGGCCGCGCACCAGGTCGGTGACGCCGCGCAACACGCGGGCGTAACGGCCCTGGCGGCTGTACTCTCCCATGACTGAATCAGCGACCACGTAATCAACCCCGTAGTTGGAGGTTCCGAAGTTCGAACCGCTATAGAAGCAGTAGTACTTGCCGTCTCGCTTGACGACCCACGGCGCCTCAATCGTATGCCAATCGACGGCCTTGCCGCCGAGCATCGGCACGACGCGGTCGGCCTCGAACAGCGTCCAGTCGTACCGTGGCCGGACCACGGTCTTCGGGTTGCCGGAGAGCCGCACCATGTCGATCAGGCGATCGACGACGATGCCGGTCCCCGTGCGGGCGCCCCCGTCGTTGTCGAGGAAGTCCTTTGCGTAGAAGAAATACCACTGCCCGTCGTCGTCACGGAAAGGATGGCCGTCGATTGTGAACGGCGCGTCGTCGCCATCCTTCAGCGACATCCCGGTGTCCGAGTAGGGGCCGAGCGGGCTATCACTTTTCGCGACGCGGATCTCGAACCGCAGGTCGTCGAGCGTGCCAACCGAGTAGTAGAGGTAGAAGGCGCCGTCGCTGTACGCGACCTCGGGCGCCCAGTACTGCTTACGCGCGTCGTCACTGGGGGGCGTCAACGCGCCGCCGTGCTCGCGCCAGTGGACGAGGTCCACCGAGCTCAGCACCCGAAAGATCCGTCCGTCGGACATCCGCTCCGCGCCGGTCGTCCCGAAGGCGTAGTAGGTACCCTCGTGCAGCAGCACGCCCGGGTCGGGCATGTTCTTCGTGTAGACAGGGTTGCGGTAGGTCGGCGGGTTTTCGGCCGACGCCAAAGAGGCAACGACGCCGATGGCGATAACAAAGGCAATCCGCAGGCGCAGCATAGGGGTTGGCCCAAGGGCTAGAGGCTTTCGATGCTTCCAGCCACTATCCTAGTACGAGAGGCGGAGGTTGGCGCTGGCGTCTCCTAGTCACGCAACTACAATCGTTAAATCGGCCTCTCTTGCGGTTTGGGTTCATGACGAAGAAGCCTCGCCTCGCGTCGGCACTTATTGCGTGCCTCATCGCCGGCGCAACGCGATCCGCGCCGGGCGGCGTTCCCGAGACGCTTCTCCCGCATCTGATCAACTACTACTCCTTCGACCACCCCTTAGGCGGGTTGGCGACCTCGCCGGTTGAAGTGGACGGCGGCTTGGACGCCACCAATATCCAACTCCTGAACGGCGCGCCGCGGGTCGCCGACGGAGCCTGGGGAGGCAGCCAGTACTCGTTGGAGACGGGCCAACACGACACGGGTCCCAACGACGATTGGAAAGCCGGCGTTCAGTTCGGATCGTCGAGCGTTTCCACGTTGACGGGCCTCAACGCCGTGACGGCGGTGACGCTTGCCGGGTGGTTCAAGCCGCTGGGCGACGTCACGGACAACCCCAGCCCCAACACCAACACGGCCAACTCCGCCGACCGTTACAACGCCTTCGGACTCTTCGGCTACCTCAACGGGGATGAAGGGGGCGCCACGATCGACGGCCACACGGTCCGCGCCTTGATCGAAGTCATTGATGGCAAGGTGACGGCCCTCGGCCGACGGCTCGACCGTCAGTCGGGGTCGGGCCGGAGGGCGTCGGTGGAGTCGTGGTACGACGTCATGCCGCCGGAAACTTGGACCCACCTGGCGGCGACCTTCGACTTCGACTCGGGGGAGATCATCCTCTACAAGAACGGCGTCCTCCTGGAGGCCGGCGAATCGAACGTCGCCGCCTGGCAGTTGACCGCCGGTGAAGACAGGACTTCCGCCACCAACTCCGGCGGGATCAAGATCGGCGGCAGCTTCCCTAACAACTTGCAAGAGCAGAACCCCTTCAATGGACGCATCGACGAACTGATGGCGTTCGACAAGGCCCTCTTGCCACGCGATGTCTACGCGCTGTACCGCGCGATCAGCGCGCCGACGGGCGATTACAACCGGGATGGGGTCGTCGACGCCGCCGACTACACGGTATGGCGCGACGCGATGGGATCGACCACCGACCTGCGCGCCGATGGCGACTTCAGCGGGGTGGTTGACGCCCCCGACTACGCGGTCTGGACCAGCCATTTTTCCGGACCTGGCGCCCCGCAACTGGCTTCGCTTGCCTCCCCTTCGGCGCCCGAGCCAACCGCGATCGGCCTAGTCGCTAGCCTGGTCGCGGCATGGGGTCTGCTCGGGAGATTCGACGGCTAGGCTTGCAGCTTCGAGGGGCGTAACGCAGTTGTCGCGTTGCGAGCGTCACGCCGACCCACGCAGCGAAGCGTGGAAGACTCGCGCCGAGGCGCCGAGAGCACGTCTAAGAGACTCACGCAAAGTCGCAAAGGCGCCAAGAAAACGGTTCTAGACGAAGGACCGCGGCCGCCGGCGATCGCGCAGGTGTTGCTCCTTTGCGTCTTCGCGCCTTTGCGTGAGTCTTACCGACCCGCAACTCTGCGCCCCCGCGTTACTGCGCGAGACGCTACGAGGCGGTGAAGAAAGCATTGATACTACCGCTTGCGAAGCCCGCCGCCCACCGACGTCGCCGCGACGAGCGCCGCGAGGATGACGCCGCTTGGCTCGGGCGTCGTTGAGGCGGCGCCCGCTGACTCCCCGTAGTGGCTGCTCCAGACGGCGTAGTCGCCTTGTCCGACTTCGCCGTCGCCGTCGCCGTCCGCCCCGCTGCCGGGCATCACCGCCTGGCCCAACGATTCACGCCACACGGTGTAGTCGGCCGCATCGACGAGGCCGTCGCCGTTGTAGTCGCCACTCAGCGGGTCGCCGAGGACGAGCATCAGGTCGCCGCCCGCCGTTCGCAGCGAGAACCCCTCCGGGAGCGAATGGAACTCACCAGCGATCGACGCGGCGCTTAGGATCCGCCATTCGCCGGCGGTCGGAGCAAAATCGCCAACGAAGAGCACTTCGAGCGCGCCGCCAAGTGTGGCGTCACCATCAACGGTCAGCAGGTCGGCCGCGGACGATGAACCCACCTCGACGCGCAGGACGCCCGCCTCAAGCGTAAGGTCGCCCACGACGTGGGTCTCGCCCACGCCCATTCCAGGGGAGAGCACGCCGCCGTCGTTTTGGAGGTCGAATTCGACAAGGCCGACCTGCAGCTCGCCCCCCTCGAAGAGAAAGTCGCCCGCGGAGCCTTTCGATAGCGCCGGAGATTGGAGGACGCCCCCGGCGAGACGGTACTGCCCGTTCTGGATCGCTACGCCACCCTCGAGCACGTGGACCTTCCCGCCCGTCTGCTCCACAGCGCCGAGACCGGCGCCGCCGACGGTGAGGTCGCTGGTGACTTCGATCCCGCCGCCGGTGACAGCAAGCGTTCCGTCGGAACCCGCCGCGGCGCCGAGATGCAGGTCGCCCGCCCGCTGGCCGACGGCGTCGACCGTAGCGACCCCGACATTCACCCACACGTCGTCAACGCGTGACGGCTCCCAGCGCCGGGTCCAGTTGTTCCAATCGGCGTACCTCCCCGTCCCGGAGAACTCGAGCGGGCCCGTCGCTTTGAAGGCGGCGAGGTCGTTGAGGTACTCCTCGAGGTCCGTAAAACCATCGGAGTCGAAGTCGCCGTTGTTGTTAGCGACCGTCGGCGAGAGTCCGTACCGCTCTTCCCAGGCGTCGGGCATGCCGTCGCGGTCGGTGTCGAGCGGCGCCGCCCCGCCAAGGATCTCTCCCCAGCCGCCATCGCTAATCGGCAACTGCGTCTGGGTGCTGATCTGAAAGCCGGTGCGGTTGACGACGTTCGCCGCGAGCAACGAATTGAGGTCGTTCCGATGGGTCGGCTTCGGGCCGAATTCGGACAGGACGCGCTGGTACGCCGCTTCGGGATTCGCGTCCTGCCAGATCGGATCGGCGACGGGATAGGGCGTCGTCACGCGGGTATAGGAACCGCTGACGACGTTGCCTAGGTTGCGGCTCGAACCGGTGTAGACCTCCGGATCGTGCTGCGTATCGCCGTCGCCGTCGTAGTGATTCGTGCCGAAATAGAGACCCGTGTTCTCGGCGTGGCCGTCGGTAATCATCCGATTGCCAGAGTCGTTCGGGCCGGTGATGAAGGTGTTGCCGTCAAAGTTGTTCGGCCAGAAGTAGTCGGTCGTCCCCGAGTCGCCCGCGATGAACCCGATGTCGTAGTCGTAGACCACGTTGTTGACGTAGTCGAAGGCGCCTTGCACCCGCGCCTTGGGATTGCGGGTGTGATTGTGCGCCCAGAGGTTGTGGTGGAAGCTGAGATTGGTCGGTTGTTCCAGCAACGAACCGGCCGAGTGGGTCTGCAGGCCGTACGACACCGTCGACCATTGCAGCGTCAGGTTGGTCGACTGGGCGGAGAACGCCTCGTCTCGCGACATCACCGCCGCGATGTGATCGAAGATAACGTCGCTGGAGTTGTTGTTGACGTTGACGGTGTCGTTCGCGGCGGCTGCTGTTTTTCCGTAAGCGAAGTGGACGTGCCGGACGACAATGTCGTCGCCACCGACAGAAAACTTGCGGTTCCGCACGCCGATGCCGTCACCGGGCGCCGTCTGGCCGGCGATCGTCACGTTGCTGCGGACGATCCCGAGGTTCTCGTTGAGGTTGATCCACCCCCCCACATCGAAGACGATGGTCACCGGGACGTTGGGATTAAGCGATTCAATCCCGTATCGCAGCGTCCCCGGGGTGTTCGAGTCGCCGAGGCTCGTCACGTGGTAGACCACGCCGCCCCGCCCGCCCGTCGCCTCGGCGCCGAAACCCTCGGCCTGCGGGAATGATTTGATGTTTTGCGCCGTCGCGCCAGAGACTCCCAGTGCGGCGGCCAGGAAAACCGCCGACAGAAAGGCCGAGAGAGAAAAGTTGCCGCGGACCGTCATGTCATCCTTCTGAACGAGGTTGCGAGGCTCGGACGTCGGCCGACCGTTGCCGCAAAAGAGGCAAGCAAGGCTGTCAGCACGCCCGCCGGCTCGGGGACCGCCTCGGACAGGCTCGGATTGCCCCTGCTATTGCCGTAGGCCGTCGACCAAACGCCGTAGTCGTCGCTATTCACCTCGCCGTCGCCGTTGCCGTCGGCCGCGAGGCCCGCACCGGTCGTTCCATCCGCGTCACGCCAGACCGTGTAGTCGGCGGCGTCGACCAGACCGTCGCCGTTGTAGTCGCCGACGAGCCCCTCGCCGACCAGCTGACGGATCATGCCGTCCTGCTTGGTGATGACGTAGATCTCGCCGTCGGAGGTTTGACCGAAACGCAGGTCGTGGCGGTCCCAGGGGAGGGATGGGATGCCCATCTTGTCCAGCACGAGGTCGCTCAACAACACCGGCGAGCCGTCACGGGTGAGGAACAGCTCGTGCACCGCCGCGGTGGTGGCGATGAACTCATCCGCCTCGGCGGCGACCATCTCGTCGAGGTCGCTGTAGAACATCCTGCCGTTGACGATGTCGCCGTAGACAAACTTGCCGTACAGCTCGGGGATCATCGCGCCGCGATAGACGAAGCCCCCCGCGATCGCCGACCCGTCGAGGTGGTCGTACTGGGCGGCGGGAAAGGTGATCCCATCGGTGTTGCGTGACAGCGGTCCCCCGCCGCGAGCAAAGGTGCCCTCCGTGTCGTCCCAGCCGTAATCTCCGCCACTGCGGAGGAGGTTGACCTCCTCGACCGCGTTTTGGCCGACGTCGGTCCCGAGGAACAGCCCCGTTTCCAAGTCCCAACCGATGCGATGGAGATTGCGGAATCCCATCGCGTAGATCTCGCCGAGCGTGCCCGCATCGCCGTCCGAGGCGTACGGATTGTCGCTGGGGATCCCGTACTGCCCGTTCGCGCTGTTGCTGCCAAAGGGGTCGATCCGCAGCAGCTTGCCGAAAATCGAGTTCGGGACTCGGGCTTGTTTGCTACCCTTCCCTTCGGAGTCGTAGCCCGCGTCGCCCCCAGCGAGATACATCATGCCGTAGTCGGCGTCGCCGGGTTGAGCCAGCGGATTGAAACCGATATCGCCGAGATTGTGGAGATTGCCCGCCGGCTGCGCGACCCGCATCATCACGCGGTGCGTTCCCGCGAACGTCGGCGCGGTCGGATCGGTCGCGGTCCACTCCGTGACAACGCCGTGCTGGCCGTTAGCGAGGTTGCCGGCGTTCCCCACGGCCTGGAAGTCGGGCGTCGCCGGGTTCCCCGCGGCCGACTCCTCGTGGATCGTATAGAACTTGCCGTTGGTGGCGAACTCGGGGTGCAGTTGAACCGTGATCAGCCCGGTGGAGAGTCCGCCGGGGCCGATAATGAACCGTGAGAAGACGTTCTTCACGTTCAAGTAGGTCGTCACCTGCTGCGTCTGGGGATTGACCCGATAAACCTGTCCACGCAGGTCGTTGACGATCCACTCATCAGGATATCCCGGGACCTCCCGCAGGAAATTGATCCGCGCGACGTTGGCCGAAACGCGGCTGTCCTCGGTCCCCTGCCCGCGGGTGTCCGGCATCTGCAGGATGTCGGCGATCTCGACCGAAATGCCCGGCAAGATCGGCGGGGCGACCTGCGCGGCTGCTGGAGCGCCGCACCACGCGAATGCCAGAGCGGCAAGTAAACCAGCAGAGCGCAGACCGGGTTGCATCGTCATGGGGTGTCAACAAGGTGCAGAGATTGAGAGATCCGTCTCTCGTTCGCGACGAGGCCTACCGTTCACGATGCCGGCCGCCGATCAGAGCTCGTCAAGAGAAGCCACTTCGCCACCGGCGCGCGTTACGAATTGCTCGATGACTTCCAAGGCCACGTCTTTCTTGACGGCTCGGCTGCTGCCGTCGACGAGCGTGACATTGATGACGCTCGTATGAGGACCACCGAACCAGACATTGCATCCTGCGCCGGAGTCGCAGCCGTGGCCCGGGTACTCCCGCTCGGACTGCGCGATGCTGCCACCTTCGCGGCTAGTGAAGTTCACCCCACGGCCGTCGCTCGGCAACTGGGCCTTGATGCGGTCGAGACTTCCCAGGCCCAAGATGGCGCCCGGGTTGTCCCCGCCGTCATAGATCGAAGCGCGGGCCGCCATCCAGTAGGAGTTCTCGCCGATCAGAAACGTGTTGGACGTGCCGTCCGTGATTTTGGCGAGGGTCGTACGTGATGTGAATCGGCTCCCGGCGTCCAGCTTTGGCAGCACGATCGCGCCATCAAACACATGGTCGAATCCACCGCTACCCGAGCGAAAAGTGCTCGAGATACAGGCGTAATCGCCGCGGACGCCGCGGACCGTCCCGCCGCCTTTGACGGCGCCTCCTGTCGAAGTGACGATGTCGGGGATCACCTCGGTGCGGAGATAGTTGGTGGGCTGATCGTGCGTGCGTGACGGGCAGAGGAAGGTCGAAATCGGCGTGAGTTTGACGAGGTCGGGTTGGCTGCCAAAGCTCTTGGTGAAGTCCGCGTTGTCGCGGATCGTGGCCTCTTCGATGTAAGGGAGCACCACACCGGCCCAAGTGAAGCCGCCATCCCACATCCGGCTGGGAGGGAGCTCCTTGGTCGTGTCGTGATACATGTGCGTCGCCAGCCCCAACTGCTTGAGGTTGTTCAGGCACATCGACCGCCGCGCGCTCTCGCGCGCCGCCTGCACCGCCGGCAGCAGCAGCGCGACGAGGATACCGATGATGGCGATCACCACCAGCAACTCGACCAGCGTGAAACCCCCGGCCTTTCCATCCGATTTGGGCTTGCTCAATTCCATCATCTCTCGTTCCTCCTAGTATCGGATGTCGACGGGGCCAACGGGCCGGCGCCGGCTCAGGCCGATCGCCGCGCGCCGCAGGCGATCGTTAGGGCCGCCAAGGCGATCGCGACGGCCGTGGGCTCCGGGATCGCCGCCGCAGCACTGCTGCTAGTCGATCCGTAGTGGTCGCGCCACAACTGGTAGTGAGCCGGTCCCACGACGCCAAGGTTGTTGTCGTTGGGGAGGCTCGCCGCGCCGACGTTGTCACGCCAGACCGTGTAGTCGCCGGCGTTGACGAAGCCGTCGTTGTTGAAGTCACCGGGCAGGCCGGCCCCCGGTACGTACTGGTCGTAGATCACCACGCCGTTGGTGCTCTCGGCGTCGCCACGCAGCAGGAAGTTGAACGCCAGGTCCTGAGCGCCACCGGCGAATAGCGGACCCAGGTTGAGCGACGAGCCCGCGGCGATCGTCGTGTACCCCTCGGAGTCGAACTCGGCGAGCAAGCCAGGACCAACGCCACCCGCCTCGAGCCAGACGTCCCCGGCGCCGTTCTGGTCGTCGAGGCTGTTCCAGCCGCTGGGGTTGAGTCGCCCCGCGCTAGAGAGCACCTCGTACGCGTCAATCTCGACGGTCGTGCCGGACGTGTTGCGGAGGAACGCGTCGCCCGAGCCGTTCGGGTCGACCTGGAGCACCAACGAGTTGACGAGGTCTCCTGTGTAGCGGATCACGCCCGGGAACTGGACGCCGTCCGAGGAGCGTCGGTAGTTGAACACCAGGTCCTCTCCCGACGCGCCAAAGCTGCCGGCGAGCGCGTCGTAGATTGGGCCGAGGTTCACCGACGAGCCGAACGTCGCGTCGGCGCCGATCTTGAGCTCGCCGATGTTGTTGACCGTTTGGGCGGTCTCGATCCAGTCGTTGCCGAGCTGTCCGCTCTCGTTAAAACTGTTCCACGACGCATCGGCCGCGCGGAGCGAACCGGCCGCAGAGCCGATGAAGTATCCGTCGAGCGAGATAGTCGAGCTGCCGGGATGCGTCATCGTCGCGACGCCCGTGTTGCGATTCACTTCGAGAACGAGCACTTCCTCGATCGCGGCGCGGACGGCGAATCGGCCGGCGCCGAGATCGGCGCGAGAGACGACGACCGTCTCGTTGTAGTCGAGCGCGGCGTTGCTCGAGACGCTCGCAAAGTTCCCCGCGACCGACGAGCCCTCGAGGATGTCCCACGACTGACCCGCCGTCGGGGTGAAGCCCGAGAAGTTCAGCTGCAGAGTTCCCGCCGTCGAGACAGGCCCGCCAGCGTTGATGGCGCCGAAAGACGACAGCCCACCGATTTCAACCTGGTAGACCGAAGAGTTCACAAACTGCACCCCCGCGCCAATGTTGACGTCGGCGTTCGGGTAGAGGTGCGTCGTTCCCGATAGCAAGGCGGAGTTAGCGGTCAGCTTGGCGGTCGCCCCGGTCGGGCCGCCGACGGTGATCGTGTTCGCTGAGTTGCCGCCGACATTCAACGAAGAGGCTACCGAGAGCTCGCCACCCGGGTTCACCAGCAGCGTGCCGGTACCGCCGCCGCCGAGGGTGAACGCACCCGAAGCCCCGTTCCCAGCGCTGACGAACAGGCCGCCGCCGCTGCGGATGTCGAGCCCGCCACTGCCGATCGAAACGGCGCCAGGCGTCACGACCGACGCGTCCGAATTAGGATCGTTCGGGCTGTTGACCGTCAGAACGGCCGTCGCGCCGTTGTTGATGAGGGCCCGCTCATTGAAGAAGACGTTCGGGACGAAGCTGTTCCCTAAGTTGGCGTCCAGCCAGTTCGCGCTATCCGTCCACAACCGTGCCGACTCGGGCGCCGTCGGGAGCGGCTGGAACTCATAGTTCACCTGGGCGCTGGCCACGCCCGCAAGTACGAGCAAGGCCGAGGCCAGGGAGCAACCCACCAAGAGCTGGCGGCGGATCGAGAAGCAATTTATGCGGATCATGACTTTCATCTGAAGCTGCCGTCTGGAGATGATTACCGCGAGGAGCCAAGGATTGACTGCCGTCTTGGAGTTTGAAGCCGACGCCCTAGCGGCGTCGACGAGCAAGGACGACCATCGCCGCAAACACGGAGAGGCCGATCGTGGTCGGTTCAGGAACGCTCAAGAAGGAGAGATCGACGTTCGCTAGCGAGCCCGAATAGTTGGTTTTCCATTGATCGAAGTCGTCGAAGTCGACGAACCCGTTGGAAGTCAGGTCGCCGAATTCACGACCCGATACCGTTTGCCGGAAGTTGGCGGCGATCGTCGCCAGGTCGTTCTCGGCATCGATGGTCCCGTCACAGTTGACGTCGCCAAGCAGGCAGGCCTGGGCGCTGGTCGCGATCAACGACAAGCCGACATCGCGGTAGGAATTACTGGCGTTGCCGCTCTCGATGTAGTACCGGCCATCGGGGTAGGAGTCGGTAGCCGAGTCGTTGGTATGGAAGATAACCCCTGGGTTGCCGTCAGAGCTTTGCGCAAGCGGGGTCGAAATCTCGATGCCGTACCCTTCTGTGCCGGTAAAGCGGGCCGGGAGCGTGAAGATGTCGCCGTCGGTCAGGTTGAAGCTGAGCATCATATTGGCGGCGGGCATCTGGCCGGGTGGAAGAATGATCTCCTTGATCGGAAGACCCAACGGGAGCCAGCTCGAGGCGAGCGTGTCGGCCACCTCGAAGATCCGTAACGCAAGCCCGGTGTCGTTGGCGCTGCCTGCGGTGGCGCCGCCGGTAACGTCGAACGAGATGACGATCTCACCGACATTGATGTCGGTCGGGTTCTTGAATGTCTGACGCAGCTTCCGCGTATTGGCGATGCCGCGATTGGCTCTGGCGGCGGCGGCGAACGGATCGACCGTGAACACGGCCGGATCCACTCCATAACCCGTTTCGGGATCGCCGATCGCGGTGATCGCAGCCGACGCGTTGTTTGGCGCCAGCGTCGCCAGAAGGCCGACCGCTACCGCGCAGGCGACGCGTCGGCGGCGGAGCATCGTCGCCAAGCCGACGGCCAAGCACCCCAGCGTGACCGAGTTGGGCTCCGGCACGCTGAGGAACGTCAAATCCATCCCTGCAAGCGACAAACCCTCGCCGAGCAGCGCGTCCTTGAATTGACGGAAGTCGGCAAACGTGACCGAGCCGTCACCGTCCAGGTCTCCCTGGCTGCGGAACTGCACGTTTTGTCGGTAGTTGGTCCGAATGGGCGTGAGGTCGGCCGCCGTGATGACGCCGTCGCCGTTGGTGTCCCCCAAGACGATCGTGCCCGTCAACGCGTCCTTGCGGGTCGTCGCGACGCGGATCTCGTCCAGCGAGATCTGGGCATAGAGGCCGTCGGCGGTCGTTCCGCCGGCGAAGAGCCGGATACTGTCGAACAGATAGTCGTCAAAGCCCGCATTGACGGCGTCGGGCGTGCCGAGCGGGGCGTTCTCGTCGAGGCTTGGATTGATCCAGAGGTTGACGGTGTCGTCATCAGCAGTGTCGTTACCGCCGACGATCGTCACCTGCATCAGAGCCATCACCTGCGTTGATTGATCGACGCCCGTGCTCGTGATGCTGCCGGGATTGACCTGGATGCTGTACAGATCCCAAGTCTGGGTGACCGCGCCGGCCACGCCGGTCGTCACCTTGCCGACACTGAACTGCTCGACCGTCGACGAGCCGATGTACTGCGTCTGGAACGCTGCTGAGCGGGCGTAATTGTTGGGCGTATCGGGGTGGGGCTGCTCGCGGCGGCCGACGAAACTCATCCAGTACTCGCCGGGCGTAAGCGTCAAATCGGACACCAACGAACGCATCGCCGTTGCGGTTCCGGCGGCGCCGCCCACCAGCACATGCCCGCCGACGGTGGGCAGATTTCTGACGCCGTCGCTGTAGCCGAGGCTGCCCGCGACCACGACGACGTCATTCGAAACTCCCCAGGCGCCCTCCCATCCGTAGCCGCCACTGGCGCCGGCCAGCGAGCCCAGGGGGTAATCGAAGCCCTCGTACGCGAGCACCTCGCTCCGCGCCGTTGATGAAAGGGCCGACGAAAGGACTAGGCAGGCTGCCAGCGCAACCATGGACGATGCGTATCTCATCGAATCAATCTCCGCCCCAACGGGGTTAATCATGCACGAACATCAAAAGGGGCGCCGGCGTGATGCCTCATCGCCGACCCGCGTACCGCGAAGGCCTCGCCGCAAGCGACGTAGGGCCGAAATCAGCACGCCTCTGCCAAAGCAGACCGACATAAAAAGTCAGAAACCACGGGAGATTGGAGGGAAGCCTGTCGGGGGATCCGACGGGCTTGGAACCGATCTCTCCGAGGGCAACCTCGTGAGCGACTAGATAGTGTTTGAGAAGTGGTAGGATTCAGGTCCCCATTGAAACTGATACCGACGGCTCGCACACCGACCCCGATTGCAAAACGACTCTTGATTAGCGAAGCGCGTGCGTTAGTGGGTGATGCCGCCCGTACGGCTCGGGGCAAAGTGGTGCAATAGCGACCACCTCACTCGACGCTAGCGCAGCACTCCGGCAGCACGGCCGACGCCGGCCCTCGCTCGAGGCGAGCTTCCCGAACCGGGGCGACCGAGCCGCCGCCGTTGCGGTACCGAGCGAGCCTACGCCGCCCTTCCGTCGCATCTCGCTCGTCGGGATTCGACCTCATCCACATCTGCACGCGCGCTTGCTAGGTTGCAGCGGCCGTACTTCTCGACCTCGTCGATCGCAATAGTGCCTTAGCTGGGGGAGCGTGCCGACGGTGGCGGAGCTCCGCATTGGAACGAGACGTAAAACGCAAACCCGCAGACGCTCTTTGCAATTCGCTTATCCGATCGCCCTCACGGCAAGTGTGAAATTGCAAAGTACGTCAGAAATATCAAAACCTCGCCGTTTTCCTGTCGACGATCGACTTACTCGGTAGTTAACCTCCCAACTGACGTCGTCTGCCGATCAGCGGAGTCGATCCGGCAGATCGCTCATCCAATCGACACGCTACTTCGATTCTTTTCTACTTTGCTGCTTGTCGCGGCTTGCTCTCAGCAAGGGCCTGAGAGCTTCGGCGCCGCAGAGCAGCGACCTCGTCTCATGGAGATGGCAACGAATGACCTCTTGCACCAATCCGTTTCAGCTGGGCGCCTTGGCGATCGCGGCGGCGCTGGCCGTGTCAGGGAACGCCCGGGCCGAACTGCTCGCCTACGAGGGCTTTGACTACGCCGAAGGCAGCCTCTCCGGCCAGAATGGCGGCTCCGGATGGGGCGGCGCTTGGACGGCGGGCTCCGTTGTTCCGGGCAGCCTCAGCTATGGCTCGCTCGCCACGACCGGCAACTCCGCGTTGATCAGCGGCTCGGGTGGATCGCTCTCCGCCTACCGGGACTTCGCCGCCGAGCACGGCGCCGGGACCTACTACGTTAGCTTTATCGGCCAGCGGCTCTCGCCACACGGCACGCTCGACGACAACACCGTGCGGGCCAGCAGTTTCCAACTGCACAAGGGCTTCGGCACGAGCGGCGACGAGCGGCTCAGCGCCGGCAAGGCGACCACCGCCGCTCCCAACCAGCTCTACAATTGGGCCTTGTTCTCCGACGGATCGGGAGCGCTGCTCGAAGAATCAGCCGAGCCGATCACCAATCAGGCGTTCGTGCTGATGGAGTTCGTCGTGCAGGACGACATCGACGGCGAGGGCCCCGGCGTATCGACCGACGAAGCCCGGATGTGGATCAACCCGAGCCTCGACGGCCCCTTGGGCGCCCCGGACGTTGAGCTGACGCAAGCGGAAGGCAACAACCACGACTATCTGTTCGGTCGCGTCCGCATCTTCTCCGGCAACTCGAACGCGCAGGGGCTCTACGCCGACTTCGCAATCGACGAGATCCGCCTCGGCACCACGCTCGCCGATGTCGGCGTCAACGCGATCCCCGAACCGACCGCCGCGGTTCTGGCGCTGCTGGGCGTCGCGATGGTTGGCCGGCCACGCCGTCGGACGGCCCGCTGAATCGCTCATCCAGTAGCTAACAACACCGCGTCGCTTCTCCCAGCCAGCCGGGAGAAGTGACGCGGTTTTTTGCGCGGGAGCGCCGAAGCCGTGACGACCAGGAGCGGAGCGATGGCCGCCGCTCACCGCGTGAGCTTGAAGCCGAGGGCATACTCCGACTGGGTCGTGTCGGGGCACGTGATCCACAGCGCCTCGTCGTCGCGGCGCCACTGGACGGCCGCGTCGGAGCCCAGCATTTCGATGCGCTGCGGGTCGGCCTTCAGCAGACCTGCGGCGCCGCCCATCGAGGCGGCCCGCAGCTTGGCGCCGGCCGGCGGCACCGTCATGCACCACACGTAGAGCGAACCGTCCTTGCCCTCGGTATAGCGGAGGTCCTCGGCGGTGAACTGATAATCGGCCTGCTTCTTGCCAAGCCCGCCCGGCGGCAGGCTACGGTCTCCCTCGCGCGACGCCTCCCAGGCCATCGATCCGTAGATCCCTTCGCCGTTGGTCTTGGTCCAGCGGCCGAGGCCTTCGAGCATCTCGGCTACGCCGGGGTCAAATCCGCCTTCGGGCGTCAGCGGGATCGAAACGGCGAAGTTCCCGTCGCGCGACGCGAACTCCAACAATCCACGGACCACCGTAGCGGCGTCGTAATAGAAGCCCGGCTCGTAGAACCAACCTCCAATCGCGAGCTCGCCCATCCATTGCCGGTCGGCCTGCTTGCCGCTGGGGATCCGGCTCTCCGACGTCGAAGCGAGACCTGGCATGGGCTTGCTGAACTTGATGATGGCGAACGTGTCGATCTCGTCACGGCGCTGGGCGGTGCGGTTGAAGAAGTCGGCCACCACGCGCTGGGCGGCGTCGCACTTGTAGCCCGAGCCGCTCTTCTTGCCGCTGAACGGCTGGCTCGAGTTGCCGTCCGTGTAGATGAAGTCGGGGTCGTATTTCTCTACCGCATCCATGATCCGTAGGGCCCACTGCGTGGCGTACTCGCGCGCGTACGGCAGGTGCTTGTTGAAGATTCCCTGACGGCCATGAGCGATCAGATGGATTGGCTCGTACTCGGGATAACCCTCGAGCTTACGGCCGTAGAGGCGGGACGGATCGAGGCCCTCCCACCACGTCCCCTTGCCGTCGGCGGCAGTGAGCACTCCGTCATAGGGAACCCCGGCGAGGGGTCCGCGGGTATCCGCACCGAACGCGGGCTGCCACCACCACCAAGTGTACTCGTGGTGGAAGGAGATGCCGTAGCGGATCCCTTCGGCCTTCGCCGCGGCCACCCACTCGCCAACGATATCGCGGCGAGGCCCGACGTTCACCGAGTTCCACGGCTGGTGCTTCGAGTCCCAGAGGTCGAAGTTGTCATGGTGCACGCCCATGATGTTCGCGTAACGGAAGCCGGCATTGCGGAAGCGCTTCATCGTCTCGGCGGCGTTGAAGTCGGGCGTCCGCCACTGGTTGAGCACGTCTTTGTAGCCGAACTCCGAGGGGTGGCCGAAGTTCTTGAGGTGGTTGGCGTAGGCCTTCTCGTCCTCCAGGTACATCTTCTTGGCGTACCAGTCGTTCGACCTCCCCGCGGCCTGGGGCCCCCAGTGGATCCAGACCCCGAACTTGGCGTCGCGGAACCATTGCGGCGCGCCGGGATGGGTAGCGGCAATCGACTCCCACGTCGGCGCAAAAGGACCCGCGGTGATCGGGAAGTCGAGCTTCTCCTCGGCGAAGGCGTCGGGGTCGACCTGTGCGGCCGCCTGACCGGCGACCGCCAGGGACGCCAGAACCGTCATCGCAATCTTGTAAGTGCAGAGCATGGTTGTCGTTCTGTTATCATTTGCGGAGGCAGACCATCGCACACCGAACCACACAGGCAAAAAGACTGTTCGGAGTCGGCAGCGCCATTGATCGCGTGAAAAGCCGATCGCCATTCTACCCGATGCGTACCGCTGCGTTTACAACGCACCTAAGGCCATTGATTTCCTGCCAGCGCCAAGGGGACACCCGCATTCGTCGCCAGTCGTGCGACGCGCCAACGACCGCCTCCGCCGTTCGCAGCTCATCGCTGCGCGAAGAGACTCCGATCGCGGTGACCTTGCCGGAGACGGCGGTCCTCCCGGCGAACCGCGGCTAGGGTCTGACGATTCCCCGCGTGGTTCTTACAGCACGACGCACGGGCGCGGGTAGAGTCGTGTGGTCGGTTGGTCCGACCGTCGTTAAAGACTCGTTCCCGGAGCGCAGCATGAAGTGCTTGACGTATTATCTTGCCGTCGCCGCAATCCTTGCCGGCGCCACGGGCTGCGGGAGCTGCTTCCGCCGACCGCAGGTCCAGACTGTCCAGTACCCGGTCATGCCGGCTTGCCAACCGGTGAACCCCTGCGGCGGCATGTAGACGAGCCAGCGCTGTTTCCACCCTGCGCTGTACAGCGCCGATCGCCGCGTCGCCTCGCTTGATTCGCATTCGAGCGCTGGCGACAATCACTGGGCGGCGACCGGGATTGGTTGCGTGGACCCGAGCCGTCGAGCACCGGCGCCTCTTCGGCTGGCAACCCTTTTGACCACTACACCGCACGACGAGCCGCCGCTCGATGTCGCCAGGGTCGTTGAGACAACCTGGATTGACCGCGCCCACTACCTGCGCGACGCCGGATCGACTAACGACGCCGCCCTGGCTCGGGTGGTCTTTTCGCCGGCGGACGAGTCCGAGCTGTTTGTGACCGACCACCAGTCGAGTGGCCGTGGTCGCGGCGGAAACAGATGGTGGTCGCCGCCCGGCGCACTCGCCTTCTCGATCCTCACTCGCGAATTGGCGGTATCGACCGACAAGCTCGCCCAGGCCTCGCTGGCGGTTGGCGTGGCGATCGGCGAAGCCCTCGAGACGTTCCTCCCCGTGGAAGTCCGCCTCAAGTGGCCGAACGACGTCTACATCGACGGCCGCAAGGCGTGCGGCATCCTGATCGAGACTTCAGCCACGGCCCCGAAGCGATTGGTCATCGGCGTTGGGGTCAACGTCAACAACTCAGTGCTTGAGGCGCCCGAGGAGCTCCGCGGTAAGGCGATCGGCATGATCGACGTCGTCTCGCGATCGCCCCACGAGGGCGTAGGGCGACGCCACTTCGACCGCACCGAAGTCCTCGCCGCCTGCGTGCGGATGATTGGCCAGCGGCTCATCATGCTCGAATCGGCCGATCCACGGCTGCCAGAACTCTGGCGGGCCCGCTGCCTCCTCACCGGCCGGCGAGTACGGATCGAGACGCCGTCGCGAGAAGTGATCGGCGAGGTGGAATCGATCGGCGACGACGGCGCGCTGGTCCTGGCGACGGAGCACGGGACCCAGCGCTGCTACGGGGGAACTGTCGCCGACTTCTAGCAACGAGCTTTTAGCGACGAGGAGGGCCTTCGTTCCTGCGCGCCCGCCTTCTTCCGGGGGTCGTGCTGGGCATCGACCGCAAGGTATCATGCCGGCCTCTTGTCCCTTACGGGATCGCGCTGGCGACCCGATTACGGAGTGCTTTGCATGCAGCTACTCGCTCAAGCCGGCGTCCCTGTCGAAGGCCCTCTGACAGGGCTCCGGGCGATCACCGAGGGAAATGGGATCGCGATTACGATCACCGGTTTGCTGATCGTCTTCGCGGCGCTGACGGCCATTAGTCTCTTCATTGGCGCGCTGCCCAAAGTGCTGCACGCGATGGGGCCTTACCTCCCGGTGATCGAGTCGCACCACGACATGCCTCCGGACAACGGGCGTGCGGCAAAGGTCTCCTCGAACGAGGGAGTCGACCCGCGACTCGTTGCGGCGATTGGCTGGGCGGTCCACGCCAGCCGTCAATCGGACCCCTAGCTCGCCGGCGCGCTATCCCTCGTCCCGCACGACCCCCTTCTCTCCGCAGGCCGCTCGATGGATATCCTACTCGAGTTCCTGAAGACCACCGGCTTCTACCAGATGACGCCGGGCAATCTGGGGATGCTCCTTATCGGACTGATGTTTATCGCGCTCGCGATCCTCAAAGAATACGAGCCCTTGCTGCTGTGCCCTATCGGGTTTGGCATCCTCGTCGGCAACATCCCCTGCGCCGAGAGCATGGCGCTGGGCGTTTACGACGAGGGGAGCGTTTTGCACTACCTCTACTTCGGCGTCAGCCAAGGGATCTTTCCACCGCTGATTTTCCTCGGCATCGGGGCGATGACCGATTTTTCGACGATGCTCTCCGATCCCAAGCTCGTCTTGCTGGGCGCCGCTGCCCAGATGGGCATCTTCCTGACGCTCCTGGGCGCGATGTTCATCGGCTTCACGCCCAGTGAGGCGGGCGCGATCGGCATCATCGGCGGGGCGGACGGACCGACCGCCATCTTCCTCTCCGCTAAGCTCGCCCCCCACCTCCTCGGGGCGATCGCGATCGCCGCCTACTCCTACATGGCGCTGGTGCCTGTCATCCAGCCTCCTATCATGCGCCTGCTCACCACCAAGGAAGAACGTCGCATCCGCATGCGGCCGCCGCGTCAGGCGACGCGGCATGAGCGGATCCTCTTCCCGATCGCCGCCTTCTTGATTTGCGCGCTGATTGCGCCGGGATCGCTCGTGCTGATCGGGATGCTGTTCTTCGGCAATCTGCTCAAAGAGAGCACGGTGACCGATCGGCTCGCGAATACGGCTCGAACCGCGATGATCGACATCGTGACCATCCTGCTGGGCTTTGTGGTCGGGGCGAGCACCGACGCGGATCAGTTCCTCACCAGGCAGTCGCTCTTGATCTTCGGGCTCGGCGCCCTCTCGTTTGCGATCGCGACCGCGGCGGGCGTCCTGTTTGCCAAGTTCATGAACCTGTTCCTGCATCACAAGATCAACCCGCTCATCGGCGCGGCGGGCGTCTCGGCGGTCCCCGATTCGGCGCGCGTCGCGCAGATCGTCGGCCACGAAGCCGACCCCCACAATCACCTGCTGATGCACGCGATGGCGCCCAACGTGGCCGGCGTGATTGGCTCAGCGGTCGCGGCTGGGGTGTTATGGTCCGTTCTGATCAAGTGAACCGTGTGCGAAACCCCTATCGCGCTCCACGAGTCGAAGGCCCCGGCCCACAACTGCCGATCTTCCGCTGAACAAGAGCCCGCATCTCGAAAGCCTCTATCTCGAAGCGCGCCCGGCCGGGCCCGCAACCACCAAAGGCGTTGACCGTGGCGAAAAAGATCGACTTCATGTGCACCGCCTTCCGTGACGGCTTCCAGTCCGTCTACGGCGCGCGCGTACAGACCGCCGACTTCTTGCCCGCCCTCGAGGCGGCCCGCGACGCAGGACTCTCCTACTTCGAGGCGGGCGGCGGCGCGCGGTTCCAGTCGCTCTATTTCTACTGCCAAGAAGACGCGTTCGACATGATGGACGCGTTCCGCGCCACCGCCGGGCCCGACGCGAATCTGCAGACCCTTTCTCGCGGAGTGAATGTCGTCGGCCTCGAGTCCCAGCCGAGCGACGTCATCCGCCTCCACGCCGAGCTCTTCAAGAAGCATGGCATGACCACGATCCGCAATTTCGACGCGCTGAACGACGTACAGAACCTCGTCTACAGCGGGCGCTGCATCGTCGAGGCGGGCCTCAAGCATCAGGTCGCCGTCACGATGATGGAGCTGCCCCCCGGGTGCACCGGCGCGCACGACGCCGAGTACTACGCAGGCGTACTCCGCGGCATCCTCGACGCCGAGATTCCCTTCGACTCGGTCTGCTTCAAGGACGCCTCGGGCACTGCCGTGCCGTCGAAGGTCCACGAGACGATCAAGCTCGCCCGCAAGATGTTGCCCGCTGACGCCTCCATCCATTTCCACACGCACGAGACGGCCGGCGTCAGCGTGCAGGCCTATGTGGCCGCGCTAGAGGCGGGCGCCGACGCCATCGACCTGTCGCTAGCGCCCTGCTCCGGCGGCACCTGCCAGCCCGACGTGCTAGTGATGTGGCACGCCCTCCGCGGCAGCGGGTTCGACCTGGACGTTGATATCGACAAGGTGAGGGAGGCGGAAGCCGTCTTCAAGGACTGCATGAAGGAATACTTCCTGCCGCCCGAGGCCATCGCGGTCGAACCGCTGATCCCTTGGAGCCCAATGCCGGGGGGCGCGCTGACCGCCAATACGCAGATGCTACGCGACAACGGCATCATGGACCGCTTCCCCGAAATGATCGCGGCGATGAGTGACGTCGTCCGCCGGGGCGGGTACGGCACTTCGGTGACGCCGGTGTCTCAGTTTTACTTCCAGCAGGCGTTCAACAACGTCATGTTTGGGCCGTGGGAGAAGATCGCCGAGCCGTACGGCAAGATGGTGCTCGGCTACTTCGGCAAGACGCCGGTCCCACCCGATCCGGAGGTCATGGCCCAAGCGTCCAAGCAGCTCGGCATCGAGCCGACCACGCGCCCGCCGCTCGAGCTGAACGACGCCGATCCCCACAAAGGCGTCGAAGCGGCCCGCAAGCAACTCAAAGAGGCTCACCTCGCGGAGACCAACGAGAACCTCTTCATCGTCGCCACCTGCAAGGAAAAAGGACTCGCCTTCCTCAAAGGCGAAGCGACCCTCGGCATCCGTAAGAACGAGCCCGAAACAAAGGGCGGACCTGTGGCGGACGGGTCCGGCGCCTTTACACTACGTGTCGACGGCAAGCGATTCCAGGTGCAAGTCGACGGCCAGCGGGTCACGGTAGATGGCAAAGCCTACGACATCGAACTAGCGGACGAGGCCGACACCGCTGAGCCCACGCCCGCAACCGAAGCAACGGAAGTCATTTCCCAGATGCCCGGCGTCGTGCTACGAGTCCTGGTCCAGGCCGGCGACCGCCTCAGCGCCGGCGATTCGATCCTCGTGCTCGAGGCGATGAAAATGGAAGTCCGCGTGACGGCCCCCAGTGATGGCGTGGTGCGCTCGATCGAGGTCGAGGTGGGCCAGCAAGTCGCCAATGGGCAGACGCTGGCGACGCTCGGCTAGAGCGATGCCCCAGGATTCTATTTCGCCGTCGCGAAGCCTTATTCCGTGACGATCGCCGAGTTGACCCGGCCCCTCATTCCGTCACAATCGGCGTCGGTCGGCATTCGCTGGGACAGCCTGCGGTACGCCGCCAATCCCGCCCCCGGAGAGAAAGCTCCCGTCTCATGTCGTTGCCACGGCAAAGGCCACGGTCTTACCCAACTCGATTGAGGAGCGCCCTTTAAACGCAATGCCTTGGGCGACCCCTGATAGTTACTTCGATCAGCTCGAGCGCTGGCTCGCGATGGAAGGCGAGGCCGAACGCGCGCGGATGGCCGAGCGGCGGCGCGCCGAGCGGGGCGGCGACCCCGAACGGTCCGGCGAGACGATCATCCATCTCCGCCGTATCGACAACCGCACCGGTTTGGGCGGGCGTGAGCTCATCGACTTCGCCAAGGGGGGCGACGTCTTGCTGCCGCTGAATCGGCTGAAGGTCGGCTCGCCGGTCGTTGTCAGCGACGAGGACCGACCCCACGAGGCGGGCTTTACGGGCGTCGTCAGTCGCCGCAGCTCGACGGCGATCGAGGTCGCCCTCGACGACTGGCCCGCTGGTAAGCACTTCCGCATCGACCTCGCGCCCGACGAATCAACGCGTCTCCGCCAACTCGGTGGCATGGCCCGCGCGCGGATGGCGACCGGCGCGACGCGTCGCCTGCGTGACGTCCTGATCGGCCTCGACGAGCCGCGGTTCAACCCCGAGCACAAGTACGACTTCGTCACGCGGCTCAACGGCCCGCAGCAAGACGCGGTGCGCTTCGCCCTCTCCGCCCGCGACCTCGCGGTGATCCACGGCCCGCCCGGGACCGGCAAGACTACGACGCTCGCCGAGCTGATCGCCCAAGCCGTCCGTGGCGGCGCGAAGGTCCTCGCCTGCGCGGCCAGCAACACGGGCGTCGACAACCTGCTCGAGAAACTCGTCCCGCTCGTCCCCTCCGTTGTGCGGGTGGGGCATCCGGCGCGGGTCTTCGAGGCGCTGCGTGGACACACGCTCGATGAGCTGGTGGAGGCCGACGACGGAACCGCGATTGTACGCGATATGTACCGCGAGGCTGAGTCGCTGATGCGATCCGCCTCGAAGCCCTCACGTTCCCGCCACAGCTATCGCCAGAAGAACGACTCCTATCAAGAAGCGAAGGAGCTACGCCGCCACGCCCGCCAGCTCGAACGGCATATTGTGCAGCAGGTGCTCTCCGGCGCCGACGTCGTCTGCACGACCTTGACGATCGACGAAGAGCTTTTGGGCGACCGGCGATTCGATCTGGTGGTCGTCGATGAGGCGGGCCAAGCGGCCGAAACGGCCCTTTGGCAAGCGGCGCTGCGGGCCGAGCGGATCGTGCTCGCGGGCGACCACTGCCAATTGCCGCCGACAATCGTCTCGCGCGAAGCGGCCCGCGAAGGGTTGGCGGTGAGCCCGATGGAACGGCTCATCACGCAGCACGGCGAGGCCATCTTCCGCCGCCTCACCGTGCAGTACCGCATGAACGAGGCGATCATGCGATTCCCGAACGAGCAGTTCTACGACGGCGACCTCATCGCCGACGAATCGGTCCGCGAGCACCGCCTCGAGGATCTCGCGCCTGCCGTCGCGGCCGACGAGCCGGCGCCCGTCATCGAGTTTTGGGACACCGCCGGCGCCGGGTGGGACGAAGAGTTTGAGCCCGACGGCCCCAGCAAACGCAATCCGCGCGAGGCGCGGTGGGCCATCGATCAAGCGCAGACCTTCCTCGCCGCCGGCGTCGAGCCCTCGCAGATCGCCGTCATCGCCCCCTACGCGGCACAGGTTCGGTTGATCCGCAATCGGCTGCGTGTCGAGGGCCTGGAGATCGACACGGTCGATGGCTTCCAAGGCCGTGAGAAAGAGGTCGTCCTCATCACGCTGGTGCGGAGCAACGCGATCGGTGAGATCGGCTTCCTCGCCGACACCCGCCGCACGAACGTCGCCCTTACCCGCGCGCGACGAGCGCTACGCATCGTCGGCGACAGCGCCACCCTCGGCGGCGACCCGTTCTACGCCGCGCTGCTGGAGCATTTCCAAGCCGCCGGCGCCTACCGCAGCGTGTGGGAGCTGGGCGACGCGTAGGCTCCGCTGTGCGGCCCGTGCGATGGGTGGTGTGCGGCGATTCGGGTTCCATTGCCGACCTACGGTCCGCCCAGCGGACCCTACTCAAGGCCTACGCCGACTGCCGAACAAGAGCGTGGCTGAAGAGTCGCTCGCACGAAGATACGGCCGGCCCTCTCCTGGCGTTCGTTTCAAATAAGGTGTTTACTTGTCGCCTGTGGCTCACCGCCAACCGGCCAACGAATTCAAGGGAGATGAGTTGATGTCGCTTGCTAAGAAATGCGCGGCCGAGTTCTTTGGCACGTTCTGGCTAACCTTCGGCGGTTGCGGCAGTGCGGTGCTTGCCGCCGGGGTCGCTGATGTGGGAATCGGTTGGCTGGGGGTTGCGTTTGCCTTCGGCCTGACCGTACTGACGATGGCTTACGCGATCGGTCACATCTCGGGCTGCCACCTGAACCCCGCCGTTTCGGTTGGGTTGATGGTCGGCAAGCGTTTCCCCTCTGGCGACCTGATACCTTATGTGATCTCGCAAGTCGTCGGCGCCTGCGCCGGCGCCGGGGTTCTCTATGTGATCGCCAGCGGCGCTGCGGGGTTCTCGCTGGACGGAGGCTTCGCCGCCAACGGCTACGCCGAGCACTCGCCCGGCGGGTATTCGCTGTTGGCGGGGCTGGTCGCGGAGGTCGTGCTCACCTTTTTCTTCCTGATGATCATCCTCGGCTCGACCGACCGCCGCGCGCCGGTGGACATGGCGCCGATCGCCATTGGGCTTGGCTTGACACTGATCCACCTCATCGGCATCCCAGTGACCAACCTGTCGGTGAATCCCGCTCGTAGCACCGGACCGGCGATGCTCGTCGGCGGTTGGGCGTTGCAGCAACTTTGGCTGTTCTGGGTCGCCCCGATCGTCGGCGCCATTGCAGCAGGCGCTTGCTACTCAACACTCTTCGAAGACGACAGTGACAAGTAGAGCAGCTCCCGTTTGGAGCGGACGCTTTTCGCAGCGCGTAGGGTCCGCTGTGCGGACCGCTCGATCGGCTTTGATGTAACCGTGCGGCTTCCCAACCACGACCTACGGTCCGCAGAGTGGACGCTACTCAAGGCCCTCGTAGGCGATGGCGAAGATCTCGGGCGCGTAGTAGGTCTTGGGGTGATGATCGGGAAACTCGGCAAGCACTCCCGCTTTGACGAGCTTCACGACATCGGACTTAGCGGTCGGATACGTCACGCCGATCGCCGCTGACAAATCGGCTATCGCAAGGACCGGCGCCTGAAAGAGACCGTCGATGATCTGCTTCAGACGCAGACTCGCTGGCTTACCGGCCAATCGCTGGTAATAGTCATCGCGGAGATTACGCAGGCGGTCGCATCGCTCGATCGTCTTTGCCGCTTGCTGCGCGACACCAATTAAGCAATAAGCGATCCAGCCCGCCCAATCCCCTTCGGTGCTGACGCGGTACATCAAGTCGCAATACTTCTGGTGGTCGGCTTCGTAGTACTCACTCATATGGAGCCACGGCTGTGTCATCCCACAAAGTCGCTGAACCATCTGCGCAAGCAGCAACCGCCCCACCCGGCCGTTTCCGTCGGTGAAGGGGTGGATGGTCTCAAACTGGTACTGAAAAACCACCGGCTGGAAGCCGGTGGGTTCAAGCGTTTCGTGAGCTACGGACTGAAGTCCTTCACTCACGAGGGGTGACCCGAAAGTTGTCGTCGCCGTCACTCGGTTCTGTTCCGTCTTGCCCGCGGATGTACT
>JBGSJY010000011.1:0-2347 GCA_041741515.1 Pirellulales bacterium | reverse complement strand
ACCGCCCGTGTGATCGCCGCCGAGACCGACCGGCTGACGACCATCGCCGAACAAGCGGTTGCGATGGGCGACGCCGAAGGCGCGGTCCGCATCAGCAACGCCGTGCTGCAACGCGACCCGGGCAACCTGCGGGCGCAGACGGTCCAGCACGCCGCCGATAAGCAGGCTCGCAGCCCCCTCCGCACCGCGCAGCTCGACATTATCGACGACCCCTCCGCCCCGGAGGTGCTCGGTCCCGGGACGCCCGCTTACGAAGGCCCCGTCGCCGGCACGTCGCCGCTGCCCGATGGGGCCATCATTCAGCAGCCCGTTAATCCGGACGACTCCTATCCGATGCAGCAAGGAGGGGTCTACGAGGATACGGGCGCGTACCCGCCCGCCGAAGTGGTGGTTGATGGCCGCTTCCTCAACTCGGTCGACAACAACCGGGCCGTGTTCGCTCAGCTGCTGGAGAAGGAAGTACAGAATGCCATCGCCGACGCCCGCACCAAAATGGCGAGTGACCCCGAGGGGGCGATCCAGGACCTCAAGGTGATGATGCAGGGTGTTGAGCGGGCCCCCGAGCTCGTGGCTTCGACCCGTGCCGGCCTGATAGGGAAGCTGCAGTCGGCGCTGCGGGAAGCGGCGCGTCAGTCCGTTATCAAGGACGAGCTCGACCGCGAACGCAACGAGAACCTGGCGGCCGCCCAGGAGCGTCGCCTGCTGCTGGACCGGATGGCGCTGAAACGCGAGCGAATGAAGCAGCTCATCGAGCGCTTCAACTCGCTGATCGACGAGCGCCGTTTCGCCGAGGCGAGCGAGGTGGCTCAGATCGCCGAGGAGCTCGACCCCGAGGGCGTCGTGCCGCGAGTTGCGCGGGTTTGGGGCGAGCTAAAGACTTACCACGAGCAGAACATGGAGCTCCGCGAGCGCCGCGCCGCGATGTTCCTGGCGGCGATGATGGACGTCGAAGAATCGTTCATGCCCTTTCCGGACAATACGCCGATCGTCTATCCCGATCCTGAGAAGTGGCGTGAGCTGACGCGGCTTCGCGAAAAGTACAACGCGGTCGATGTGGCCGGCGAGAGCCCCTCCGAGAAGGCGATCACCGACGCCCTCAGCGCGCCGCTGCCGAGCGCGGGCCTCGATTTCGGGGATGGCACGCCGCTGGAGGAGATCATCTCCTACCTCAGCGAAGAGTATGAGATCCAGGTCGTCCTCGACACCGTGGCGCTCGACGAGTTGGGGATCGGCCCCGACGAGCCGGTGTCGGTGTCGCTGCGGAACGTGTCGCTGCGTTCGGCTCTGCGTCGGATGCTCGAGCCGCTCGAGCTGACCTACGTCATCGACGACGAGGTGCTCTTGATCACGAGCCAGGAAGAAGCCCTCAGCAAACTGACCGTGAAGGTCTACCCGGTCGCCGACCTTGTTATTCCCATCCCGCCGCCGCAGTCGGGCGGCATGGGTGGCGGCATGATGGGCGGCATGGGCGGCGGCGGCTTCGGCCCGCTGGTCGGCGATAGCGGACAGGAACTCGTCGACCTCATCCAGGCCGTCATCGCCCCGCATACCTGGGACACCAACGGCGGACCCGGCTCGATCAAGTACTGGCGCCCCGGGCTCTCGATCGTCGTTCGCGCCACCGACGAGGTCCACGGCCAGGTCGGCGGTCTCGTCGATCAACTCCAGCGCGCGGGGAACTAAGCGCGGGTCTGCCGAGTGTTCTTGGCGAGCCCCGGGCGTTAGCCCGGGGATGGCGGCCACGCGATCGGCGTGTCAATCCCCGGGCTGACGCCCGGGGCTCGCCATTGCAGATTGCCAAGAATCCTGGCCACACCCGGCGTGAAACGCACCAACGTCTGGACAGGCACCTACGCCAGCGGGCGCCGTTCCTTCACGTAATACCGGTAGTCGTCCTCGCGGCCGTTGTACACCAGCACGTACAGCAGGCCGCGGTCCCGGTCTTGCCACGCCAGGGTATAGCAATTGCCCGTGCTGAAGCGGCCTTCCGACAGTTCCGGCCGAGGCTGTTCCGGCAGGTCTTCGACGCTGCCGCGGATCACGTACAGCGTGGCCTTCACCTGCGGATCGCGGGGCGGGCCGGGCATATCGTAGGCCACGCCGTGCCGGCCGGCAAATCCCTCGATCGAACGCCACTCGATCTCGGCCGTATCGAACACGTCGCGGCTCAGCGGGAACTCGTTGGGCCGGGCGTCGGCCGGGCCGTGCTCGTCTGCCTTCGGATCGGCCATCTCCCGCATGAACAGCGTGATGGCCTCTTCCATAATCATCGAGCCGGTATATTCCGGGGACGCGGGCGGATTGAGCAGACCGATCACGAACGCCGCGAACAGGCCCGCTGCGGCCG
>JBGSJY010000010.1:0-2686 GCA_041741515.1 Pirellulales bacterium | reverse complement strand
CCGCCGCTAACGCCACCTTCGCCTTGAACGAACTGCTAAACGTACGTCGCTTCCTCCCCATCTCGATCCTCCTGATTCGGCAACCCGGCTCACGCCGGATCGCATACTATCAGGTGGTCCAGTTTTCGGGGTCCACTTCACCCCGCTGCGCTCCTGGGACTGACGTCTCCCGGCTCCTGCTTTAGGGGTGGGCGCGCGTAGTGGTCGGCCCAGCGAGCCAGCTTCGGCCTGAGAACGCGTCGGTGGTTCCCGGCATTTAGACGGCGGGTTCGGCCTCGACCGTCGCTTCTTTCGCCATCAGGTAGGCCTGCAGGCTGCTGAGCAGCTTGCGGGCGAGGTCGACCATCTTCGCCTTGGAACGGTCGCGTTCGCGGCGGGGTTCGATCCGCACGTCGGCGTAAGTGTGGACGTACTTGCCGGCGGCGAGGCCCGAACTGTTCACCCGCTCGACATGCTCTTGGGTCAGCTTTAGCTCGACGATGAAGCTGACGGGCTGATCGCCGTTCCGCCGGTTCCCGCCGCTTGCCGACTCTTCGGTGATCAAGCGGATGTAGTTTTCGCTCGTCTTGACGATCTCCGCGTTGCGGTCGGCGATGAAGCCACGGAGCTTATCGATCGCCAGCTCGATCGGGACGTTGGTCACGAGGCGCGTCTCGACCGCGGAGCCGCGGCCGCCTGTGATCGATCCCATCAACCACTTCCCCACGCCTCCCCAGCTCGACTTCGGTTGGTTTTCGGTTTGCATGCCGTCACCCAGTTGAACCACTTGGTTACGCCCCTGGTCCTTGGCCTGCAGCAAGGCCCGATCGGAGCGACGGAGGAGGGTTTCGGGGGTATCGCCCGGCTGCAGTTCGGTCACGCCAAAGCTGGCCGTGATTTGTTTGCCCCCCAGGGACGAGTGGGGCGTCTCGGAGAGCTTCTTGCGGATCGCGTCGGCGCGCTTGGCGGCGGTCGCGTTGTTGCAATCGGCGCAGAGGATGGCGAACTCTTCCCCGCCGTACCGCGCCACCAGGTCGCCGGCCCGGCACATCGTCTTCATCAAGTTGGCGAAGGTGATGATCGCTTCGTCGCCCGCTTGATGGCCGTAGTTGTCGTTGATGCTCTTGAAGTGGTCGATGTCCGCCATGATTAGGCTGCATCGCAAGTCGGTCTCAAGGTGCGCCTCGACGAACGAGGCCAGCATGCGGTCGAATTCGGCCCGATTGGCGACTTGCGTCATCGGGTCCTTGGTCATCTCGGTGTGCAACGCCTGGCATCGTTCTTCGAGCGACGCCTCGCTCGACACGTCGTGCATCAACACCGCGGCGCCAACGAAGTGGCCCGGACGGCCCGTGGCGCTCACGGGGATGATGTGCATGTCGATGGTGATGCTCTGGCCGTTGCGGCCAATCACCGCGATGCGTTCGAGCGCCTGCAGCCCGTCGCTCAGCGCTTTCTTCACCGGGCATGCGCTGTCGTCGATCATGCCGCCCGTCACGCGGGTCATGTCGAGCAGCGACGGCGTCAGCTCCTTGCCCAGCGCCGCGGCGGCGCCGACGCCGGTGAGCTTCTCGGCGCCCGTGTTCCAATGGCTGATCACCCGTTGGCTGTCGATGAACACGACCGCGTCGTGCATGTTCTCGACCAGCTTGGACGTGAACAGGTCGATCTCACTGGCGGCCGCCTCCGAGGGGGGGCTCGCCGCTGTTCGGTGGGTGTGTTTCCACGGCGAGCGGATCCCGGAGACGCTCTGCAACCAGCGGTTAGCGACGTCGGCCTCGAGTCGGCTCTGGTCCCTGCTGAACAGCTCGCAGAAGCTCTGCACGAGGTCGGGATCGAACTGCGTTCCCGCTTGTTCGTAGAGGGTGGCGATCGCCCGCTCGCGCGACCGGGCCGGGCGGTAGACCTGGTCCGTCGTCATCGCGTCGAAAGCGTCGACGATAGCGATCATCCGTGCGACAAACGGCGTCTGTTCTCCGGTGAGCGTCACGCTGCGGTGCGAGCCATCGAACCAAGCCGACGCCGTCGCGACTCCCTCCACGATCTCGTCCGGCGCGCCGGCCGCCCAGAGGATGTGCCGGGAGGCTTCGCGGCTGGAGTCGACGATATCGAGCTCGACGTCCGAGAGCCGGCCCGTCTTGTTGAGGATCGCGTCGGGGACGCCGATCTTGCCGACGTCGTGCAGCAGCGCCGCCGCCTCGAGGTGGGTGCGGAGCTTGCCGGGCATCTCGAGGGCCGCGGCCCACGCGCTGCAGCCCACCGCCACCCGAAGGCTGTGATCGGCCGTGCTGGGGTGCTTGCAACGCAGCGACGTGAACAACGCCGAAGCCATCCCCAGCCGCCCCTCCACGAGCTTCTGCTGCTCCGCAGCTCCGATCGCCCGCTGCTCGGGGCTGCTCTTGCCCTGCGCCACCGCGGCGGCGCCGACCGACCTCAGCAGCGCGCCGATATCGGGGCCCGCCGGTGTCGGATTGCTGGCGTCGCCGTCCACGCTAGCGGCGTGAGCGATCTCGACGGGCGTAGCGGTGGAGGCCATACGGTGAAGACGCGCGCAGGGAACGGGACATCCAAGGCTAGGTCACGCCGCCGGCGTTCCCCCGCTCTCAGGGGCCCGAGCGGCGAAACGTCGCGCCCGTTGGCGGCCAATCCCGGCGCAACCGGCACAATCGGACGCCCCGCGGACGGCCCGCGCCGGCGCCGGGGGATC
>JBGSJY010000009.1:0-8558 GCA_041741515.1 Pirellulales bacterium | reverse complement strand
CGGCAAGCTCGCCGGTCGCGGCCGCAACGGCGCTGGCCAGCGCGCCGGCTCGAAGCCCCACGCGATGTTCGCCGGCGGTCAGACCCGCATTTGGCAGCGCATCCCGAAGCGTGGCTTCAACAACAAGTGGGCCAAGACGGTCGCCGTCATCAACCTCGGCGACATCGACGCGGCTTTCGAAGCTGGCGCCGAAGTGACGATCGAGGCCCTGGTGGCCAAGAACGTCGCCAAGGGTCGTTTCGACGAGCTGAAGGTCCTGGGCGATGGCGAACTAACCAAGAAGTTCAAGATCAGCGCCCACCGCTTCAGCAAGTCGGCAATCGAGAAGATCGAGAAGGCGGGCGCCGAGATGGTGGTCGTCCCCGGTCCGATCCCGGTGATCGTGAAGCAACGGGCGATCAAGGCTGAGAAGAAGGCCGCCGCGGCCGCTGCGAAGAAGTGAGTCTTGCTGATTTGCTACGCTGGATTCGCTCTGCTGGAGTTGTAGCCGCCGGTTTCGTGGGGGCGGCCTGCGCACCGGCGGGCTTGCATCAAAACGGCCCCGCGGCCTAATGTCTTAGGTTCGGCAGAGGCTCACGGATTTCCGCGAGTCTCTCTCTGTGGGGCGGGCCTCCCGAAAGGGGGCGTCGGCTCTGCGAAGGGACGCGATCATCCGCGGCCGCCGGCGACTCCCATATTCCACAACGGCCCGACGTTTTACGGCCCGACGCTTCACGGCCCGAATCGGCACAACGGATTGCGTTCTTACCCATGTTCGAGAAGCTCCGCGTCGTCTGGCAGATCCCCGAGCTCCGCAGGAAGATCCTGCTCACGCTGTTTCTCTTGGGCGTCTATCGTGTCGGCTTTCAGATCAGCCTGCCGATTGTTGACGTCGAGAAGATCCAGCAGTTCCAGCAGTCGCAGGGCGGCCTCAACGGCATGCTCCAGCAGGTGGCGATCCTCAGCGCCAGCAAGCTGAACGACATCACGATCTTCGGCCTGGGCATCATGCCCTACATCTCGGCCTCGATTATTTTCCAGTTGCTCGGCAGCGTGATCCCCTCGCTGGAAGCTCTCCAGAAGGAGGGCGAAGCGGGCCGCAAGAAGATCAACGAGTACACACGGTATGCGACCGTATTCCTCTGCTTGATCCAGAGCTGGTTCTTCGTCACGTCCTTCGCGAATTCGCAGGGGCTGGTGGCGGCGGAGTTTGTGAACTCAGCGACCGGCAATATGTATATCGGGTGGACGATCGTCTCGGTCTTAACGATGACGGCGGGCACTATTTTCCTGATGTGGCTCGGCGAGCAGATCGATGAGTACGGCATCGGCAACGGCATCAGCCTCCTGATCATGGCCGGCATCCTGAGCCGCGCACCCCAGGCCATGAACCTGCTCTATTCGGGCTCGACCCTGCGCCTGACCGGCGACGCCCAGACGCCCTATAGCCTGATCACCTTGATCCTGCTCGCGGCCCTGTTCTTTGCGATCATCATCGGCGTGATCGCGATCACGGAGAGCCAACGGCGCATTCCGACGCAGTCGGCCAAGCACGTCCGCGGCCGTCGCGTCGTCGGCGGCACGCGGCAGTATCTGCCATTGAAGGTGAATCAGGCTGGCGTCATGCCGATCATCTTCGCCAGCAGCCTGCTGATGTTCCCGAGCCTCTTCCTGCAGCAGCTCGACCCGATGGTGCAGGGCTGGGAGGACGGCTTCTTCAAGTCGCTATTCCAGGGGCTCGCCGGCGCGTTCAATCAGCAGACGTTCTTCTATAACCTGCTGTTCTTGGTGCTGATTTACTTCTTCTGCTACTTCTGGACGGCCATCACCTTCAACCCGAAGGACATGGCGGAAAACCTCAAGAATTTCGGCTCGTTTATCCCCGGATATCGCCCCGGCAAGCGGACGGCTGATTATCTTGAGAAGGTCATGTTCCGGATCACGTATGTCGGCGCCGGCTTCCTGGCGCTGATTGCGATCATCCCGTCACTGATCGTAACGGGCCTCGACGTGCCTTGGGGCATCGCGATGTTCTACGGCGGCACCAGCCTGCTGATCGCTGTGAGCGTCGCTTTCGACTTGGTGCAGAAGATCGATAGCCACTTGGTGATGCGTAACTACAAGGGTCTGTTGGAGTAGGCGTAGCCTAACCGCGCCCCGCCCCAAACGTTGACGGGGCCCAACGACCGGCGGAGGGTCGCCAGCCATGCGAGTTGTATTCATCGGACCTCCCGGCGCTGGCAAAGGGACGCAGTCGCTCCGGGTCGCCAAGTCGCTCGGCCTGACGCACCTGTCGACCGGGGACATCCTGCGCAAGTCCCGCGACGACGGGCACGCCATCGGCCTCGAAGCGGCCAAGTACTTCGAGGCGGGCCGCCTCGCCCCCGACGATCTCGTCATCAAGCTGGTCGCCGATCGACTCGACGCCGACGATTGCCAGACCGGGTACCTGTTCGACGGCTTCCCGCGCACTCTCGGCCAGGCCGAGGCGCTCGACAAACTGCTGGCGAAGCGAGGGACGCCGCTCAACGCCGTCATCGAGTTTGTGATCCCCGAGCCCGAGCTGTTCCGTCGGCTCTCCTCGCGGGGCCGCGAGGACGATAGCGAAGAGACCGTCCAAGAGCGCTTGCGATTGTACGCGTTGTCGACGGCGCCCTTGCTGGGCTACTACGACAAGCGGGGCGTGCTCTGCCGCATCGACGCGCTCGGCTCGCCCGACGACGTCTTCGCCCGGGTGGTGGCCGAGCTTGAGAAGCGACGCTCGGCGTAGCCCGCGGCGGCGGTCGCCATTGCCGCCGTTCCCGCCGAGGCGATCGCTAGTGAACGGGAGAACGTTCGAGTGGGAAGTGGGAAGTGGCTCGACGCCTTGAGTCGTGGGAAGGCTTGAGTCGTCGTAGCAAGGGTTGATAGCGACTGCGGCCCGCTCACAAGTCGATTTGCTGCCACCGAACGACCGCCCCCCCATCTCCCCTCAATGTCCCCAGCCCCATATAAATGCCTCTGTCGGCGAGGGCTATCCAGTTGCAGCGGGACTAAGCGGCGGTGATCCAACTCAAGAGTGAACGCGAGATCCGGCTCATGCGCCGCTCCGGCTTGGCGGTGTGGAAGGCGCACCAGATCGCCGGCGAGATGGTCCGTCCCGGCGCCACCACGAGCCAGATCGACGCGGCGATCGCCGCTTACTTCAAGTCCCGCAACGGCACGCCGCTGTTCCTCAACTACCCCAACCACGACAAGGGCAGGCCGGCCTTCCCCGCGGTCACCTGCATGTCGAAAAACGACGCGGTCGTCCACGGCATCCCGGACGACGTGCCGCTCAAAGAGGGGGAGATCCTCAGCCTCGACACGGGCGTCCGGATCGGCGGGTGGTGCGGCGACGCGGCCTACACGTACAAGGTTGGCGAGGTCTCGGCGGACGTCCAGCGACTGCTCGACTGCACCCAGGCCGTGCTCGACCTGGCTTTCGACCTGCTGCACGTCAAAACCCGTTGGAGCCAGGTCGCCTCGACAATGGAGCGCTACGTCAAGGACTGCGGCTTTGCGTCGGTGGAGAACTTCGTTGGCCACGGCATCGGCCGCAGCATGCACGAAGACCCGCAGGTGCCGAATTTCGTCAGCCGCTCGCTCCGCGGTCGGGGCGATTTCAACATCGAGCCGGGCCTGGTGATCGCGGTCGAGCCGATGGTCAACATGGGCACCAAGCAGGTCAAGATGCTGAAGGATCACTGGACCCAGGTGACCACCGACGGCAAGCCCAGCGCCCATTTTGAGCACACGATTGCGATCACCAAGGACGGGCCGAAGCGGCTGACCGAAGCTCCCGCGGACGACGAGTGGGAGCTGCTGGAGGATTGAGGGAGTCGGGCCGTCAATCGGCCGAGGGCTTCGGCCGACGGCTGAGGCGCCTGCGGAGGTCATCGAGAATCGTGAGTTTCTCAGCCGTGGGGCGGCAGCCCCCGGACCGCAGCGCAACCCCGCGTTCCACCCCATCTCACCCAGCCGGCCCGCCCGCCGCGACAGAAACCTCGACAAGAGGGGTTGAACACCCCCGCCGCTATCCCCTATTATCCTCGATTCTCTACGTTTCCCGGGCCCCGATAGGGTGCGCTCGGGGGATTGCCCCAGAAAACAAGCGGCGCGCCACCGGTCCCGACCCCGGGGGCCGACCAGGGCCTCGGCCCCAGTCCCGGTGACGCCAAGCAAACCTGCGGTCGCTCTTCGGGGCGCCGCGAACGAGACAGCGATGAAAGTCCGAGCCAGCGTCAAGCGGATCTGCGCCAAGTGCAAGGTCGTCAAGCGTCGTGGAGTGATCCGCGTCGTCTGCGAGAACCCACGCCACAAGCAACGCCAGGGCTAGTTTCTGGCCGGGGCGTTGCGCCGCCCCAGGCCTGGAAGTTCTCTGGCCGGGCGGTTGCGACCCGCCCAGGCCTGGAAGCCCGCCCTGGCCTGGAAGTAAGTCCTGACGCGCTCCAGCAGCAGTTCCTCCCCCCGCGATTCCTCCAAGCAGTCTTCTTCGAAGAGCGTTCTCAATGCCACGTCTCCAAGGTGTCGATATCCCCGGCGACCGTCCGACGGTGATCTCGCTGCAGTACCTCTACGGCGTCGGCCCCCGGGTCGCCCGCGAGCTGTGCGAGAAGGCCGGCATCAGCCCGACGGCCCGCGCCCGCGACATGACCGAGGACGAAGCGGCCCGCGTCGCCGCTCTGTTGGACAAGGACTACACGGTCGAGGGCCAGTTGCGCCGGCAGGTGTCGCAAAACATCGCCCGCTTGCGGGACATCGCCTGCTACCGCGGCGTGCGTCACCGCCGCGGCTTGCCCGTCCGCGGCCAGCGCACCAAGACCAACGCCCGGACCCGCAAGGGCCCGAAGAAGACGGTGGCCGGCAAGAAGGGCGTCAAGGACCTCCGCTGACGCCCGCTTTGCGTACGCCATTCAGCAGCTTTCAAGTTCAGTAGCTCTCAAACCACCGAGTCCCCGCCGTGGCCAAAACCACTGCCAAGTCGCCCGACAAAGCCCGCCGCACCAAGCGCAATATCGCGGTCGGCGTCGCCTACATCAACGCGACGTTCAACAACACGACCGTCACGATCACCGATCCCAAGGGTGACACCCTCTGCTGGGCCACCTCCGGCACCAGCGGCTTCAAGGGGAGCCGCAAGGCCACGCCGTTCGCCGGCCAGTGCGCCGCGCAGCAGGCCGCCGAGAAGGCCAAGAAGTACGGCATGCGGGATATCGACGTGAAGGTGAAGGGCCCTGGCTCCGGCCGCGAAAGCGCCATCACCGCCCTGGAGGCCGCCGGCCTGAAGGTCAAGTCGATCGAGGACATCACGCCGCTGCCGCACAACGGCTGCCGCCCGCGCAAGAAGCGCCGCGTCTAGTTGGTGACGCGTCGGCACGACGCGGCTCGCTTTCCACATTCACTCATTGCTCAAGCCTCAGGTCTCACCGCCTCCCATGGCTCGTTACACCGGTCCTGTTTGTCGTCTGTGCCGCCGCGACGGCGCGAAGCTCTTCCTCAAGGGCACGCGCTGCGACTCCACGAAGTGCGCCTTCGAGCGTCGCGAAGGGCCCCCCGGCCAGCAGCCCCCGCGCCGCGGCAAGATGACCGCCTACGGCACGCAGCTCCGTGAGAAGCAGAAGGTCAAGCACTATTACGGCGTGCTGGAGAAGCAGTTCCGCCTCTACTTCGAGAAGGCCGAACGCTCCAAGGGCAACACGGGCGACGTGCTGCTGAGCCTGCTGGAGCGCCGGCTCGACAACGTGGTGCACCGCCTCGGCTTCGGCGTCAGCCGCCCGCAGGCCCGCCAGTTGATCTCGCACGGGCACATCACGGTCAACGGCCGCAAGTGCACGATCCCCAGCGTCCAGGTCCGCGCCGGCGACGTGATCCGCGTCAAGAACCGCGCCGAGAGCCTCGACGCCGTCCGCGCCGCCCAGGCCGACAGCAACAAGATGATCCCCGACTACCTCGCGGTCACCGAGAGCCAAGTCCCCGAAGGGATTGTCGGCCGCCTGCCGAGCATCGAGGACGTTTCGATCCCCGTCGAAATCCAGCTGATCATCGAGCTGTGCTCCCGCTAAAGCGGGGTGGCTGTCGGCTGTCAGCCCCCCCGTTGACTGGGGCGGCTGTCGGCCTGATCCGCCAAGCAACGAGTAAAAAACCAATCGAATTGAGAATACCGAGCCGGCCCGCTACAGGGCCGGCCCATAGCCGACGGCCGACAGCCGACAGCCTCCGAAGGAGACCCCGATGCACATTCGTTGGCGTGGACTCGAACTGCCGAGCATGGTGACGTGCGAGCAGGAGACGCTCTCCCGAACCTATGGCAAGTTCGTCGCCGAGCCCTTCCACCGCGGCTTTGGCGCAACGGTTGGCAACAGCCTGCGGCGTGTGCTGCTCTCGAGCCTCGAGGGGAGCGCCGTCACGCAGATCAAGCTGCACAACGCCCAGCACGAGTTCACCACGATCCCCGGCGTCCTCCAGGACGTGACGGACATCGTGCTGAACGTCAAGTCGCTGGTGGTCAAGAACCATCTCGACGCCACCAAGGTGCTCCGCGTCGAGCGGAACACGGCGGGCGACATCCTCGCCGGTGAGGTCGAAACCGACGAGTCGGTCGAGATCATCAACAAGAACCACGTCCTCGCGACGCTCACGGACAACGTGCCGTTCGTCATGGAGATGGTGATCGAGAACGGGCGCGGCTACGTCCCCGCCAGCGAGCACAGCGCGGGCGTGCAAGAGATCGGCATCATCCCGGTCGACGCGATCTTCAGCCCCGTGACGCGCGTCCGCTACGAGGTCGAAGAGACCCGTGTCGGTCAGAAGACCAACTACGATAAGCTCACCATCGAGATCTGGACCGACGGCTCGGTCGGCCCGGAGATGGCGATGGTCGAGTCGGCGAAGATCCTCCGGAAGCACCTCAACCCGTTCGTGCAGTACTCGGAGTTGGGGCCACAAGTCCGCTCGCCGGCCCGCGCCGTAGTGTCGGGCGGCGTCGATCCCTCCACCGAGGCGAAGCTCAACATGCCGATCGCCGAGCTCAACCTCAGCGTGCGGGCGAGCAACTGCCTGGAGTCGGAGAACATCCTCACCGTCCGTGAGCTGGTCTCCCGCACCGAAGACCACCTGCTCGAAGTCCGCAACTTTGGCGAGACGACGCTCACCGAAGTGCAGGAACGTCTGCGGGCGCTGGGCCTGCACCTGGGCATGCGTGTCGGCTCGCCTGTGGGCATCTGACAGAACGACGGCTGTCGGCTGTCAGCTATCGGCTGTCGGCTTTACAGCGTGTGATATTTACAGCAACTAATCACTCAGTACTTTTTAGGCCGATAGCCGACAGCCATTAGCCGACAGCGTAAAAACTATGCGTCACCGCAAGCGAGGCCGTAAGCTCGGCCGCAACCCGAACCACCAGCGGGCGTTGCTCCGCAATCTGGCCAGCGCGCTGATCCTCACCGAGCGCGACACCGACGACCTGCGTTACCTCGACCTCGAGTCGACGCCGAAGGTCAAGGGCCGGATCATCACGACCGTCCACAAGGCGAAGGAAGTCCGCCCGCTGGTCGAGAAGTGCGTGACGATCGCCAAGAAGTCGCTGGCCGCCACCAGCGCCGCCGAGGAGTTCGGCCCGTCGGCCGAGCGTGGCACCGACGCCTGGAAGAAGTGGCGCCAGAGCGAGCAATGGGCCAAGTGGAACGCCGCCATCTCGCCGGCCGTGGCCGCCCGCCGTCGTTGCTTGCAGCTGCTGGGCGACAAGCAGGCCGTCAGCGTCCTCTTCGAAGAGGTCGCGCCGCGTTACGTCGAGCGCCCCGGCGGCTACACCCGCGTGCTGCGTCTGGCGACGCCGCGGCTGGGCGACGCCGGCGTGCGGGCGATGATCGAGTTCGTCGGCAAGAACGACCGCGTCGTCCAGAAGGCCGCCAAGCCGTCGTTCGACACGTCGGACGAGCCCGCCGAGACCGTCGCCGCGGAGTGATCCTCCGGCAACAAAGTAAACAATCCAAACGGGCGGCGCTTCTGAGCGCCGCCCGTTTTGTTTTTTTCACCACGACGGACACGAAGGACACGACGAGCGGCTTGGTTGGGCTACATTTATCCCGGTAATTGACCGTCGTGTTCGTCGTGCCCGTCGTGGTGAAAATCTTGTAATCCATCTCCGCGCCTCCGGGGTAAACCGATTACAGAAACCGCATGGCGTTCGATTTCACCGCTGCGATGGAGCACCTCTGCCGCGACCTGTGTCAGCGGGTCGATGAGCTGCGGCACATCGACATGACGCGCGTGGCGGTCGGGTATCGACAGGCGCGGCGGCGCGTGACGCATGGCTTGCAGGCGTCGTTGACGCCGCTGCGGTTTGAGAAGGGCGCCGAGGTCGGGCGCTTCCGTGGCCGCCGCTACAAGTGCCCGCGGGTGGTCGATCGGCACGGCCGCGAGTGCCTATACCTCTTGAACTTCTACTTGCCGCGCTTCTTCGATCATCCCTTCGAGGAGCGGCTGACGACGGTCGTCCACGAGCTGTGGCACATCGGCCCCGCGATGGACGGCGACCTGCGGCGCCACGAGGGCCGCTG
>JBGSJY010000008.1:0-2873 GCA_041741515.1 Pirellulales bacterium | reverse complement strand
GCACGGCCGACGCCACGGGTGGCTGCGGCACAGCCGGCGGCTGCACCACCTGCGCCGTGGCCTCGGCGTGCTCCAGGTAGCCGGTCGGGGTGAAGCTCCGCCCGTCGCCCCGGTAGCGTCGGAGTCAAACGCTGAAATAAGAGGAGGGGGGACCACAACGGGCACAAAGGACACGACGGCCTGCTTGCCGAGGCATCCTCAGTCCTGGAGGCAGCCCGTCGTGTCCTTCGAGTCCGTCGTGGTTAAATCCCTCGTTGCCATTACAGCGATTGCTGGACTTATCACGCGGGATTCGCGTTGGGAGATCCCTCCCCTCGTTTCTTGTCTCAAAGCGTGCAATGAGCCGTTGGTTGTGTAGACTGCTAGCCCTTGCCTACCCCTCCACCGGGCCCCACTCATGGCGATTACCACCGCAATCCGCGACGGCATCCTCTGCATCCAGATCGACGACGTCCGTCTGCTCGACGAGCAGAAGATCGAGAAGCTCGAGCACGAACTCGACGCGGCGATCGACGCCTCGACCGAAGGCCGCGTCATCCTCGACTTCTCAAAAGTCCAGTTCATGTCGTCGTCGATGCTCGGCAAGCTCGTGAAGACCCAGAAGAAGGTCACCGGCTACAAGGCGAAGATGAAGCTCGCCAGCGTGTCGCCCGACATCAAAGAGGTCTTCAAGATCACCCGGCTCGACAAGCTCTTCAGCATCGAGCCCGACGTCGAGACGGCCCGCAAAGCCTTCTTGAAGAAAGGCCTCTTCGGTTAGCGTCGCACGAGCTTAAGTCGTAGAGTCTCGCGCAGAGCAGAGACGCAGAGTGGTAGCTGATAAGACTCACGCAAAGCCGCAAAGCCGCAAAGGACAGACAGCTACGCGATCGTCTGCGGCCGCGGTCTTTCTAATTTTTCTTTGCGCCATTGCGGCTTTGCGTGAGTCTTTGCCGTTTACCCTCCACGTCTCTGCGCGAGATTTCCCCCTTGACTCCGTGAGTCGGAGGATTGGAACGACACGGCTCACCAGCGTCCCTCTCTAACGCGCCTCGGCCGTCACGCCGGGCCAGTCGTCGGTGCGGAAGGGCGTCAGCGGCAGCCACGCCGAGTCGAAGACGTTGACCACCGGGTTGTTCGCCCACCCGTACCGGACAGCGACCGGGTCCTGCACGTCGTCCGAGTGGACGACGACCTTCGACTTATCGACGATCTCGGCCGTCGCCGCGTGGAACACTTGGTCCTCGCCCGCGATGGTGAACCCCCGCGGCGCCACCCCGTCGAAGGTCTTGAGGCCGCCGCCCACGTCGGCGATCGTGACGGTCGCCTTGTCGCCGTCGATCGACAAACTCTCGTAGCGCGGACTCGCCGCCTTGATCTTCTTTCCATAAGTCTCGGCCAGCGCCAGCCGCGCCAGCCGCAGGCCGACCTCGCGCTTGTTGCGCGGGTGGATGTCGTTGGCCTCGCCGATGTCGATGATGACCGCCTCGCCCGCGTTGGGGACGGCGCCGATGGTCATCGTCTGGGCCTCCCGCAGCTCGGCCCAGTCGGAACCCTTCACGGGCCCGGCCGTCTCGGGCGTAAAGTCGGCGAGCTGAACCCAGTAGAAGGGGAAGTCCCCCTGTCCCCACGCCTTACGCCACGAGGTGATCATCCGCGGGAACAGGTCGCGGTACTGGTAAGCGCGGCCCGCGTTCGACTCGCCCTGGTACCAGATCACTCCCTTGATCGCGAACGGCACGAGCGGCAGCACGCGGGCGTTGTAGAGGTTCGCCGGGCGGTGCTGATGGAAGAGCGAGTTATCGATCCACGGCGCGCGCCCGACCGGTTGGCCGGCGGCGTAGGCGGCGTCGCGCTGCTGGTAAAACTCGTCGAGCTTCGTGGCGTACTCGGCGCGCAACGCGGCCTCGTCGTTTTCGCTCTCGACCTTCTTCCAGCGTTCCAGCAACGGGCCGTACATCTCGGCGTCCTGCAGCTCGTCGAGCGGCGCCCACGCCTCGGCCGATGACCCGCCCCAGGCGTTGCGGATCAGGCCGATCGGCACGTTCAGCGACTCCTGCAACTGCACGCCGAAGTAATAGCCGACCGCCGAGAACGACTTGACCGACTCCCGATTCGCGACCCTCCAAGCCTGGTCCACGTCCTCCAGCGGCTCCTGCGAGCCCATCTGGTTGACATGCAAGAGGCGGATTCTGCGGCGGTTGGCGGCCGTTAGGTCGAGGTCGCCGTCCTTGGAGTTCTCAACCGGCCATTCCATGTTCGACTGGCCCGAGCAGATCCAGACGTCCCCCACCAGCACGTCCCGCACTACGACCGGCTCGCCAGACTCCGATCCGGTGACTGTCAGCTCGCGCGGCTTGCCCAGCGAGAGCGGGTCGAGCGTCACCCTCCACTTGCCCGCGTCGTCGGCCGTGGCCTGATGCTCTTGATTCCCAAAGCGGACCGTCACCATCTCGCCCGGCGCCCCCTTGCCCCACACCGGCGCCGGCTGGTCGCGCTGCAGCACCATGTGGTGCGTGAAGAGGAATGGCAGCTTCACTTCCGCGGTCGCGGCAGTCGCGGCAACCGCCGCCATCGTGAGGGCGCAAACAAGGGAATAGAAGATCCTGGGCAGACGCATCGGAGTGGCTCGCAGAGAGAGGAGAGGGGCAACCTTTGCCGACGCATCGTAACCAGCCGACAAGCATCGTTCGACCCAGCGACGCCTCGGATTTGGTCGCTCCGAATACCGCCACCGTGCGTCATGCCACCGTTGCGGCCGTAAACCGGACCGGATCGAACGGCGCCGCCGGCAGGTCGCACGGCACGCCGCGAATCATCGCGCTAAGTAGCCGCGCCGTTGGCGGCGCAAGTTGTAGCCCGCTGCGGTGGTGGCCGCTGGCGACCCAGGCGTT
>JBGSJY010000007.1:0-8202 GCA_041741515.1 Pirellulales bacterium | reverse complement strand
CACCTTGGCGATCAGCAGGGCGCCCGGCGCCGAGATGACCGACGCCGCCAGCAGGTGCCCCGCGTTGATGCCCATCGCCGACAGCGCGCCGAGCACGCCGCCCGCCATCGTCGCGAAGCCGCCCACCATCACCGCATTCAGTTCCGACTTGGTCATCGTCGCGATGTACGGCTTGATCACGAGCGGCGCCTCGGTCTGGCCGACGAAGACGTTCGCCGCCGCCGACAGAGTTTCGGCGCCGGAGGTTCCGAGCGTCTTCTGCATGACGACCGCCATCAGGCCGACGACCTTCTGGATAATCCCGTAGTAGTAGAAGATCGACATGAACGCCGAGAAGAAGATGATCGTCGGCAGCACCCGGAACGCGAAGAAGTGCTCGGCGAAGTTCTCGCCGAAGACGAAAACAGTCCCCGCATCGACACAGCTCAAGAGGCCGACAAAGACCTTATCGACGGCCTCGAAGAGGCTCTTGCCGAACGAGGTCTTGAGGATCACTAGCGCGAGGGCGAACTGCAGCAGCACACCGCCGACGACGACCCGCACCGGGAACCTCGTCTTGTGCGAGCTCATCAGCCACGCCAGGCCGACGATCGTGACGAGTCCGAAGAGGCTTGAGACGCGATCCATGGAGGGCTGTCGGCTATTGGCTTTCGGCTATCGGCGAAAACAGGTAGTTGTTGTCAGCCGATAGCCGATAGCTGACAGCCGACAGCCCGCCCCGCCTCAACGCGGCGTGTTGAAGATCCGATCCCCCGCGTCGCCCAGGCCGGGGACGATGAACTTCGAATCGTTGAGGATTGGATCGATCCGGCAGACGTAGATCTGCGAGTCGGGGAAGGCGCGGGAGACGTTATCGATCCCCTCCTGCGCGGCCAGGACCGAGAGCATCTTCACCCGATTGACGCCCCACCGCTTGAGCGTTTCGAGCGCCGCGGTGACCGAGCCGCCGGTGGCGAGCATCGGGTCGAGGATCAGCGCCACCTCGACCGGCCGCCCCGGCGGGAGCTTGCTGTAGTACTCGATCGGCTCAGCGGTCGCCTCGTCGCGGTAGAGGCCCAGGTGCCAGACCTCGGCCGACGGAATCAGGTCGAGCACCGGGTCGATCATCCCCAGCCCCGCGCGGAGGATCGGCACCAGCCCCACCCGCTCGGCGAGCCGCGACCCCTGGGTCGTCGTCAGCGGCGTCGTGACCTCGGTCGACTCGCAGGCGAGGTCCTGCGTCGCCTCGTAAGCCAGCAGGGTCGCCAACCGGCGGATCAGCTGCCGGAACTCGTCCGGCGGCGTCCGCGCGTCGCGCAGCCGCGTCAGGTGGCAGTCGATCAGCGGGTGCTGGACTTCGATGACGCCGCTCACGCTTGTCTTGACCTCGAATTCGGTGGGGAACCGTTGCGTCGCCTGTGGCGGCCGAGTCTAACGGGGGGGCAGGAGAAACGGAAGAAGATAGACGAAGTCCGGAGCGAGGTTCTGCCCCATCAAGGTTTTATGGTCCGAAGAGTTCTCGTCGCGATGCTGATGGCTCTTAGCGGTCAGGCGACCCTTGCGGCCGACCCGGCGCCGCCGGCGGAGGACGCGATACGGATCGCTTCTTACAACGTCGCTATGTACCGCGGACGGAGCGGGCAGCTCGCCGCCGAATTGCGATCGGGCCATTCGCAGCAGGCGAAGCGGATCGCCGAGGTGTTGCAGCGCGTGCGGCCGGACGTGGTGTTGCTTTGTGAGGTCGACTACGCGCCGGGGGACGATCCGGCGGGGCTGTTTGCCGAGCGGTACGCCGCTAAGCCGCAAGCGGCTGGGTTGGAGGGGGTGTCGTATCCGTACCGGTTCGCGGCGCCGGTAAACACGGGTGTGCCTTCGGGGCTCGACCTTGATAACGATGGCCGGACCGACGGGGCCGCGGACGCATGGGGATATGGCCGCTACCCGGGGCAGTACGGCATGACGGTCCTGTCGCGCTGGCCGATCGACGAGGCGGCGACGCGGACCTTCCAAAACCTGCTGTGGAGCAAGCTCCCCGACGCCCGTCAGCCGGTCGATCCTGCGACCGGCGAGCCGTACTACCCGACCGAGGTCTGGGACCAGTTGCGGCTGCCGTCGAAGACGTTCATGGACGTGGTGGTGAAAACACCCGCGGGGCCGCTGCATCTGTTGTGCTCGCACCCGACACCGCCGGTGTTCGATGGGCCCGAGGACCGCAACGGCCTGCGGAACGCCGACGAGGTGCGGCTGGTGACCGAGTACGCGGCCGGCTGCCTCGGCGATTACTTCGTCGATGACAATGGGGTCGCCGGGGCAATACCCTCGGGGCAGCCCTTCATCGTTCTCGGCGACCTCAACGCCGACCCCAATGATGGCGACGGCGTCCGCGTGGCGATCCGCGACCTGATCGCCGGCCCCCGCATGGCGCCCGATCCGAAGCCCACCAGCGATGGCGCCGTCGCTGCGAGCCAGGCCCACGTCGATATTAATGCCGATCAGGTCGGCGACGCAGCCAACAACACCGGCAACTTCAGCGCCGAGGGATTCGGCAATCTACGCATCGATTACACGCTGCCGTCGAAAGATCTGCGAGTGGTGGGCTCGGGCGTCTACTGGCCCAAGGCCGGTGAGGAGGGCGCCGAAGCGGCGGCGGCTTCGGACCACCGGCTCGTGTGGGTGGATGTTTTGCCGTCGGAGCGCTAGTTCGTGGCGTACTCCCGGGGCTGGCGCTTAGGGCTCCCGGACGTGAGCAGCGTCAGAAAGTGAGCCCTAAGCGCCAGCGCCGGGAGTACGCCACCAAACTTCTCTCAGCGCCGCCGTACGACGCCCAAAAGCCCCGCAACTACCATCACGAGCGTTGATGGTTCGGGAACCACCGCGAGCATGAAAAAGCTCGCCGGCATCGCGGCCATGTCCATAGACGTGTTCCAGTCGAGCACGTCCATCATCGTCAGCGTATCGAAGTCAATCATCGACGCGATGTCGTTGGACCACAGATACTCATCGCCCGCGTAGAAGAAGCGGTCGCCGTCCCGCAAACGGGTGAACTGATCGACGAGCGCGGCGGTGAGCAGCTCGCCGACACTGGCGTCCGCGAGATGGTCTTCGGAGAGGGCGCCGACCCAGGCGTCGATATTGTTCACGTCGCCGTAGACCGCTTCGAGCTGCGTGGCGAGCGAGGTGTCCGAGGTGATTTCACTGAACGATGCGACCGCCGAGAGGCCGTAGGCCTGGCGGAACGTGTTGTAGTCCGCCAGACCGTGGTCGCGGCCCCGCTGGATATTGAGCGCCGGCAGGTCGGTCCCCATGCCACCGACGGGGGCGAACAGGAAATTCCTCACGCCGTCGATCACCTTGGTGTCGAGTTCGTTGGCGGTTTGCTTCATCAAGCCGGCCAGCGCCTGATCGACGAGCTCGGGAGAGTCGATGACCAGCTGCGGCTTGAAGAACGAGTCCCGCAGCGAGAGCGCCCCCACCACGGCGCCGTTGTCGTCGGCGAGCAGCAGGTTCTCGTTGAGCATGCTGTGACCCAGCCGGAAGAAGGCCGAAGAGAACTCGGTCGTGATCGTCGGATTAACCGCGGCGTTGTAAGCGTAGTCGTTCGCTTTCGGCGAATTTTCGCCCATCAGCGCCGGCAGGAACTCGTTGTAGGTGATCGCCTGAACTTCGGCGCCGACGATGCGACGAGCGGTCTGGTAGATCCGCTCGTCATTCCAAGAAGCGTCACCGGCGTAGGTCGAAGAGAGCTCGTTAGCCAGCCGATTGTGCTCGCGAATGAACAGCGTGTGGATAGCGGTAAGGCCGGTCTGCTCGTTAGCGCGGATGTCACCGGCGACGAAAAGCGTCGATGCCCCGAGGGGGCCGCCATCATTCGCGACCGATCCGAGACCGGGCAGGTCGTTCGTCGGCAGTGAGAGCCCCCCCGCGCTGGCAAGCATCCTCCCACCGGCGTGTTCGCGTAGCGCGCTTGCCCGGATGTCGTCCGAGCCGTAGACCATCGATGCATCGATCCAGCTCGTGAGGGTGTTCGCCTGTTGCCTGATGCCGAGCCCGTCGGCATAGCTCGCCGAGCGGGTGAACGGGATCATCGCCATGCCATACGGGTCGGGCTGAGGGACGAACATGATCGTCGTCTCGGCCGGGTTGGTGACCGTCAGGCTGAGGTCGTGGTCAAGGAACTGACCCCACTGCCAGACGCCCGCCGAGAGGCCCCGGTTGGAGCTGGTCGTCGCCGACTGGGCGAAGATCGCATTGCTAATCGTGCGCGGGTCGCCCCGGTCGGCCGCGCCGAGCATGGTCGATCCCGTGCCGTCACCGGGGTAGGCGGCCGGCGCTTTGCGGAGCAGCTCGGCGCCCGCCATGGCCCAAGTTGGGTTGGTGAGGTTGTTCCCCGTGCCGTCGATCGAACGGAACTCGGCGAGGGAAACGCTTGCAATTGAAAGCGCGCAGAGGGTTGGCAGAAATAGCCTGCGTAACGTGGCCGGCATGTGAGAAGATCGGTAAGGTGTCGTCTTAGTGGGCAAGGCTTCCTGCACCGAGGGATCGCACCGCCGTTCCAGGACACCCCCTCGGACCGGCGCAGCGGCGACCGGCGAGAGAGGCATCGGGGGGATTGGCCAGGCCTGCCGTAACGCGACAACCAGCAACTCAAAGAAGAGTGGTTGGCGTCGGTCAGGGATGCGATCGCTTCGTTAGCGTCTCACGCGGCAGTGATCGATCAGGCGATCGGCGTCGCAGACGTAGCCGACCAAGAATTCTCCGAACTCGGCGTAGCGGGCGCTCGCCTCGTCGAACCGCATCTCGTAAACGATGTCCTTGAGATAGGCGGGATTCGCTCCCCACAGTGTAACTCCCCACTCCCAATCATCCAAACCAAGGGCGACCGTAATTAGCTGGCTTACCTTCCCGGCGTAGGCCATACCGCTACGAGCGTGCTGACCCATCATCCGGCTGCGCTCGGCCTTGGAGAGGCTGAACCAGTTCTCGCCGACCTCCCGTTTCTTGTTCATCGGGTAGAAGCAGACCGACGGGTAAGGGGGGATTTCCGGCGTAAGTCGTTGCCGGTTCATACCTTCCAGCCGATCGCCGTAGGCCTTGAGCTTGGCGTTGTAGGCCGGAGAGCCCTCGGCGTCCCCCTCGGCGACCAGCCGCTGGCCGTACTCTTCCGGGGTGGGGACGTACTCGCTGATCTCCGTAACCGAGACGAACGAATATCCGGGTCGTAAGACTCTCCCCGCGGGGCCCGCCATCAGCCGTTGGTGGACCGCATCGATCCGCAGCGGGTTGGGGTCGAGCATCATCAGCCCGAAATCGGCCTTGTGGCCGCTCGTGATCGAGAGCTGGAGCCGCGTCGGGGCGTGCTCGGCCGACGGGTCGAGGGTCGCCCGGAGGTCGCGGGACACGTCCTCGCGCTGCGTCGGGGCCAGCGCGTTGAGGCGATTGCGATCGAACGAGTACCAGAGGTGGCTGCAGTGCCATCCGCCGTCGTACGGAGCGAGCGGGTCCGCGGGCGATTGGGGCGAGTTGGTGTCGGAGGGGTTCATCGCAGAAATCGCTTCGGCAGAGCGGGATTCGATAGAGGCGGCAGAATCGTTACGGCCCCAAGGTAGCACAGCCGACGCCCGCGGTGGATCGGGCGCGGGCTCACCGCTTTGGACGCTCAACGACCTTGGCGGCGGACGGCCGGCACTCAGCCTGGAGGTCGGCTGCCACCGTTGCCCCCTCAACCGGGTTGGCGCACGACTTGCGTACGGCAAGGGAGCGTCTCTTTCGCTTCCATCGCTACTCGCGCCATTCGAGGAATCCCGTGCGTACCCCTGCTCAGACTCTTTACGCCGTACTCGGCTCTTTCGCCCTCATAGGCCTGGTCGCTGCGGCGACGGTCGCCCCGGGACAGACCAATGCAAGTGAGTCATCGGAGCGCAGCATTGCCGTCGATTCGACCGCAGCTGGCGGTCCGTCCGATAACGGTATCGATACTCGCGTCGCTGAGAACGAGGCGATCCCGCTCGAGCAAGGGCCGGTGCATGAAGCGTTCGCCGCCCCGGTCGGGCAATTCGGTGGCGTCTCAGAAGACATGAGCCGGTCGGTTATCGAAGAGGAGCCGCCAGCAACGATTGACGAGTTGCCTCCTGCTGAGCAACCCGAAGGGGATAACGTGCAATGGATCCCGGGTTACTGGATGTGGTCGATCGATCGTGATGACTATGTGTGGGTGAGTGGCGTGTGGCGCGACGTGCCACCGGGACGAGAGTGGACGCCCGGCAGCTGGGTTGAAGCGGACGGCGGCTATGTTTGGTCGCCGGGCTACTGGGCCTCATCGGGGACTACCGAGGTCGCCTACCTTCCGGCCCCGCCGGAAAGCCTCGAAGAGGGCCCCTCGAGCCCCGCGCCGAGTGATGATCACTTCTGGATTCCCGGTTGCTGGACGTACACCAACCAGGATTACCAGTGGCGTCCCGGCTACTGGTACCGCACGCAGCCCAACTGGGTGTGGACCCCCTCGTACTACAACTACACCCCGCGCGGGTACATCTTCGTGAACGGCTACTGGGACATGCCACTTGCCCGGCGTGGGATCCTCTACGCGCCCGTTTACTGGAACTCGCCGATCTACGGCCGGCCCGGCTTCGCTTACCGGCCGCGGTCGGTCGTGAATACGGCTCTGCTAGTGACCAGTCTGTTCGTGAATCCCTATCGCAACCACTACTACTACGGCTCGTACGGCCCCGGTTACCTTAACCAAGGCCTCTATCCGTGGTTCGGCTATTCGAGCGGGCTGTATGGCAATGTCGGGTTCGGCGGCCGCGGTTTTGGTCGTGGTGGCTTCGGCGGAGGTGGCTTCGGATATTACGACCCGCTGTTCAGCTATTACCGCTACGGCGGCAACAACGTCTTCGGCCCCAACTTCAACCAACTGCGTCGCGACTACGCCCGCTTCGATAACGACTGGGCCAATGGCAACCGTGGCCGCGACGGCCGCGGGCGCAATGACTGGGACGGCCGCGATGGGCGGGACCGGGACGGGCGCGATGGTCGTGGACGCGATGGCGACCGCGATGGGCGGGGCCGTGACGGCGACCGCGGCGGGCGCAGCTTGATCGCCTCGAACGTCAGTGAACTTGACGGAAACAGGGGAGTGCCATCGATGCGTCAGGTCGACGATGCGACCCGCCAGCGGATCACGCAGAACAGGGACCAGATCCAACGTTTCCGCAATCGACGAGCCGAAATCGAAGCGGGCGGCGACACCGCGGCCCGCGGGCGTGACGGCGCCGACCTTAGCGCCGACGCGCGGGGTCGGGCCGGCGCGGAGGCTCGAGGCGATCGTGGCGGCGACCGGGGCGGACGCCGTCAAGTGATGCGGGTCCCGCTCGAAGACTACGGCGTGAACGGCCGTGTCGGCGCGGCCCGTAACGACGCGGCTGGCAACAACGTCGCTGGTAACAACGTGGATGGGAATAACGCGGGTCGCAAACAGGCGAACGGCGACAACCCAGGTAACCAAGGTCGCCAGGACGCGCTCGGCCGCGGCCGGAACCCAGGCGGCCTTGATAGCGATGGCAATCAAGCCGGTCGGGGTCAGCGCGGCAACCGCGGCGAGAATGCAGGACGGCCCGATGTCGATAATGCGTTGAACAACGGTCAGCGCAACACCAATCGCAACGACGCTCTTCAGCGTTTCCGCGATCAACAGGGTTCGCCCAACAATCGCGCGGAGCGCGAGGGGAATCCCAACGGTCAAAACGCCTCTCCGCGGGATCAGAACCGCCAGGATGCGATCAACCGCTTCCGCAACCAGGGCCAATTCAATCAGGGCCAGCTGAATCAAGGCCAGCTCGATCGGGGTCAGTTGAACAACGGTGCGGGACGCCAAGGCAACCCCCGCACCTTGCCCGGCAACACCCCTGGCGATGCGGCCCGGCAGGACGCGATCAATCGTTTCCGCAACCAGCAGGGCCGCGGTCAGCAGGGTATGACGGGCCAGCCGGCCTTTCGTAACCCGGCGGCCGACGCCGCTCAGGGGCGGATCCAGCAGCGGAGCAACTTCCGCGGCCCGACTCCTGGCGCTTCGCCCCTGCAACAGCGTGGCCCCGCATCGACGCCCAGCGTCGGTAACCCGAGGTCGTTTAATCGCTCCAACTTCAGCGCGCCGCAGCGTTCGGGGAATGCCGGCGGGGCCCGGTCGTTCAACCCCGGTGGCGGCCGACCCGCCGGCGGCGCCCC
>JBGSJY010000006.1:0-13338 GCA_041741515.1 Pirellulales bacterium | reverse complement strand
TGGCTGACGGGCGGCGACGTGCGGGGCTCGCGCTACGACAACAGTGTGTCGGTCGATCAGGTGGCGGCCCGGCACTTCAGCCGCTCGACGCGGTATCCGTCGCTGGTTCTGTCGACCGACGGCGGCGTGGGCTATCGGTCGCGGGTGGCGACGCTATCGTTCGCCCCGGGAGGCAAGCCGATCCCCGCCGAACACAAACCGCGGCAGATCTTCGAGCGGTACTTTTCGCTCTCGGGAGGCGAGGCGACGGTCGAACGGCGGCGCCAGCTGGAACGAAAGAAAAAGATCGTCGATCTGGTCCTCGAGGACGCCAGCGATCTGCAGCGTCGTCTGGGCCAGGGAGATCGTAACCGGATGGACCAGTTTCTCACGTCGCTCAGCTCGGTCGAAGAACAGATCCAACGGGACGAACGCTGGTTGTCGGTCCCGATCAAGAGCTTCGACGCCAAGGACCTCGAGCTCGACCTCCTGGCGAGCGTCGATCCGACCGCGTACATCCGCTCAATGTTTGACTTGGTGGTTCTGGGCCTCGAGCTCGATCTGACCCGCGTTGTCACGTACATGATGGCGCGCGAAGACGGGATGGGGCTGGGCGAAAACTTCCCCAAGCTGGCCCTGGGCATCAACAAGGGCCACCACACGATCAGCCACGATCTGGCCGACAACCACTGGCAAGAGTGGGGCTCGTACGACCGTTGGCTCGCCGGCAACTTCGCCTATTTCCTAGAGCGGCTGCGGACGACCGAGGACGGGTTCGGGCCGCTGATGGACAACACGCTGGTGCTCTACGGCAGCGCGTGCAGCAGCACGCACAACGCGCAGAATTACCCGCTCGTGCTGGCCGGCGGCGCGGCTATGGGGGTGAGGCACGGCCGACTGGTGCGGATGCGTGAAGAGACCCCGATGGCCAACCTGCTGTTGAGCATGCTCGGGGCGGTCGGGGTTGAGGCGGCGTCGTTCTCCGACAGCACCGGGCCGCTCACCGAGTTGTTCGGCTAAGAGAATCGCCGCGGCGGACTTCCTGCTTCGCATGGGCGATTCGCCAAACCCCGAATCTCTACTCGCTGCGCGTGATCGCAGCCGCCCAAGTGACTTCCGCCAAGCAAGTGACTTCCGCCAAGTGGGCGCCGGAGGTGTTCAGCACGCACCGTGGGCGACGGTGCGCTGCGACTGCTCACCGAGACCGTCGATGCCCAGACGCATCTGCTGGCCGGGCCGGAGATAGACCGGCGGCTTCTGTCCGAGGCCGACGCCCGGCGGCGTGCCGGTCGAGATGATGTCGCCCGGGTGGAGCGACATGAACTGGCTGAGATAGCTCACCAGTTTCGGCACGCCGAAGACCATCGTCTTGGTCGAGCCGTCCTGGTAGCGACGGCCATCGACCTCCAGCCACAGGGCAAGGTCGTGCGGATCGGCAATCTCATCCCTGGTGACCAAGTAGGGACCGATCGGCGCGAAGGTGTCACAGCTCTTGCCCTTGACCCACTGGCCGCAGCGCTCAAGCTGAAACTCCCGCTCGGAGAGGTCATTCACCACACAGTAACCCGCGACGTGGTCCAGCGCTCGGTCCTCCGAGACGTAGCTAGCCTTCTGGCCGATCACGACGCCTAACTCAACCTCCCAGTCGGTCTTTTGCGACCCCCGCGGGATTACAACGTCGTCGTGCGGGCCAACGATCGCGCTGGTGGCCTTCATGAAGACCACCGGTTCGGCGGGCAGATCCATGCCGCTCTCGGCGGCGTGGTCGGCGTAGTTCAGGCCGATGCAGAGAAACTTGCCGGTACCCGCGACGCAGGGCCCCAGTCGCACGCCCTGTTCGACGACGTCGAGGTCTTCGGTTGCGAGCAAGGCAAGCCGCGCGAGCGAATCAGGACCAAGCGTAGCACCGGCGATGTCATCGACCACGCCCACCAGCGAGCGGATGGTTCCGTCGTCCGCCAGCAGCCCGGCGGCCTCGCGGCCGGGATCGCCGTAGCGTAGCAGCTTCATCAATTTCTCTCGTATCGCGTTGGATGGCGGGGTCGATGCGCCGCAATAACCTAGAGGCGCCAGCCGCCATCGATGATATGGATCGCGCCGGTCGTGTACGCCGACTCGTCCGAAGCGAGGTAGACGGCCAGCGCTGCGATCTCCTCGGGCTTGCCGAGCCGACCCATCGGTTGACGATCGATAAACGCCTGCCGGACCGCGTCGTAGTCGCCGGACTGGGCGCGCATCCGCACTTCGAGCGACGGCGACTCAACCGTACCGGGGCATATCGCGTTGCAACGGACGCCCTGCTTGACAAAGTCAGCGGCGATCGACTTGGTTAACCCGATGACGGCCGCCTTGCTTGCGCCATAGGCGAACCGGTTGGGCACGCCGGTGATGCTCGAAGCCACGCTGGCGATGTTCACGATGACGCCGCCACCGCCCGCGACCATGGTGGGGAGGACCGCCTTCGTCAGGCGGAACATCGACGAGACGTTCAACTCCATCGAACGGGCCCAGTCCTCCTCCGCACAATCAAGGATGGTGCCGTGGTGCACGTACCCGGCGCAATTGACCAGCACGTCGATTGCGTCGAGGCCGGCCGCTGTCTCGGCGATTGCTTTTTTGTCACACACGTCGAGCCGTACGGTGCGGATCGCCGGCGACACTGGAAGCGATGACGGGGCGGCGAGCGACTCGTTACGGAGCGACTCGAGCGCCGCGACGTCGATGTCGGTCGCCAGCACGTCGGCGCCCTCGCGGGCAAACGCCAGCGCGATCGCGCGTCCGATTCCCTGGCCGGCGGCGGTCAGCAACACGCGTTTCCCGGCGAGTCGGTCGCTCATGTGCCGCCTTCTTGGATGGCAGTCGAAATTGCAGCACGGCCGGCGGGACGGGATCGCCAGACCGGACCGTCGGGATATCGGTAGGCGGCGAGGACCTCCGGCTTGATCGCCGCACTGTAGCCCGGCGCCGTGGGGGCGAGGTACCGGCCTCCTCGGACGACGCAGGGGTCAATGAAGTGCTCGTGCAGGTGATCGACGTACTCGCAGACCCGATTTTCCAGGCTAGCCCCGATGCGGAGGTAGTCGATCATTACTAGGTGGGCGACATACTCGCACAGCCCGACGCCGCCCGCGTGAGGGCAGACCGGCACGCCGAACTTCTTGGCCAGCAGCAGCACGGCCAGCACCTCGTTAACGCCGCCGAGTCGGCACGAGTCGATCTGACAGAACGAGATCGCGCCGAGCTGAAGTAGCTGCTTGAAGATCACGCGATTATGACACTGCTCGCCAGTCGCGACGCCGATTGGCGCGATCGCCCTAGCGATCTCGGCATGGCCGACCGCGTCATCGGGGGACGTGGGCTCTTCGACCCACCAGAGGTCGAACTCGGCAAGTTGCCCGGTCCACTCGATCGCCTCGTTTACTTCCCAACGCTGGTTGGCGTCGATCATCAGCCGGCGGTCGGGCCCGATCTCTTCGCGGACGATCCCCAAACGGCGCCGGTCATCCTCCAAGTTCGCGCCGACTTTAACCTTGAACGTGTCCCAGCCAGCGGCGATCGCCTCGCGGCAGAGTCGCCGGATTTTGTCATCGGAGTAGCCAAGCCAGCCGGCCGAGGTCGTGTAGGCGGGGAAGCCTTCGCGCAGCATCTCTTCCTCGCGCCGGCCCTTGGTCGCCTCGTTCGCCTCGAGGAGTCGCAGGGCGTCGTCGCGCGACAGAGCATTGCCGAGGTAGCGGAAATCGATGCAACTGACGAACTCCTCTGGCGTGAGGTCGGCGACGAGCTTCCAAAGGGGCTTCCCTGCGGCCTTGCCCCACAGGTCCCAGATGGCGTTGACGACGGCCGCCGTGGCCAAGTGGACAACTCCCTTCTCTGGTCCGAGCCAGCGCAATTGCGATTCGCTTGTCAGCCGACGCCAACAGGCGGCGAAGTCACCGGTAATCCCCGCCAGGTTCTGCCCGACGACGATGTCGCCCAGCACGCGGGCGGCCTCGGCAACGAGGTCGGTGCCGCGGCCGAGGGTGAACGTCAGGCCATGCCCCTCTAGCTCGGGGTCGGAGGTGCGAAGCACCACGTAAGCCGCCGAGTAATCGGGATCGGTGTGCATGGCGTCCGAGCCGTGCGCCTCGTCGGAGGTAGGGAAGCGGAGGTCGATGACCTCGCAGCCGACAATCGTCAGGTCTTGCTGCACGGTACCCGCCTGCGAAGGCTGCATGCTAACTTCGAGGCAGAATCGGAAGAAAGAGAACCACCGCGGACACGAAGATTGCGACGCCGTCCTGCTGACGTCGATACTAGTGTAGCAATCCCCGGTCGAGTTTCTCGAGACGCCTCCTGTCTTCAACGGCTGCCATGCGGGGCTCGCCGAGCGTGCGGAGGATCGACGTAACGGCCGAGGCCGCCCTGCGGTTCAGAGCTTTAACGGAGGTTCGCCGCCGTCGTCACGGCCGCCCATTTGGTTCCAGGCGGCCGGATCGATGTCGAACGAGATGGTCGTGACCGAGCCGTCGCAGAGCGACGCCATCACCGTTCCGGCGTGGGCCGAGCCAAACCGGTAGGATGCCGAAGGCAAGGGGCCGCGGATGCCGGGCTCCCCCTGGCTATCGGGCCAGGGCATGCCGAGCATCGTGCCGTCGGCCTGAGTCTGACCGCTGGCCCAACGAATGGTGTCCTGGTCCCACCCTTGGTACATCGAGTTGTTGTCGTAGCCGACGAACACCCCGTGCGTCGGTTCGTGCAGCGAGATGTGGAGCCAACGCTCAGCGAACATCAAGGTCTTCGACGTCCCGTCGTTGATCCTCCGCAGCGGGACACCGAACCGCGGGACGAAGGCCCCGTTCGACCGTTGATATGCCTCCTGGCTGGTGACCATCCCCGGGCAGGCCGGGTAAGTCACCAAGCACTGTTTTGCAGGCCCCGCCGTGGTGAAGCCGGGGACGAGCGTGCCGCCATTGGCGGCGTAGTCGGACTTGGCGACGAGGTCGTCCGCTGGTTGGGCTGAGTTGTGCGACGACTCGGGCCCGTAGCCAAGGACCGGCTGGTGGCGGCTGGGGCAAGTGAATCCGCCGTTCGGAGTCGTTTTCTGCCGGAGGAGGGCAAGCTCCTTGTCGGCCGCTGAAAGCCCGGCGCCGATGCCTTGAACGCCCCCCTCTTCGACAAAGTCAAGGATCGCGAAGGGCCACCCGCCGGGCTGGCTCTCTCCGTAACCGCGGTCGGGATCGCCGGTCCACTTGTAGCCCCAACCGGTCGAGGGCAGGAACTTCTGCGACGCCTCGTGATTGAGAGCCGCCAGCGCCAACTGCTTCAGCTGATTGCTGCACTGGGTGCGACGGGCCGCTTCGCGAGCGGCTTGTACCGCTGGCAGCAACAGCGCGACGAGGATACCGATAATCGCGATCACCACCAACAATTCGACGAGGGTGAAGCCCCGCCGCGGGTTCGACTTAAAAGAGACAAAGTTGGCCATGCTGTGATTAGCCCGAGGCGCTAGGGGGGAGCCGCCAGGAGAAGACGGTTCTCGCCCGGACCGGCCTGCACCAGCGTCCAGCGGCGATTTATTAAACGCCTTTTAGCAAACCGAGGGGGGGATTGCAAGCTTTTTTTGCGCTGCTCGGCAATCCGGTCACCCTGGGGGGGCGGGCGAAGCTGCCGCACCCGATCGATCGGCTTTCGGCATGGCGGGGCTCAATTCCCGCTGACGGCGCCGTTGCTATCGAGATCGGGCACCAGCGACTCGGTCAGATAGTTGACGACGCTGGCGACGGTCCCCTCCAACTCGCCCCCACTTGCCGGCAGAAACTCGCACGCCGCGAACGACGGGGCCAGCGCGTGGCGCCGGGTCTCTTCAGTCAAGACTTCGAGCAGTTGTGGCGCCGCCTGGAAGCACTTCCCGTAGATGTAAAAGATGCCCGGGTTGAAGATGTTGACGACGCAAGCGAGGCCCCTCGCGAGTTGCGCGCACATCTCATTGAGCGCGTGCAGAACATCGTCATCGCCCGCGGTCGCCAATTCGAGGATCTCGTCGATCGAGACGGGGCGTCCGAAGGCTTTGGAGAACTTCACTTCGAGCGACCATTCGCTGGCGACGGTTTCGAGGCAGCCGACCTTGCCGCAGTGGCACACTTCCCCGTTGGAAACGATCGGGATGTGACCCAGCTCGCCGGCGTAGCCTTTCTCGCCGGTGAAGAACTCGCGATTGATGATCAACCCTAGGCCAATCCCTTCGGAGTGGTCGAGCATGGCGATCGTCTTGCGCGCGTCGCCGCCGTTATGCGTCAACCGCTCCGACAGAGAGAAGGCGTGAGCGTCGCGGACGACAATGCACTCGACGTCGATCTTTGCTTGTAGATCACGTCCCACGTGCTTGCCGTTGACCATGGGCAAGTTCGCCGACATGACGGCGAGTTGTTGTTGGTAATCGACAATCCCCGGGATGCTGACGCCCAGGCAGAGGGTCGCTTTGTCGTCGGCCTCGATGAGTTTCGTCGCGTGCGTCGCGATCGCTTCGATGAGCGAGTCGTAGTCGTCGGGGGTCTCGAAATCTTCGACGAGTGGTTCGTGGATGACGCCATCGAGTCCAGCCGAGGCAATCCAACACACGGACTCGCTGAGCGTGACGCCGATCACTTGGGCGTTCTCGCTCGCCAGCCGGAGACGCTTCGCCGGCCGGCCCGGGCCATTCGGAGCGTCTTCGTACTCTTCCAGAAGCTTGGCGTCGAGCAGGGAGGCGACCGCCTTAGTGACGGTCGGAAACGTGATGCCAATTGACTTGGACATCTCCGCGCGCGTGAGCGGGCCGCGGTCTCGGAGGACCCGCATGACCAGCCGTTCGTTGATGCTGCTCAGCAGCTTTAGCTGCACTGGTGAGGTGCTAATCACTAAGTCTCCTGCCTTGCGCGTGGTGCGGGACGGCGGTCTCTTCAGCCCCGAACTGCTTGACTCGCGTGCTGTGGACTGCGTATTACGATAACGCCAACCGCGGGCCGTGACGAGAGAAACCCCCCAGCGGTGACGAAAGTCCTTGAGCCGCCTAGGTAGACGTCCGGACTACGGCAGGGCTCCATCGCGGTGGAGCGGCGGCCATCCCGCGTGTCCTCTAAAACCGACCTAATCGATGGTGAATGGCGCAAGTTTGGTGCGAAAAGTGGCCCTGATTGCCGTCGGAGTTAGCGCCGTCAACGGCACAAGGCTCCTCCACGCCGAAGAGAACGTCGCGGTGGCGAACAGGCCGCTCGTGATTTCGACGTGGCGCCACGGTCTGGCGGCCAACGCGGCAGCCTGGCAGGTCCTCTCGGCCGCCGGCCGTGCGCTCGACGCGGTTGAGGCAGGCGTGCGGGTCACCGAGTCCGACCCCGATGTCATCACCGTTGGATATGGCGGACTGCCCGACCGCGATGGCGTGGTTACGCTCGACGCTTGCCTGATGGACGAGAAGGGGAATTGCGGATCGGTTGCGTTCTTGCAGGACATCGAGCACCCCGTCTCAGTAGCCCGACGCGTCATGGAGACGACGCCCCACGTGATGCTCGTCGGCGAGGGGGCGCTGCAATTCGCGCTGGCCAACGGGTTCCCGCGTCGTGAACTGCTGACCGACCGCGCCAAGAGCGAGTGGGAGCGCTGGAAGGCCCATCACCCCGAAGCGGTGCGTGAGCGCGAGGTCAACGTTGAAAACCACGATACGATCGGCATGCTCGCCCTCGACAGCGAAGGCGACCTCTCGGGGGCCTGTACCACCAGCGGGATGGCCTGGAAGCTGCACGGCCGGGTCGGGGACTCGCCGATTATCGGCGCGGGCCTGTATGTCGATAACGAGATCGGCGCCGCCACGGCCACCGGCGTTGGTGAGGCCGTCATCCGGGCTGTGGGGAGCTTCCTCGTCGTCGAATTGATGCGGCAGGGCCACTCACCCCAGGAAGCTTGCCGGCTTGCGGTCGAGCGGGTCGTCGCCAAGAACCCCGATTGGCGTGAGCTCCAGGTCGGCTTCATCGCTATCGACAAGCAGGGCCGCTTCGGCGGCTACGCGATCCAGCCGGGCTTCGATTACGCGGTCTACGACCAAGCCGATGGCGCCCGGATGCACGACGCCGCCAGCCGAGTCAGCGCCGAGCGCGGACGCTGAGCTTCGTGCGAGTGGCAGGCGACACCGGTCCGCGGACCCAGCGGTAAAAAACGGTCGCAAATCTTCTTGCAATTGCCCGCTGTTGTCGGCTAAAAGAGTTCTTTAACGCTGTTTAGAAAAGGCGGCTAGCCTTCCAGCTGGCTGCCGACGCGCCCGATCTTTGGAGACACCGCGACATGCACCCGTCCGCCTTCGTACGCCGAAGCGCCGCGGCCAGAGGCTTCACCCTGGTCGAGTTGCTGGTAGTGATCGCGATCATTGGCATCTTGGTCGCCTTGCTGCTGCCGGCGGTGCAAGCGGCCCGTGAAGCCGCTCGTAGGACGCAGTGCAGCAACCAGATGCGTCAGATGTGCCTCGCGCTGCAGAACCACGTGAATTCGATCGGCACTTTCCCCACGGGCGGTATCGACCCTTGGCCGTCGATCGAAGACTACTCCTCGACGAGTATGCCGTTCTCGGCGCCCAAGCAGGGACTCAGCTGGGCCTTTCAGATCTTGCCCTACCTGGAAGAGAACGCGGTCCACGGCCTGGTGTCCAACGCGCAACTGCCACAGACGAAGGTCGATCTTTACTTCTGCCCATCGCGTCGCGGCCCTACGCAGAATCCCAACGTCACCGCGACCGATAGCGCGGGCAATCCGCTCGGTGGCCGCTGGCTGATGGACTATGCAGCGCTGGTGGCGGCCCCAGTCCGCAGCGACATTGGCGGCGACGAGCTCCGCTGGGGCGCGAATGTCAGCAGCGAATCGCTCTATAACGCCTTCCTCGCCAATGGCCGGATGTGCGACAAAGACTTTCTGTGGGGGCAGCAAAACGGATCCGGTCACCTCAGCGCGGGCAGCTTCACGAGTGGCAACTCGATGCCTTTCCCTTCAAGCCAAAACTTTCCTACGCACGGCGTGATCGTGCGTAGCAGTTACTTCGTCGCCGATGGCACCGGTCGTAGCGCCACGCCGGCCGTCTACAGTCTCAACCGCCCCAAGGCCACTACTTTCGCCAAAATTAGTGACGGCTCGAGCAAAACCGCGGTGCTCTGCGAAAAGCGGATATCGGTCGATCTCTACCCGGGCGGCAACATCGATGACGACGCCGGCTGGTCCGATGGCTGGGACTATGACACGCTGCGATTGGCGACCTGTCAGCCCGCCCCCGATTCGGCGCCCCTAACAGGCGAGAACGTCCAGATGACGCCCGGCGCCGCGCACGCGAGCGTCTTCTTCTGTGCCTTTGCGGACGGGTCGGTGCGAGGTATCAACTACGACATGAATCTCGAAGACTTCAACCGCATGGCTCACAAGTCGGACGGTGAAACCCTCAGTAACAATTGATTTTGAGCTTATCGTCTCGCTAGGCCCAAAGACCTCGATTACTCTAGATCTCGCATTGAGCTGTCATTAAGTCTCGATAATCCCGTCAAGCGGCCGTGCGAGACGCCACTGTTTTACTTCCTGCGATTAGAACGAAACCTCTTCCTGTGGACCCCTTTGGAGCTTCAGCTATGAGACGCGTTGTTACTTCACTAGCCCTCCTGCTCGTCGCCGGTCTGGGCTGTCTGGCGAGCGTTGCTTCGGCCGACTACAAGGCGGCGGTCCTCGCCCTCAGCCCGGACCACTACTACCAACTCGACGAGACCGTTGAAGGGACCGCCCTTGACTCGACGGGGAGCATCAACGGCACGCATCAGGGTTTCTTCGGCGACGGTCTGGGTCAGATCGGTGTCCCTGGACCGGACCTGCCCGGTTTCGACTCGAGCAACTTGGCTTTCGGCGCGAACGATGCTTCCTCGGTAGGCCTCGGCCCGGGAACCGCGTTTGCTAATGGGACGCTCACCGTCGCTGCTTGGTTCAAGGTGGCCGGCAGCCAAGGTGGCGACCGCCTCTGGACCAACAACCAGTCCGACCCCAACACGCAGTTCCAGATCTTCTTTGGTGGCGGATCGGGTGACGTCGCGGCAAACATCGGTTTCAGTTTGAACTCATCGATCAACGGCTTTCCGCTAGAAGGTTTGCCGTCTGGCGACACCGTCGGCAACTTCCACATCCCTGAGACCACTGTGGCGGTCAAAAACAATCAGTGGCATCACATCGTCGCTTCGCGGAACGGTAATAACATTGAGGATGTGATCGTCGTCATTGACGGCGTCAATTACGGAGTCGATACGTGGCGTGACTCGACCGATACCTGGGGAACCACCGGCTCCAACGCCCAGATCGGCACCCGCACGCCGCCGGACGGCGGGCCGTCGCTCCAGGCGATCAACGGGTCCGTCGACGAGGTCGCCGTGTGGTTGGGCCGCCAGCTGACGGTTGAGGAGGCGATTTCGCTGTACGACGCCGCGATCGGGGCTCCAGGAATCCTCGGCGACTTCGATGGCAATGGCTCGGTCGGCAACAGTGACCTGACGCTGCTGTTGGGGAACTGGGGCGCCACGGTACCCCCAACTCCGACGGGATGGACCACCAACCTGCCGACGGCTCCAAACGTCGGTAACGATGAATTGACCAGCTTGCTCAGCACGTGGGGTCAAGGCTCCACACCCGTCTCGATTCCCGAGCCGACAGCTGCCGTCCTGGGCATGATCGGTGTTGCTTGCCTGAGCTTCCGTCGCTCGGCCTGAGACAGTTATCCGCCCTTCGTGACGGCTCTCGCCGGCCGTCGTCGTAATGGTGCGAATACCATCACAGGCGACTGAATTGACGGCCACCCCCTTGCGGGTGCGGTGATATTTGAAATCGACGAAGAGGCCCGTGGGCTTGCCCACGGGCCTCCTTGTTTGGCGTTCCTCGGAATAGTTTGCTACGGGCGACACGACGCCCGACGGCTATATTCGCTCGGGGTTTGTTATATGGCGGTAGGGGGACTGTGCGTGGAAGCGGCGGTATGGCTGTGGGCTTCGATGGCGGCGGCTGATGCGTCGTCGCGTCCGACTCAGGGCGCCGTATTCAGCGAGGAGCTGTCGTGACGGATCGCAAACCGCCCGCTGCCGAATCAGCCAACCGTGTATTGATCGAAGCATGCGTCTCCTCGTTGGAGGACGCGGTGGCTGCCGCGGAGGCCGGGGCCGACCGCCTAGAGCTCTGCGCCGCTCTGGAGGTAGGGGGCCTAACCCCGTCGATCGGGCTTATTGAGCAGGTCGTATCGGCTGTCGCCATCCCCGTGATGGTGATGATCCGGCCACGCGTGGGCGACTTCTCGCTATCAGAGAGCGACCTTGCGACCGCAATCGGAGACGTCAAGGCGGCTCAAAGGGCCGGTGCGGAGGGCGTTGTCTTCGGCCTGCTAGACTCTGAGGGCGTCATCGACGCGCCTTGCACCCGTCGTTTAGTCGAAGCGGCGGATCATCTGCAGACCGTCTTTCACCGGGCGGTCGATTTCACCCCCGACCCCGTCGCCGCCGTCGACACCCTCGCCGATCTTGGTTTGACCCGCGTCTTAACCAGCGGCGGCGCGCCTCGGGCGATGGACGCCCTGGATGTGATTGGGCAGATGGTTAAACGCTCGCAGGGTCGTATCCAGATATTGCCGGGAGGCGGGGTCCGCGCAGGCAATGTCTCGCGCGTCGTCGCTGAAACCGGCTGCGATCAGGTCCACCTGGGCCCGTCGATCGCGGTTCGGAGCGGGACGCTCCGAGGCCTGCAGTTGTCCGACATCGGCCTCCTGTCCGCCAACGGCTATCGTGTGCTTGACGCACCGGCGGTGCGTTCCGCCGTGCGGGCTGCGGCCGACGCTTCACGGGTTTTTTCGCAGGCGGATGGCGCCCCGAACCGCCATCCCAGCCGGGACCACCAGTAGCCCGGCTGCCGCGATCAGCACCGTAGTGGATAGCCACCAGGGTTCGAATCTTGCCCGTCCGGAGAACGTTTGCAGCAATCTGTACGCCGTGAACGCAACCATCGAACCAATCGCATAGGCGACTGCTGTGGTGCGTTGCGGCTCAGGAACGCCAATCCTCCAGAGAAGCCATGCGAGCAGCGGTAATGCCTGAATCGCATGCATGGGGGCGCCGTGGGGGAATTTCATTACGCCAGCGGTCCCGAAGGTTTCAGGCGGGTGTCCGGACGCCGCCTGATAATTTCCCCAGCCGACAAGTACAAAACCGAAGAGACATGACAACAGCAACAGCAACATACCGCCCCGGATAGCGAGAGCGACGTCGACGCTGGCGCGGAGCGGCCGGAAGCTCCGCCACGTAAGGTCCGCGATCACGACAGTCACCAGCAGGATGAGCGCCTCGATGCCGTTCAGGATCGCCGAGTCGAGAGCGGCGCCACGATTGAAGTGAGAAGGAACGCCACGCCACTGCTGCAGAGTTATTAGGCCGACCTCCAAGAGCATCGCCAACGCGAGCGCACCACAGAGAATCGTGTCTCCGGCCCGTCGGCGGATCGCGCCCACCAACCAACCCAGCGACAGTAGAGTGACGCCGGCCGAGAAGCCGAACAAGATCGGCTTTCTCCACGACACGGGGCCGCCAAGAGACCCTCCCTCGGTCAGCCAGACCAGCACGTGGATGCCGCCGCTGGCGATTAGCACGGCGCCAGCGACGTAAAGGACGCGTTGCTCCAAACGCCGAGGTGAGGGCGCCGCCCCTCCAATTCCCATCCAGTGGTCTCCACGTGGGTTAGTCCGCGAGCCACAAGGCCACACGGGGAAGCCTGCGAAGGGCCGGGGACGTTAGCTCCAGGGGTCGCCCCTTTTTTCCTGCCAGTTGGACTATTGCAGCTCGGACTTGATCGCCCACAGCGAAATCCGTCTGCCGATCACAGGTACTCAGGAGGCCGTTGAGAGCGACGGTAAGAAGATTTGTGAGGGTATCGAAGAGGCGAAAGCCTTGCCAAAGGACAGCGCGGCTCATCGTTTCGCTAGATGCTCCAAGTCGGCGCTTCCGGGTAATACCTCAGCGGCTAAGCAGTTTGTCCCAACCTGCTGCTTGCGGCCCGCCACTCCTCCTACCTGCCTCCGGACCGGCAACGACGACCTCCGCGCCTGCTTCGATGAGGCGGAGCTTAGGGTACCAGAGTTCGAGGTCTTCGTAGATGTCGCCAACTAGCACCGGGACACGCTTGCCTTGGAGCGATCTTTGCATCGACTTCTTTCTTGGGCGGGTTGGGTCGGGGCGAAGACTTCAAGTATCGGGCACGCGCCTCGCTGACCGCAATTGGGGGACAGCGCCGGAGAACGCGCACTGCTAGGAAGCAACGAAGTTTCCGAGCGGGTAGTTCACGCCCGGTTTCTCCCACTTA
>JBGSJY010000005.1:0-3270 GCA_041741515.1 Pirellulales bacterium | reverse complement strand
GCCGGCGTAGTCGGCGTCGATGGCGAGCCGTGCGGCCGCCCTGCCCTGCCCCGCTTGGACCAGCAGTTCGGTTTGCCGGGCGTTCGCTTCATGGGCGAGCTGCCCGCGACGTGCGACGGTCTCGGCGATCATCGTCGCCGTGATCGACAGCGAGATCATCAGGCAGACAAGCGTGACGACGAGGACAGCGGCGCCGCGGCGTCGAGAGCTTTGACGCTTCATTGTCGTGTCTCCCCGGCGGCGCGAAACACGAGGCTAAAGGGTGGCGGCGCCTGCGACCGTGACACGACATCGGACGGCAAAGCTTCGATGCGCACCATGTTCATCCGAACGGTGTTGGTCATCCCGAGGGTCTCGCCCCGCCACTTGGCGACGCTCGGCAGCTCGAATGAATCGCGGGCTTCACGGCCCCCGTCGAGCCGCTGCGTTCTCTCTGCTCGGGAACCGCTGAACCGGTAAACGATGGGCTCGGAACTGGCGCCGCGGATCGTGACGGAAAGGTCCGCTTCGGCCTTTGAAAGGTCGATCGACTCGGCGCCCGCGGCGTCGTTTCGCAGTAGTGCAGCAAGGCGCCAAGCGGTCGCCTCTTCGACGTGGAAGGCCCGCGTCTTCGCCGCCATCTGCATCGTGCGATGGAGGAGCACGGCCGAAACCGTCAAGACGGTCGATGCGGCCGCGAGAACGACCAGCAGCTCAATCAATGAATAACCGCGGCGTCCCGTCATGGCTGTCCCCCCTGCGGCTTTTTGTCGGCGAAGGACCACGCCGAGAGAGAAACGTCGGGTCGCCTTTTGACGGCGCTGGGCCACGTGAGCGTCAGCGAAAGACGCCGCCCGTAGTCTTCCTGCTGAACGGTCCCTTCGAGGTGGGCCCCAGCGAGCGGGCCCGAGAGCTCTTCATTATGGAAGTCGTGAATCGCTGCCTCGGCCTCGTCCGCGGAGAGCGGGATGAGCGTTTCGAGCCGGTTCGATAGTTCTTCGACCGCCAATCGGTAGACGCGGTTGTCGGCGAGCAGCCGTTGGTTGCGCACCGCAAGCGTGGCCGTGACCGACGTCGCGGTGATGAGCAGCCCGAGCGCGACGGTCGTTTCGACGAGCGTCACGCCACGGCTTTTTGGTTTGAGAGGGAGAGGTCGCATGTCTTTAGGCGATAGACGTGATCAATTCACTTAGGAACGAAATCATGCCGATCGCCTGGATCAGCACGAAAGCGCCGAAGAGCAGCACCGTAGCTAGCCACAAGGCCATCGAGAGCCAGGATTGCCAGCGGATCGCGCGGCGTTCCTTGGCGTCGGCGAGGGCTGCGAGTGTCCAGCCGGTGACGCCGAGACGGTCGCCGGCGTCGAGCGCCCGCCGTTCTTTCGCCGACAAGAGTCCCACAGTTTGGAAGCTCGGCCAAAGCCCGGCGCCCAGCGCCAACTCGTTGCGGGCGAAGAGCAGCTTGTGACGCAGCGCGGGGTCGTAGTGACTTCTAGCCAGCGTCGATACGGCGCCATCGAGCGGCCTCCCCGCGCGGCAGGTCTCGCTGAGCCGGCGCAAGACCTGCGCGACCCGCAGGCTCCGCACCGATCCGAACAGCAGCGGCGCCACGCGGCGTCGGAAGCTGCGCCACGGCCCTTTGAGCCAGCGACCCGCCACGAAGACCGCCAAGACGACGAGGCTGATCGGGATCAACCAGTCCAGCACGAAGATCTGCACTTTTTGGAGGGACCGGAAGCTCGAAAAGTCGAATCCAACGGTTTCGAAGTCGCTGTGGATCGCCTCCAGCGCGGGGGTGATGTAGAGGGTCACCCAGAGGACGACGGGAAGCCCGATCAGCACCATCATCAGCAGGTACCTTTTGCTCCGGCGGAGATTCTCACGGACCGGAGCGGACTCGTCGGTCGCGGCTTTGAGGTGCTGGCGGAGTGACACGGCGAGCGTGCCGGACTCGCTGGCGAAACGGACCAAGAGGATCTCTTCGTCGCTGAGTAGCGAGGGGAATCGTTCGACCGCGTCCGCGACCGGAACCCCCTCAGCGAGCACCCGCGACAGTCTAAGCAGACGCTTACGCTGCATCAGCGGCTCTTCCTGCGCCCAAGCGACGACTAGCGGCGCGAGCGGCGTCGGCTCTTCGGCGGCGACCTGGATCAGCCGCAACAGCGCGCGACGCTGGGCTCTCGTGACCCCGCCACGCCCGAGGAGAGACCAGAACCAAGGGGCGAAGGTCGGGAACCACGCCTGCCTTACTGTGGTAAATGGCCATGAGGACCACCGCACCGCGCGAAGTCGCTCGTCGATTTTACGGAAGGTGGGGAAGTGATCGGTCGCCATCGCGCTAGCTGAGCCCGTCGATAAGTTTCACCAGCGGCAGAAAAAGAGCGATCACGGTGAGCGCAACGATGACGCCCAGGACAAGGACCGATAGCGGTCCCGCCATCCCCATCGTGTCGTCTTCGACTTCCGCCGCCGCCTCGTTGAAGTTGACCGCCAGGGTCCGCAGCAGGCGCGTGAGCGCCGCGGGGTTGCGGTTCTCACGGGCCGAGAAGGCGATGGCGGCGGAGGGGGGGTCGCAGCCGGTAATCGATTCGCCGCGGCTGCGAGAAGTGACCAGTGCGACTCCCGCCGGGACCGGTATCCCCGCTTCGACGAGGTTGGCTAAGTGGTTAGCGAGCCTCGCCTTCCAGAGTGAGCGGCTGTCGCGTCGCAGACCGCCGGAACCGCCGAGGTAGTCGCGCAGACGGCGCGGCGCCCAGCGGGGGAAGGTCACCTTCAGCACGGCGGCGACGGCCAGAAGGCCCAAGAGGAGGATCGCTCCTCCGCTGGACAAAAAGTTCCCTATTGCCAGCACAAGTAAAGTGAGCCCCGGCAGTTGCAGACCGAAGTCTCTGAAAATGACGCTGAACGTCGGCATGACCACGCCTGAGAACGCCCAGACGACGGTGATCGATAACGCCGCCAGGAACAGCGGATAAGCCGCGGCGAGGCTGCGGCGGCGACGCACCTCCGACGCGGCCAGTTCCCGGTCGATAAAGCGAGCGAACAAGCCTTGGTTGTCTCCCTGCTCAGCGGTCGCGGCCAGCAAAGCGCTCCACGCGGCGGGATCGTCGCCCGCGGCCGCGAGGACGTCGTCGCGATTGCCTCGCCGCAAGAGCTCAGCCTGCCCTTGCAGTTCGCGGCGCCGGCGACCTCTCGGTAATTCTTCGGCGTACGCGGCGAGCGGCTCGGCCAGCTCCTCACGCGAAGGCAACAGTCGATCTACCGCGGCGATCATCGGCGCCTCGGCCTCGCC
>JBGSJY010000004.1:0-7934 GCA_041741515.1 Pirellulales bacterium | reverse complement strand
CCAGACGCTCGAACAACGAACGGGCGGCGCCTTCCATCAGCTGTCCTCACGGCGGGAGTGGGCGAAACGCCCCACACTAACCCGCCAACTTAAAACGCGCTAGGCCGCCCGGATTGCCCAGAGTGCGCGCTGGCCCTGGGGGCGTCGCCTAACCCATTTCGCGACAGTGAGCTCGGTGAATCGAGAACCCTCTCGCTTGCCCCGGACCGCCACGCGTCAGAAACATTGTCCTGCTGAGGCTACGCAGCTGGGAATCCAGAGAGCTAATCAACGGCAAGCGCGTGCTCGTGTGGAATCTAGTCTCTAGCAGCAGTTCTGTGGCGGCTGAGCACCCAATCAAGCGGCTTCGATCTAAGCTCTTCCAATGCCAATTTAGGGGTGCGTTCGGTGAGGGACTAGCAATACCGAACACGGCGCGGTCGCCATGACGTACTCCAGTGTCCGACCGAGTGAGTGACGAGTCCATCCACCAGGTCGGTGAGACCCGCCAAGAATGACCAGATCGGCGCCCTCGTTTGCCGCGTGGCGGACGATCTCTTGCCCCGCATTGCCGGTGGCCATGATCGTGGTTGACGTACGGAGGGGCGGCGGCAGATCGCTGCAGTAGCCTTCAATGTCCCGTTCGTGTCGATCAAGTGAAGCCTGATGGTTGCGAGCCCATTGCATCGCGTACTTGTCGTCGGTGCAAGTCGCCGTCTGCTCCACCAACCAGTCGGGAACTCCCGCGTAGTCTCCAGTGTCTTCGACATAGATCGCCCGTGCGACGGTGTCCCCAGGCCACCCAAGTCGGAGGAGAATCGCTTGCCGCTGGTCGTGCTCGTGAGGATGGCCACAGGCAAGTAGGACCCGCAGCGGGGCGTCTGGAAGTCGCTCTTGCTGGCGCCCGACAAGAACTGGAACCGATGAGCCCAACGCCACCGCGTGGCTAACGCCGCCAAGCAGTAGTCGCCCGATCGGGCCGAGTCCGGTCGCGCCGACTGCGATCAAATCGGGCTGAAAGCGACCCGCGGCCGCCAGGATTCCCGTCGCCGGCGCCTGACTGTCTTGGATAGTTTGCGTGACTTCTCGTAACCGATCGGGCAGGAGATCGCACGCGTGAACAAACAACCGCTCGGTGATCGACTTCCTTACCGCGTCACGAACGAATTGCTGGTTCTCGAAGCGGAGTGCCTGCTCCAACTCGCAGTCGGAATAGTAGAGCTGGATCGCGTTCACCTCGTCCGGAGCGATCCGGCCCACCATCGATGTGGCGGCGTCGCTTCCGGGAGAGCCGTCGATACCGATTAGGATCTTCATGACAACTCCTTGCGGCTGGGAGCCGCGACTTGACTACAGATCGGCTCCGCGCTCGGCTTGGGTGACCATCTGTTTCTCCTGCTGCCGCTCCATGTCGAGAAGGTTTTGAAACAGCTCCGTTACCCAGGCGGGGGCGTTACGATTGACGAGTTCCTGGTAGACGTCGATCACCCGACCATCAAGCTTCATCGCCATTTCAATAACATCGTCGGCAGTAAGTCCTTGCGAGGCGATCACTACCTCCCCGACCGAATCGGCAACGCGGGAGGTCTTTTGGGTGGTGGTAATCCACGTCTTGAGGACCCTAGCGGGGATCTCAGGCCGCGATTGGGCAATCGCGCTTTCGATCGATCGTTGATGCTCAGCGAGGTACTCCAAGAGCATGACAGCCCGTGGGCAGTCGCAACCTTCCGATAGGCGGGCGAAGAGCTGGGCCGCCTTGTGATGGAAGCTCTCGACCTCGTCCAGCAACGTGTCGACTTGTAAGTACGCCATTTCAAAGCTCCACGATGAGCAATAGGGTCCTGCTGGCGAAATGTGCAAGCCGTGTGCCGCCGCGGACCGGACGGGCGTCATACCCGTGAAGCAGCGGTGAAGCGGCGCGAGGACGGCGCCCGTTCCGCGATCGGTACGGACGGCTTTAGCATGTGACTGCCTGCGCCAAGCGGCGGCGCTCAATTCCCAATGCGCGAAGCTGCAAACGGGCGCCATCCTCGACCCGGTGACCCCGGCATCCATAGCTCCTCGTCGGCTCCTCCTAGGGAAGCCTCGGGGACGACTGCGCCGGACGACCTTGCCGGCGCCGGCGGGTTTTCATTCAGCGACTACAAGGGATTAGCGTAACTCGGATAATGCGGCGCCGGGACTGGCTTTTTGACCTTGTACTTCGTCTGCAAATAGGCGACCAAATCGATGAGCTCCGACACCTTCATGACATTGTTGTAGTGGGTCATTTTCGATTCGCCATCAACGGCAATTAGCTGTTTCGTGTAGCCCGGCGCGAGCCGGTGCGAGGGATTCACGATCGACGTAAGCAAGTCGCCATAGGTTGTCACCTTTGACGTCTCGCCTCCGAGGCTGACGAGCACTTGGTTGGGCTCCTCGGCGACGGGGAGATCGACCCCTTCAAGACGGTGGCAGTCGTAGCAACGCATCCGCAAAAAAGTCGCTTCTCCCGCGGCCACGTCCCCCGCGGGGAGCACGAAATCCTTCGTCGAATCGGGCGGCTGAGCGCAACCGCAAGTGATGGCTGCGGCGGCAACGATGAGTCTGAGCGGATAACCGTTCATCGAGCCCTCCTTTCTTAGGGCGTCTCCGGCACACCCAAGCATCCTGTCGGCTCGGGGTTCTGGAGAATATTGCACTTACCGTACCGGGAGACAGTGCAGAAAAAGAGCGTGAATCTCGCTGTCATCGTGCGCGAGTGTGCGATTCCGCCCAGTCAGCTCTCCATCGGCGCAGTCATGTGCCGAACAAACGGCGCCACCTACGGCTCACCGTTTGCTCGCTTTATCCTGGCGGGCTGAACCACCTCAACTGCTAGGGGAGGGGCAATGCCACGTTACTACCCCCTAGAACCTCGTGCCGGTTGGAGACAACCAGCATCACGGCGCACCGACCATCGGCGCCGTGCGATAGCCGAGATCGAGACGATCGGGCGCCCGCGATCGCCTAACAAGCCCCGTTGTTACGCGGTCGTAGGGCGATTCATGGCAGGCCCTACGATTTCGCCTTCCGCGGTGCGCCACCGGATTCCAACGCTTCGATCTGCTTCAGCACCTCCGCCGCCTCCGCCTGTTTGAGATCGCTCTGCTGCCGGTTGGTGTGGGAGAGCCGGTAGGCCTCTTCGGACAGCTTGTTGTAACGCCGTTCGAGCTTGGCCTTCTTGTCGCCGAACAATCCGAACACGGGGCTTCCTCCTTTCTGGGATCACATTTTCCTTACTGTAGCTCTGTGCGGCAGCCTGACCATGCGGGCGGCCTCATCGTGCCGGCGCCAAGAAGTACCGCTCTCAAAGTCCGGATTCTCAGTGAGCTCCCCGGTTTCGCTCGACGCGGGCGCTGCAGGTGGCAGATAGCTTCTCCGGCCGAAGAATCCTAGCTGACGCGACGTCTGTGGTTCGGGCCGGTCTGGGTAGCCGTCCCAAACCCCGCGCCCTATAGACCTCCACAGACGGTTCGCAATCGCCGAAATCGCGCCTGTGTGGAGTAATCGATCGGCGGCAGCGTCCCAACTGAGAACAAGGAGCTCCTATCAGGTGGAAGAGTCGCCGCCGCGCTCGGACTCGCCGCGCAATGACCCAGGACTTTCGGACGACGAGCGCCACCGACGCAAACTCGATGCAAAAAGGTGACCAAGACTTTATGCAAGACGCGGTCGAAGCCGCGTGCCGCAACCCGAAGGCGCCCTTCGGAGCGGTGCTTGTCGATCGCCGCACCGGGCTCGTTGTCGCTTCGGGGGTCAACGACTCAACGACCGACCCGACCTTCCACGCGGAAATGGTCGCCATCAGTCACTACGCAAAAGCCAAAGAGCTGGCTTGGGAACATCTGACGCTTTACACGACGGCGGAGCCCTGCTGCATGTGCCAGGGAGCGGTTATCTGGTCCGGGATTACGCGTGTCGTCTTTGGGGTCTCGATCGGCCGCCTCGTCGAGCTGGGATGGAAACAGATCGAGATCCCGGCCGGGGAAGCCGTCCAGCGGAGCTGGCGCCGCGGCCTCACCGTCCAAGGAGGGATCGGCGAAGCTCAATGCGACCTCCTGTTCCAAGCCGCGTCGCCGAATGACCGATAAGCGCCTGCTCGGCCCGTTCGATGACGGGCGTGCTGCGCCATGACATCAGCCCTGAATGCTCACATTCCAAACCGAAAGGAAAACGATGGACTCCGATATTCAGACCACCAACTGGCCCGACCTGGCGATTGGCCTCTACGACCGACTGACCGGCCGCAACGCCGAGATCATCTACGACTTCGTCGACATGCACATCAAGATCCCGTCGGGCGTCGGCGAGCAAGCGAAGCACGCGGAGTGGATCCTCTCCGGCGTCATTAAGGTCCGGACGCAGGAGGCCGCTTCCGTCCCAAACTGACGGTGGCCGGGCGGTTGTCGGGGTCGGTTGACGGCTGCCCGGTCGAAATCCTTGGGGAGGGAGCTCGGTTGCGGCTTGTGCTGCCGGGGGTCCGTGCCGCGTGGCGTCTTCGGAGACTACCCTACAGGGTCTCCTCGGTCGTCAACTTGCTCAACCGCGGCGGCTTGGGTCTCACGCTCACCGTGGGGGTGGTGTCGCTGCCGGTTGCGCCGCGGCCGCACCCTCTCGTCCGATGGTTCGCTCTCGATATCCATGACTTATGAACCAGGACGCCGGCAACCCGGAATCAGCAAGCGGCAGTCGGATCGCCCTGACGGGAGCGACCGGCTACGTCGGCGGTCGCTTGGCCCCTTTGCTGGTCGAACGCGGGTACCGCATCCGCTGCATCGCCCGGACCCCCCGTAAACTCGACGAAAGGCCTTGGCGTCAAAACGCCAGCGTGGAGGTCGTCAAGGATGACCTCTCGGACCCGCAGGCATTAGCCGAGCATCTCCGTGGCTGCACGGCGGCGTACTACCTCGTTCACTCCATGATCGCGGCCGGATCCGGCTACGCCGATCGAGACCGGGCGCTGGCGCAGAATTTCGCGGAAGCCGCGGCGGCGGCGGGCGTGGAGAGGATCATCTACCTGGGTGGGCTTGGGGAGATTGGCGACTCGCTCAGCGAGCACCTCCGCTCTCGCCGCGAGACCGAGTCGATTCTCGCTTCCACCGGCGTGCCGGTAACGGCGCTCAGGGCGGCCATGATTATTGGCTCGGGGTCCGCCTCGTTCGAGATCCTGCAGTACCTCGTCAATCGACTTCCGGTGATGGTGACGCCGCGTTGGGTAGAGACCGAGTGCCAGCCGGTCGCGATCAGCGACGTGCTGTACTGGCTCGCCGAATGCCTGAAGACGCCCGACTCCGCGGGACAGGTGCTGGAGGTCGGTGGTCCCGATGTCCTCTCCTACAAGGACTTAATGCAGGTGGCGGCCGCCGAGCTCGGCCTGCGACGCCGGCTCATCCTCTCGGTGCCTGTGCTGACGCCACGACTGAGCTCGGCTTGGATTAGCTTGGTGACGCCGGTCCCGTACCAGATCGCCCGGCCTTTGGCCGACGGTCTGAGCAACCGCGTTGTAGTCGAAGACCACCCGGTTCAAGAGGTGATGCCGCACGAAGCGCTGACGGTGCGAGAGGCCATCCGCCAGGCGGTATCGGCAACGCAGGCCGGTCGCGTCGAGACACGCTGGTCGGTCGCCGGTCCTGTCCCCGGCGACCCGGACTGGGCCGGCGGAAAGGTCTTCATCGACGAACGCTCGATCGACATCGACGCGGACGCCGAATCGGTGTTTGCAGCGGTCTGCCGGATCGGCGGGGGCCACGGCTGGTACGCGGGCGACCTGCTCTGGCGACTGCGTGGCTGGATGGACCAAGCGGTTGGAGGTCCAGGACTCCGACGCGGCCGACGGCATCCCGAGGACATCGAGTACGGAGAGACCCTCGATTTTTGGCGGGTTGTCGGACTCGAGCGTGGTCGGTCCTTGTCGCTGCATGCGGAGATGAAACTGCCCGGCGAGGCCCAGCTCGATTTTGGCATCCGCGAGCCGGATTCGGCCGGCAAGACTCGGCTCACCATGACGGCGCGCTACCGACCGAGAGGTCTGGTAGGACTCGCCTACTGGTACGCTGTCGCGCCGCTGCACGACCTCGTCTTCGGGGGCATGCTCAAAGGGATCCGCGACACCGCCGAGGCGATCCGCCGAGGCGGAGAGACGTCTCGCGAGACGCCGACGCCCGCTTCTAGCGGCGCCGCAGGGTACGGGCGATCACGTCTTTGGCTCGGCATCTCCGCGGTCGGCACGATCGTTGTTTTCTCTTCGCTGGCCTTGGCGATGGACGCGCCGGCTGCGCTCGACGAGCTCGCCGGCGACTCGGTAGTCGGGACGCTGGCTAGCCTCGCCACCTTCGTCTCGGCTTATGTCTTGATTCAACTCCCGTTTGATCTCTTGGGTGGCTATCTACTGCCGCGTCGCTACGGGCGGGCCCACCCGACGCTTCCCGCCTTCCTGCAGGGGCTGACCAGGGGAGTCGCGACGCATGCCATCACCCTCCTCGCGTGTGCCTGCTTGGCGACGCTCGCCGGCGCCGCTCTGGGAGTCGCGGGCGTCGTCTTGGCGGCAATGCTGGCGGTCGTGTTGCTCCTGCTGACGCGTGCTCGACTGGCGTCGTTGTACTCGCCGCTGACCTTGACCCCCAGTGAACCGAGCAACCTCGATCGGAAGGACTCCCTTCGTGTGCTGCTCGCCGAGTCGGCCGACGAGGGTTTCACCGGGGGCGTGCTCGGCGTGGCGCGACCAACGGGCCATTTGCTGCCTCTGGAGTGGCGGCGGGTGCTCGGCCCCGAGGGGTTCGAATTGGCTCTGAAGCGGCGGTCGCTGGCGATCGGCAGCGGAGCATGGGGCCGCGGGCGTGCGGTGGCGATCGGCTTTACGCTCGCTGGAGTCGCCGTGTCGGCGTGGCTGGCGGGCCCTGATAGAGTCGGCACGGCGGGCGGGACGATCGCGATGAGCCTGTGGTTTACCCTCTGGTCCTTCTTGGGCCTGCTGGTGCTGCCGACCCTCAGCCGTCGAGCCGTCGCCGAGCTGGATCGGCAACTCGGCGACGCCGGCTACCCGCCCGAAGCGATCGATCGCACGACGCGTCTGCTCGATGCCCGACAAGACGACGAGCCAGAGCGGCCCGGACTCGTTGAGACGATCTTTCACCCGATCCCGAGCGTGCAGAATCGCACCCGTGGCCCCAAGAGGCGGGGCGTGCGGGGCGCCTGGGACGCGGCCCGGCTGGCCGTGTTCTTGAGCGCCAGCGGCGTCGGACTTTTGGGGCGGGCCGTCCACTGCAACTGTGGACGTCCGGCCCTTTGGGTGTTTCTGCCGACGGAATGACTTAGGGCTTTGAAATCTGAAAACGGTCGGCGGGCAGAACGCAACAAGACCGAATGCGTTCCTTCTTTCGGGGGCGGATAAACACTCGATCGACACAGGAACCTTGCGGCATGAACGTTACCGCCACCTTCGTCAGCCCTTGGCTCGCGGTGGCATTGATGGCGGCGTCGCGGCGTCGGCCATGACTACCACCATCAGCACCTCTCTCTAACTCAGTACCTGCGGTGAGCACGAGCATGCGCGGCGACGATGTTTCCACGAGTAGCTACCTGGTCCTCGGCGCGGCAGGAGGCGTGGGGTCGGCCACCGCGCGGCGGCTCGCCAAAACAGGCGCTCGACTCTTGCTCGCCGGCAGGCCCTCCGATCGCCTGACGAACCTCGCGAGCGAATTAGCCTCACCGCTTCTCGAGATCGACGCTAGGTCGACGGCGGAGGTGGAGCAAGCCTTCGTGCATGCAACGAAGGAGTTCGGCGTCGTGACCGGCGTGGTCAACTGCGTCGGCTCGCTGCTGCTCAAGCCGGCGCACCTCACCAGCGACGACGAATGGGACGCGACGATCGCGACCAACCTGCGGTCGGCCTTCGCCACCGTCCGGGCCGCCGCCAAGACAATGCGGTCGACGGG
>JBGSJY010000003.1:0-3609 GCA_041741515.1 Pirellulales bacterium | reverse complement strand
GGCGCCTGCCAGGTGGCGCTGCCCGACCCGATCTGCTCGCGGGTCCACGCACGCATCGTCGCCGACGAAGAGCGCTGGGTGGTCGCCGACAACAAGAGCCGCAACGGCACGTACGTCAACGGCCAGAAGGTGAGCGAGGCGGCGCTGGGCGACGGGCACGTGATCCGCATCGGCACGACGGAGCTCGAGTTCCGCGAGTCGGACGAGCCGCCCACGGCCGAGGACCAGACCTACGACGGCGTGTCGCCGGCCCACCTGCAGACAATCGTCGACGAGCGTCCGGTGACGCGTGGCGGCGTCGATGAGGCGTCGCTCGACGGCCTGCCCAACGCCGAGCAGGTGAAGGAGTTGATGCTCCTCTACCAGCTCTGCATCAAGCTGCTGGGTTCGGGCAGCCCCGACGACCTGGTGCAGACGGCGCTCGACCTCTTGAAGGCGCGGACCGGCGCGTCGGTTGTCGGCTTCTTGTGGCCGAGCGACGAGGGAGAGTTGCGGGCCAAGCACTCGTTGCCGTCGGACGCGTCGTCGCGGCTGGCGCTGAGCCCTTCGCTGACGGAGTTGGTGATTCGCGCCGGCAACGCGGTCTGGGTCGCCAACCAAGAGGCGCCGAGCGTCGACGCCTCGGGCACGCTCAAGATCGGCGCGTTCGCCGATGCGATTTGCGCGCCGCTGCTGCCCAAGCAGGGCCACGAGAAGCGTGAGAGTATTCGACCGCTCGGCGCGCTGCACGCCTACCTCGAGGACGGCCGGTTCCGGCAGTCGGACTTCGACTTCGTGATCTCGGTGGCGAATCTCCTGGCCGTGTCGCTTGCGAGGGCGATGGAGTGGAAATCCCTGCGACAGAACTTTGACCGGCTAGTCGCCGCTGCGCCCGGCTACGACGGGCTGATCGGCGAGAGCGCGCCGATGGGCGAACTAAAGTCGAAGATCGCGCGCGTGGCGACGGCGCGGGGCTCGGTGCTGATCCGCGGCGAGAGCGGCGCCGGCAAAGAGTTGGTCGCGCGGGCTATCCATCGGGCGAGCCCGCGTGTCGATCGACCGATGGTGTCGGTCAACTGCGCGGCGATCCCCCACGATCTGATGGAAAGCCAGCTCTTCGGGCATAAGGCGGGCTCGTTCACGGGCGCCGACCGCGACCACATCGGCTTCTTCCAGCAGGCCGACCTCGGGACACTCTTCCTCGACGAAGTCGGCGAGATGACTCCCGCCGGGCAAGCGAAGCTGCTGCGTGTGCTGGAGGGGCATCCCTTCTTGCCGGTGGGGGCGACCCAGCCCGTGACGGTCGACGTGCGGGTGCTGGCCGCGACGAACCAGGACCTGCAGGACTATGTCCGCGACGGGAAGTTCCGCGAAGATCTCTACTACCGCCTCAGCGTGTTCGAGCTGCGGCTGCCCGCGCTGCGCGAGCGGGGCGAGGACATCGCGCTGCTGGTCGATTTCTTTTTCGACCACTTCAAGAGCGAGCACGGCCGGCCCGGTCTGCGGATGAGCCCCGCGGCGCGGGAGCGACTGCTCGGCTACCACTGGCCCGGCAACGTGCGGCAGCTCCGCAACGTGATCGACAGCGCCGTGGTGATGGCTGTGGGGCAGCAGATTGAACCGGATGACCTCGCCCTGCGTGACGCCGGCGTGGCGTCGAAGTCGGCAGAGAGGATCGAGAGCCTGCGGATCGACGAGTGGGAGAAGAAACTGATCCTCGAAGCGCTCGACCGCTCGAAAGGGGTGGTCCCCGACGCGGCGAAGCTGCTGGGGATCGGCCGGGCGACGCTCTACCGCAAGATCGACCAGTACGGCATGGACCGTTAGGCCCGGCGACGCCGGTTCATCACCGCCGCCGCCAGCGCCAACCCGCTCAGCAGAAGGGCGCTGGGTTCGGGCACAGCGCCAACGACAACCGCGGCGCCCGGCCTGGCGCCGTAGCGTTCGGTCCAGAATGTCCAGTCGGCAGTCGTTACTTTGCCGTCGCCATCGCCGTCGGCGGAGAGGTCGCCGGCCGCGAGGGCGTCTCGGAAGATGGTGTAGTCGGCGGCATTGACGACGCCGTCCGCGTTGTAATCGCCCGTAAAGGTGTCGGCCGTCTGGAACGTGCGGCCGAAGTTGCTGGACCAAGTCGCGAAGCTGGCGGGTTCCGGCGCTCCGTGGTCCGGTCGCGCCGCGGCGTCGAGGTGGTCGCGCCAGACGGTGTAGTCAGCGGAATCGACGGCGCCGTCGCCGTTGAGGTCGCCGGCGAAGTCGGCCTGCCCGAGGTCGAGCACGCATTGGTTGAAGTTGCCGGACTGGCAAACCGCCAGCAGATCGACCTGGGTGATCTCGCGGCGTTGCCCCCACATCCGCCGGTCCGAGAGCAAGGCCTCCGGCAGGTTGAGATGGGTGACCGACACGGGGATCGACGATCCCGCGAACGGCGCGAGTGTGACGTCGATGTCGCCGTCGAGTGTTTCGAGCAGGAAGGGCTGCCACTTCGTCAGGCCCAGCGCGTGCCCGATCTCGTGCAACGCGGTCGTGTAGAGATCGATTGTCGATCGCGACGCCTCCGTATTGCCGATGAATTGCAGCGACGTTTCGATCGGACCGACGCCGAGGTCGGTGAAGGTGCGATGATCGAACCGAAACTCTTCATTGGTCGATGGCGTGGGGTCGAGAAACATCGCGAGCGAGTTGGTCGCGCTGCTGTTGAAGGCGATGCTTCCCGAAATGGGACGCGCTGGCAAACCGCCCGCCGCGCCCGCGACGTGGTAGGCCGCGTTGCTGTAGAGACTGGTGTCGAACCAGCCGAAGTTGAGAGTGAATTGGTGCGTGTCGAGGATCAGGCTCTCCCAAGCGTCCGCGGCGGCGCGGACGATCGCCGGGAGGTTGCCGCCACCGACCGCCGAGCTCGGCGCAGAGGTCGCGACGCCGACGGACGGAATCAGCCCGCCCGAGTCGAAGAAGCGAGTTTCGATCGTCAGGGCGTGCCCTGCGCAGGCGGTCGCCATGACAACCAGGGCGGTCGCATGTCGAAGTAGAGGATTCACCACGCTCCGTCTCGTTCCGTCGGTGCGCCAAGCGGCGATCTGAATCGATTCGTTCCGCTCGCCTGCGGGGGTTGCATTTAGCGGGAAAACGAAGCTGCCCGTCAAAGACCCTTCGCAGCACGGCGCACTGCTGGTCGGCCGACCGGGGCGGCCCGGTGAGGATGGACGACGGGTCGATCCGGGGCAACGGTGATGAGCGCAGAATCGGCATTCTTTTGCGACATCTTCACGCGAAGGGTTTAGCCGAAGCGACAGAGACTCCCTCCCCAGGCGCCGACATTGGGCTAGGATGCCCATCGTGAAGACTCTCGTAAGCCCGCCGCACGAATGGACTTGGGACCGCCCGGAGCTCGAGGCCGTTCAGCTCCAACGGCTGCGTCAGTTGGTGGACGCCGTAGTTCCCGCAAGTGGGCTCTACCGCCAGAAATTCGGGCCGGCCCCGCCACGCCTCGAGCGGATCGCCGACTTGGCGTCTCTACCCACCACCAGCAAGGACGAGTTGGTCGGCGCCGCTGCAGCGGGGGAGTGGCTCACTCGCCCGCGGGGCGAGTACGTCCGCTTCCACCAGACGAGCGGCACCCGCGGCGCCCCGATG
>JBGSJY010000002.1:0-19275 GCA_041741515.1 Pirellulales bacterium | reverse complement strand
ACTTCGTCACCCAAACGAAGTGGTATTTGAGGTCATACCGGCTGTGGGCTCCCGAACGGTAATTCTCCATCCGGCTAGTATATGAACCTTAAGGTTTCGCCTGAAGGCGAGGGTTTCGGACCCATCGCAAGGACAATGAATTTGTTGAAAGACAAGGCGCCGCCAGCAGTGCGAGGACGCACGCGTTCTTCGCGATACGGATAAGCATGGTTGAGCTCCACTTCAAGTTGAAAAGGCACTGAGATGAGATTTTGCCGCACAAGAGAAACGCAGCAGAGTTTTCGTCACCAGGCAACGCCTGGCCGTATCCGACGGGTTAGGGGAGTGGCTAGCGGTAACCTTTTGCGAGAACCTATTGCGAAATATGGTCGGTGGCTCATCGTGACGAGGGGGGCGCGGTGGTGCCGCGCAGCACGAGTCTTTCGCGGACGACCGTATTCTCGTCCGTCGCTTCTTCGGGCGACGCGATCCGCGCCGCCAATCGTCGGGCGCCGATCCGGCCTAACTCGGACGTGTCGTAGCCGATAACCGTCAGCGGCGGCGTCGTGTAACGCGTCGCCGCGATGTCGTTGAACGAGATCAGGCTTAAATCCGTGGGGATCGCCACGCCGTTCGCCCACGCGGCGTGGATGAGCTCGAGCGCCTCGACGTGGCAATAACAGATCACCGCCGTCGGGGCGTCGTCCGAAAGCAGGCGTTGCATCACCTCGTCGGTGCGGCAATGCCAGACCTCCGCCTTCGCCTCGAGCCCCGCGTTGCGCATGGCCTCCTCGAAGCCCTGCCGCCGCTCATGGATGCTGACGTGATCGCGGATCGTTTCGTTGACGTACAACGCGATCCGCTTGTGACCCAGACCGATGAGGTGCCGCGCGGCGAGCTGTCCGCCCGCGACGTCGTCGGCGACGACGTGCTGCAGGCCGCCGAATTTCTCGCCCAGCAGGATGGTCGGGAGCCGCCCTTCCAGAACGATCGGTTGAGCCTGCTCCGGCACATGCAGCAGGAAGGCCAAACCATCGACCGCGCCGCCCAGAACGAGTTCTTTCCAGTCGCTTGTTTCTGTCACCGGAACCAAGCGGATGTCGTAGTTCTCTTCTTGGAACGTTTCGGTGAACGAGCTGGCGATCTCGTTCATGGGGTCCTCAAAAATCCACCTTGGATCGGAGTAGAGAAGCCCGATCGTGTGTGTCTTCCCGCGCGACAGTGCGCGGGCTCGCCAATTGGGGCGGTAACCGAGCTCTTCTGAGATCCGCAGGATCTCCCGCGAGTTCCGCGCGCTACGTTGCTGCGCTCCCTTGACGTCGCCCCGCAGCACACGCGCAACGGTAGACGCGGAAACGCCCACTCGTTCAGCGATTTCGTCGATTGTGACAGCCATCGGCGTGCTGCGGTTAGCAGTGGCGACGTGTAACGGTAAGACGGGGACCGGGAAAGCTGGGACCGAAAAAACGTGGGTTCAAAAATTGGCGGCGCTGGCACTTAGAGTGAGCGTCGGCCTGTTAGGAGGAGAAAACAGTTCGGGTACGAGAGCTGCGGAGCGAAAAGATCCGGCCCTTCTTCCGGACGGCTTTGAGACTATGGCGGCGGATTCCCGCTGTCAATGAAACTTTGCAGAATTTTGACAGCGCTGGCAATTTCTGCCAGACTTCGGTCGGAATCACGATCGGCGTTTTTAAGTAGTGGCCGCCGTCGTCCGGTTTTCCAGCCGCAGATCCCCTCATCCTTCCGACTCATCTGCCGAGCTTTCGATGACGCAAACAACGTCTGGCGCGTGGCGCCGAGCGACAGTGATTCGAACCCTTTGTCTGGCGCTCCTTGCCGGTACGACATCGCTCGCCTGGGGAGCGGAGTACGTCCTCAGCGACTTCAACAACACCGGCTTCCAATACACCTTCGACCAGTTCGCTCAGACGACCGGGCCAACCTCGGTGCGGCTGACCGATACCACGAACGGGTGGGGGGGCGCCGGCTTCAACGGCGCGCTGAATCTCGGCTCGTTCGCGGACGGTAGATTAGTGGTCGATTTCACTCCCTTGGCCTCGAATGCCGTCGACCTCTTTACCATCGAGCTGATCGAACAAGGCAGCGGGGGCCAGACGACCAAGAGCGGCAAGTGGGACTTCAACGTCGGCGGGCTCCCGGCCGGCGTGCCGACGACGCTGGTCTCTACTACGACTCTCTCGCAGCCGACATCGGGCATCGGCGACTTCGCCAACCTCAATCTCTCGCAGTTGAGCCAGTGGCAGGTCCTCGGTCAGTTTGGATCGGCCAACCCCTTCGACATCCGCTTCGACCGGATCGCGATCTCCTCCGATACCCCCCCCGCGCCGGCCTACCCCGGCGCGGAAGCCGACGCGCCTTGGCGCGCCCAGGCGGCCGCCCAGATCGACGCCTATCGCAAGGCGGATCTTGGCGTCACGGTCGTTGACCTGTCGGGCGCACCCATCCCCGGCGCCACAGTCCAGGTCGCGATGCAGCAGCACGAGTTCGGATTCGGCTCGGCGGTCCAGGCCTTCCGGCTCCGTGACAACAACCCCCAGTACGCGCAGTACAAAGCCAAGACCGCCGAGCTGTTCAATATCGCGACGCTCGAGAACAACCTGAAATGGCAGCCTTGGGAAGGGGAGTGGGGCGGTCAGTTCACCCAGCAAGGCGCCATCAACGCCCTCAACTGGCTAGCACAACAGGGCATCGACGCCCGCGGCCACGTCATGGTTTGGCCCGGCGTCGATAACCTGCCGGCCGATATCCGCCAGATGCTCGCCGACAATGACCTCTCACCCGCCGAGCAGCAAACGGTGCGGACGCGAATCGCCAGCCACATTGCTGAGATTGGCGCCGCGACCAATGGGAAAGTCGTCGCCTGGGACGTCATCAACGAGACCCGCACCAACAACGACCTGATGCGGGAGCTGTCCGAGGGGGACCAGGCGATGGTGACCTGGATGCAACAAGCCGCCGACGCCACCGCGCCGGGGACGGATCTCTACATCAACGATTTTGGCATCCTCAACGCCTGGGGCAGGGGATCCAATCGAAACCGCTATTACAACACCATTGCGGCGCTGCAGAGCGGCGGAGCGCCCGTGACCGGCGTAGGCTTCCAGGGCCACTTCACCGAAGGCGACATCATCGGCCCCGTTGAGATCTGGCAAGTCCTCGATCAGTTCGGGCAACTGGGCCTCGACATGCAAATCACCGAGTTCGACTTCGATACCACCGATGAGCAGTTGCAGGCCCAGTACACCCGCGATTTCATGACGGCCGTTTTCGCCCATGAGGGGGTCGACGCTTTTATCCAGTGGGGATTTTGGGAAGGCGCCCACTGGCGTCCCAACGCGGCCATGTTCCGCAACGACTGGTCGATCAAGCCGAGCGGCGAGGCGTACCTTGACCTGCTATTCAACGAGTGGTGGACCGACGCGCAACTGAACGCCGATGGCGACGGCGCCGCAATGGTCCGCGGCTTCAAGGGCGACTACGAAGTGTCCGCCTCCGCGGCGGGTCAGACCGTATCGGTCGAGGCGACGCTCAGTGATGGCGGCGCCCAATTGATGGTTGCGCTACCGATTCTGGTCGGCGACTACAACAGCGACGGCATGGTCGATGCAGCCGACTACACCGTGTGGCGGGACAGCGTCGGTTCCACCTCGAGTCTTGCAGCCGACGGCAACAACGACGGCGTTGTTGACGACGGCGACTACCAGTTGTGGACATCGCGGCTAGGTTCGGTCGCTGCGCCGGTCGCGACCAGCTCCGTCCCCGAACCATCAGCCCTCTCGGTCGTCGTGCTATTCGGCCTCTGCGGAATCGGCTATCGCCACCGCTGAAGCTAGTTGCGCGGTGCGGAGATCGCACCCTCTGCCGCGCGATGTCCCAACGCGGCCGGGGGCGGCCGTGGGGTTCCGGCGCAGTAACGTTGTTGGACTCCTGCGTCAGCACGCCGCGCTCGCTCGGCGTCTCGGTGGCCTTTTCGCGTCGCTTGCTTTCAGGGATCGTCTTCCCTACAACGAATTGAAAGCCTAATCCGTGACGGCTGTCAGGAGTTGACCGGAGGGATCCGTGGTGTCGTCGAAAGGCTTCAACTGGGGCTGCCTCGTCCACGCCTTACTGCTCTGCTGGCCATCCCTTCTGTAGGCGCCATGCCATCATCAATCAACTGCCGGCTTTCCGACTCCTTCGACTTCAATTGAAATGGCCTCCAAGCGGATCGGCTTCGTCGACGACGACCTCGACAACTTCCACGCCAACACTTATTTGGCTGCACTGCGCGGCCCACTTGCCGAACGGGGCTGGCGAGTCGCCGGCGCGACGGCTCTGCAGGCAGAGAAAGGACGCGCTTGGGCGGACCGCAACGAGGTCGCATACCACGAGTCCGTCGCGAAGCTCGGCGCAGAAGTAGACGCCTTCGCCGTGCTCGCGCCCTCGACGCCCGAAACGCATCTCGGGCTTTGCGAGCAGGTATTTCCCTGCGGCAAGACAACTTTCGTTGACAAGACCTTCGCTCCGGACGCACCAACCGCCCAGCGTATCTTCGCTCTGGCCGACGGCTTCGGCGTCGCCGTGCAATCGACGTCGGCGCTGCGGACAACGAACGTCCAGGCGGAAGTCGCTAATCTGTCGGAACCCTTGGTGAGCCTCGCGCAGTGGGCGGGGGGCGCGTCTTTCGCCGAGTACGGGGTGCACCCCGTCGAACTGGCCGTCAGCTGCCTCGGCCCCGAAGTGCAGCGACTCGTGGTGGGAGGCTCGGCGGATCATCCGACGCTGCTCATCGAGTTTAGCGGCGGCCGCGTGGCGACCATTGACTTCAACTCCGCTGAGTACGTCCCGTTCGTGACCATGCTGACGACCGGTCGGTCGTCGCGACAAGTGCCCGTCGATGATTCGAAGCTCTTCGTCGCCGCGGCGGCGGCGATCCTCGACTTCTTCGAAGCGGGGCAAGCCCTTGTCCCCCTCGCAGAAACGGTGGCGGTGATGCGCATTCTCGACGCCGCCAAAAACCCCGCTGCCAGGGCCGGTTGGGTAACGATTTAGCAGTCCAACGGGCCGCCGCGGGACGAAGGCGCCAACCAGCGGTCGCCCGGGCCCCTATTGCGTTGCAGGGCTTGGCCAAGCACATTCCAGGGATTCGGCCCCCGGCGCAGAGTTGGTGGGCTTTCGAGAGCCGAAGCCTGACAGGAAAACACAATGCGACTTGGGATTCTTGGCGCGGGGGCGATTGGCGCCAAGCATGCGGCGGCGGCGACTGCGGTCGGCATGGAAGTCGCTGGCGTCTTCGACCGTCACGCCGACCGCGCCGACGCCCTCGCGACCGCGTGCGGAGCGGCAGCGGTCGATGACGTTCGGAGGCTGTTCGACGACGCGTCCATTGACGCAATTATCGTGGGTGTGCCGAACTGCTTCCACAAGCCCCTGGCGATCGAGGCGATGCAGGCGGGCAAGGACGTGCTGCTCGAAAAGCCGATGGCGCTAACGGCCGCCGAGTGCGACGAGATTCGCGCGGTCGCCGAGCAGCTCGGCCGTGTCCTTCAGATCGGGTACGTGCACCGCTTTACGGCGGTGGGATTGGGCGCCAAGGGCGTCATCGACTCGAGCGACCTGGGTGACATCTACCACGCGAAGGCCCACCTCTACCTGCGGCGCGGCATCCCGGGGCTGGGGGGATGGTTCACCAACAAGGCGATGTCCGGTGGTGGAGCGTTGATCGATGTAGGCGTCCACTTGATCGACTTAGCACTCTTCCTGCTGGGTCAGCCGGAGCCGGTCGCGGTGAGCGGCAAGGCTTACTCCAAGTTCGGAGTGAAGATGCGTGAGTACGTCTACGAGTCGATGTGGGCGGGGCCGCCCGACTACGACGGGGTCTACGATGTCGAAGATCACGCAACCGCCCTGGTGACCTTCGCGTCCGGGTCGACCCTCGACCTGCAAGTGGCTTGGGCGTGCAACCTGCCGACCGGTTCGTGTTCCGATTCGCTAGTCGCAATCCTCGGCGACCGCGGCGGCCTCTCCTTCGAGCTCTTCGGGGAGAGCTTACAACTACGGACCGAAGTCGCCGGGCGCAATGCGGACGCAAAGATCGCGCTGCCGGCCGCGGATCAGATGTCGCTGCAGATGGCGGATTTTTCGGAAGCGATTACTTCGCGCAAACTAGGCGTCGGCGCCTCGCCCGATGACGGATACAGGGTGCAGTCGATCGTTGACGCGATCTACAAGTCCGACAAGACGAACGCCCCGGTGACGCTCCGACATCCGTAGCATCGAGGGGTGTGGCAATCGTTATGGAACACGCGTTGCCAGTGCTCGCCGCCGCCGAGTTCAGCGACCAAGTCGTCCTCGTGGTCTACCTCTTGGGCAGCCTGACGCTGGGGGTGGTGGCTAGCCGCTGGTTCCAACGGCCGATGGACGGCCCGTCGAACCGCCTCGGAAACGACAGCGAAGACGCTTACTTTCTCGCTGGCCGGCGGGTGCCGGGTTGGGTCAATGGCGTGTCGTTCGCAGCGACCGCAATGAACGCGGACGTTGGCCCCACCTACTGCGGTCTAGCCGTCGTCGTCGGCTTGCCGGTCGCCTATTTTTATCTTCCCCGCTTTGCGCTGGCTTGGATGATCGCGGCGGTGCTGTTCGCGGTTCGTTGGCGCCAGTTGGGCGTCCGCACAGGGCCCGAGTTCTACGCGCTTCGTTTTAGCGGCGAAAGGACCCGCTTCGTGCGGGTGTACTCGTCGCTGTTTTCGGTGCTGGTGAACATGGCGCCGTGGATCGGCGCGGGCCTGCTCGGGGTCCACAAGGTCTTTGGCCCCGCCTTCGGCATCGAAGAGCAGGCGCTCGAGATCGGCGTCGATCCGAAGACGCTGACCCTGTCGATCGTGCTGCCGGTGCTGATGATCTACGTCTGGATCGGCGGGTTCGCCGGCGTGGTGGTCACCGATGTGATGCAAGCGCTCATGATCGTAGGGGCGAGCGCCGTGCTGCTGATCTCGGTGCTCTGGGAGCACGGCGGACCCGCAGGGTTGGCGAACGCGATTGAGCAAGCCCATCCCGAGCGGGCGAGCGAGATCCTCTCGTCGTGGCCCGTTTGGGGGCACCGTGTCTTGGGTCCTGCGGTCGTATTGGCCTGGCTTCTTGTGCCAACGGTCGGCCGGGGCGGTTCGGTCGATCTAGAAGGGCAGCGGATCTTTTCTTGCAAGAGCGACCGCGACGCCGGATGGATGTACGTTTGGGCGGTGAGCGGCCTGTTCTTGATGTTGCTGCTGCTGACCCTCCCTTCGTTGGGCCTGCTGGTGAAAGAGCCGGGTCTCTACCTCGCCGAACCGGCGGAGCGAGAGAAAGCCTACGGGATGCTACTCGACGTGTATCTGCCGACGGGCCTGTTCGGTGTCGCACTGGCGGCGTTGCTGGCCAGCGTAATGTCGACGATTTCCAGCCACCTCAGCTACGGCGCCCAGACGCTCGTCAACGACGTTGTCCGGCAACTATGGCCCAACGCCAGCTTTCTCGCCCCCGGCGCGACAGGCGCGGTCTGGACGGGTCGCGTGCTCATGCTGGCGATTCTCGCCCTGGGGATTGCGGTGACGTTCCACGCCGAGTCGCTGATCGGCATCGCCATCGTCTTGGCCGGCATGTACGGCGCGACGGCGACCCTCTACTGGGGCCAGTGGTGGTGGTGGCGGGTAAACTTCTGGAGCTGGCTCACGGCGATGATCGGCGGCCCGATCGTCTACGCCTTGTTAGGTGGGCTTCGGCTCGGGCCAATCGTGATGCCGGGTTTGCTAGGCCTTTTCCCCGCATGGGCGGAGGCCCGCGCCGCTAGCGAATCCGCCGCGCAAGGGATGGACATGCTGCAGGCGGCGCTTGGTATGGCAATTACCTTTGCTCTCTGGGTCGCGGTCACGCTACTGACGCCACCCGAACCCCCGGCAACGCTGAAACGCTTTTATCGACGGGCCCGGCCGATGGGAAGTTGGGGGCCCGTGCGTGCGGCCTGCCTGGCCGACGATCCCCAATGGCAAGCGCCGCCGATGGGGTTGCAGCTGCCGGGGCTGGGTGTCGCCGTTGTCGGCGCCCTTGCGCTGTGGAGCGGCGTGCTGGCGGTGTCGGTTCTCTTCGTCGGCCGCTGGGGCGAGTCCGCTCTCTACGCCTCGGCGACGGCCGGGTTTGGTGCTTGGTTCTGGCGGCTCTTCGACCGCTGGATGGCGAAGCTTGACGCCGACGCGCCGGTCGAGCCGCCTGGAGGTCGTGCGGGTTGAGAAAATCTCGTCTGCCGGCTACCGACGATGGCGCCGAAGCCACGTTGATGAGACACAGCCGACGCCCAGCAGTGCAGACGCTCCCGCGGCCGCTTCCGGCGCCTGCGCCGCTGCCGAGGAGCTGAAGCGATAGCCCCCCGACCAAACGTCGTAGTCGACCGCGTTCACGAAGCCGTCCCCGTTGGCGTCGGCCCGCAGATCGGTCGTCGAGGTGAAGGTGTCTCGCCAGATCGTGTAATCCGCGGCGTCGACTACGCCATCGCCGTTGAAATCGGCAGGATCAATAGGCCGATTGTCGGAAAGCAGCTGAAGCTGAGTGGCGCCGTAGACGGTCAAGACCCTCGGCCCCGCCGGGAAGTACCCGGTTGACACCTCCCGCCACTTGCCGCCGACCTCCGCTACCAGCTTATAGCCGCGACCTTCTTCAACATCGACGCTCCAGGTGTTGGGGCCGACCTGTGTCGCGCTGAGCGGCGCGGTGCGGTGATTGGGTCCGAACTGCGGGCTGGGGGCGTGGCCCTGACCGGCGACGTCGTAAAAGGCCGTTAGCTGCGCGCGGTAGTCGTCTCGCACCGCTTTGCTGTAGAAAATCGCGTGGCCGCCCGCGCCCACCTCCCGCGATCGGTTAATCATAAGTTCAAGGTCAGCGATCGGCGTGTTCGCCCCCGTCCCATTGCCGCGCAGGCCGACAACGAGCTCACCCCGTTGCGACGGCGAGAACTGACTCACCTGGCTAGTCAGCGTCGAGTTGAAGGAGGCGTAGTTGTCGCGGTACACCTGCACGGCGTACTCGTCGAACAGCCCGTCATCCTGCCATCGCGGCCACTCGGCGTTGTAGTTCACGTCAGAGAAATTCGTCACCGACGGGCTGACCGACAGCAGGAGGTCGGGCCGCGCAGCGGCGATCGCCGAGGTCAGCTCCTGGGCGAAAAGCGTCACCTTCTCCTGCCGCCAGTTGCGGAAGTTGGCGTCGTTGACGTTGGTGGGGAGCGTGCGGCCCGTTTCTTGCAGATAGAGCGATGCCGTGGTGGAGTCCCACCCGAACTCACGCGGCCACGCGAGCCGGTCATCGAATTGCACACCGTCCAGATCATATCGCTCGACCGCTTCGAGAGTAATGTCGATCATCAGCTGCCGCACTTCCGGCACCGCCGGGTTCATCCACGCATAGCCGTTCGAGCTATTGCCGAACTGGCCCGACTGGTCTTTCAGCAGCCAGCCGTTGTCGCGCATCTTCCGCCCCAGCGGTGACGCGGGGCTTCCCCCGGCCCCAACGTATTCCGCCGCCAAGCCGTACTCGAACCACCCGACATAGTTGAGCTGGTTGCGCTGCGCTTGGATCAGCGTCTCTTCGACGAGGTCGCGCGTCGTCCCGAGGTACGGCGCGCGGTCGGGGCCGCCGGTGAAAGCGGCCAGTGTCGGTGAGGGAAAGTTCGTGTAGCCGTTCTTCCACGTCTCGACGTACACGGTGTTAAGCCCGACTCCGCGGAGGTCGGCCATGACCGACGCGGTATTGACGCCCGACCGGATGTGATCGGGGCCCGTGGTCGTTAGCCACGTCCCGCGTACTTCGGGAGCGGCGGCCATCGCCGCGCAGGGAAGGGGGCCCGTCGACGCCATCAGCATCGCGGTCAGCCAGCCATAAATTGACAGCGAACGCCAACCGCTCTGCATCGTCTCTCCTTCCCGCGTTGGACCGCAACACTTCCCACCAACCATACTACGGAGAGATCGCGGGTCAATTTATTGGGCTAGTCCGTTCATCGACGTTGTTCCAGCGTGTCGAAAGGCCAGCACAGGCTGGCGCCCGGCATCCGGTGGTCTCGGGCGTCGATACAGGGAGACCCCGCTGGTAGCGGATCGCCAGCCAGCCGAAACTCTCCGCCTGCATGGTGTCCGGATTTAGGCCCCGCTCGCTGACGTTCCGCAGCTCGTCGAAGCCCCTGGCGAGCCGCTGGAGGATCAGCGGGTGCCGGCTCCCCGGACCCGTCACCCACGCCAGCGGTGGGTGTTCGGGCAGCAGGCGCGCCGCCGAAACGACGGCGTCGGCGATCACCGCGCAGATCGTCGCGGCGCCGTCGTACGCGTTCATGCCGGAAACATCGATCAGCTCGAAATCCGAACGTGAAGGGGTCCGCGGCAAGGGCCGCGAAAAGAACGGGCTCTGCAGCGCCGCGAGCACGGTCGCTTCATCGACGGTCCCTTTGGTCGAGACGGCGCCGTCGCGGTCGTGCGGGGAGTCGGCCACTTCTTGAACCCATTCGTCGAGGAGCTCGACGCCGGGGCCGACGTCGCCGGCGATGATGTCGTTGGCCCGGCTTAGCCAAGTGAGGCTCGTGACCGCCGCAATATTCACCATCAGCGCCGGCCGCGGTTCATGCGCCATCAGGGCCCAGTGATACATGGCCTCCAGCGGCGCCCCCTGACCCCCGATCGACATATCGTAGCGCCGAAAGTCACTCACGACGGGCAAGTCAGTTAGCTCGGCGAGCAACCACGGGTTGCCGAGTTGCATCGAGACGCCCTCCGCCGGGAGGCAGCGGACCATGTGCCCGTCGAGCCCGATCAGGTTGGCCTGCGCCATCTCCTGCGGATAAAGCTCACGAAGGGCGTCAACCGCCTTCGCGTACAGGTGCGTAAGGTCGCGCTCGAGTCGCAGGATCTCCGTCGTCGGCAGATCGTTTTGCGTCGCCTCCAGCAGGCCCCAATGAAGGCTCTCCTCGCAGGGGAGACGAACGCCGCCGATGGGCGTGATCTCGTCTCGGCCATCGCTGTAAATGAGGGCCGCTTCGACCGCGTCGCCAGTAACCGACGACATCAACCCCACCGCGTAACGCATGATGTCGGTGCGTCCCAAGGGGGCCTCGGACAGTCGGTGGCTGACGGCGTTGCGCCGCGTGCAGGATTTTGACAGTACCAGTCGAGTCGGCGGACGCCTATCCTCTGGGCGATGGATTTCTTGGGCCCACTGCCTCCTCGGAAAGCTCTCTACCGTGCCGCTTCCGGAAGTCGCCGTGCTCATCGAAACCGACTCCAGCTGGGGGCGCAACGTCCTCCGTGGCGTCGCCAGTTATGTTCAGAAGTTCGGGCCGTGGAACCTGATCGTTGAATCGCAAGAGGCGGCCCCCACCTGGACCATGAGCGGCGCGTGGCGGGTCGATGGCGTCATCGCCCGGATCGCGACGCCGCTCTTGCTGAGGCAGGTGCAGGAGCGGCGCGTCCCCGCGGTTGACGTCGGCGACCTCTTCGTCGGGTCGGCGGGGATCGACTCGGTCCTCACCGACGCCGACGCCTGGGCGCAGCTCGCCCTCGAGCACTTCCGCTCGAAGGGGTTCCAACACTTTGCCTACTACGCGCCGCCGAGCCGCGACTACTCAAAACGCCGTGGCGCAGCCTTTGTGGGCGCGGTCGAGCGGGTAGGTTTCTCCTGTGCTCAGTACCGTCCCGGCTACCGTGTGGGCCGCGAGATCAGCCGCGAGGAGCACCGGCGACGGGTGGGGCGATGGCTGGGGCAGTTGCCGCGTCCGGTGGCGGTTCTTGCCGTGGACGCCCTGCGGGGAAAAGACCTGGCGGAAGTTTGCAACCTCGAGGGCCACGCGATCCCCGACCAGGTCGCGATCCTTGCGGGTGATTCCGACGAGTTGTCGTGCGAAATCTGCATCCCGCCGCTCTCGAGTATCGAGGTGGCCAGCCGGCACATCGGCTACGAAGCGGCCGCCCGGATCGGCGCCCGGATGTCCGGCCAGCCGTGCCTCAGTGAGCCGCTGCTCGTCGCCCCCGACTGCGTTTACAGCCGCCAATCGACCGACATCCTGGCGATCGACGACCCGCTGGTCGTTCAAGCGCTGCGGTACATGCAAACTCATGCCTGCAGCGGCGTGACGGTCGACGACGTGCTGGCCGTCGTGCCCGTCGCCCGACGGCAGTTGGAGCGGCTCTTCCGCAAGCAACTTGGCCGGCTCCCCGCCGAGGAGCTGCGGCGCCTGCGGCTGGAGCGGGGGAGCCGACTGCTCATCGAAACCGAATTGCCAATGGAGGCCGTCGCCGAGGCCAGCGGCTATTCCGGGGCGACGCAGTTCGGGGCCGCCTTCCGCAAGTATTACGGGATGACGCCGCTGGCCTACCGCCGGCGATCGCAGCTGCGATGACCGTCGCGTGTCGCAATCGATGGAAAAAAATACGCACTTGCGGAAGCGGACTCGCTCTCTCCACGTTTAAGCTGGAGGAGTGTTTCGGCACGGCGACTGCCGTCTAGGCCGCAACCGACCTCTTCTGACCGTCTCCTTGATTCACCCCGTTGGCCCCCACCGAGAACGACTAATGAAACCCATACTGAAAATGACAGCGGTCGCCTGCGCCCTGCTGGGCGTCTCGCAATCGACGATTGCGGCAACCTTTGTCGAAATTGCCCGCTTCGACGTCTCGGCGTCCGCGAACAGCGCCGGCGCGACCTACATCGGCAACAACCCGGCGGCGGTGGCCTGGAACGGCCGCCAGCTCTACATCGCCGGGTATAACGCCTCGGGCGCCACAGCCAATACAGCGATCGTCGAAGTGACGAACGCCAACTCGACAGGACTGCAGACTGCGACGCTTGGCGCTCCGTTCGGCGTGCTTGCGACACCGAATCTTCGCGGCTACTCCGGCCTCGACATCCAAGGCACGGTCCTGGCCGCCGCCTACGACGACGGCGCCGCCGACCCCAATGGCTTGCAGGCGTTCGACACCAACTCTAACACCCTGTCCTGGGCGAAGAACATCCGCGGTGGTAGCGGTGTGGCCTTCGATCCTGGTTTCGCGAGCGCCGACGCGGGCGTCGCCTGGACGACCTTCGGAAGCGGCCGCCGCGCTTTGCAGAATACGGCTACCGGCGCCGACATCTACACGACCGCCAATGGCATGATCATCAACGACACCACGGTCAACACCGGTTCATTCTGGCGTGACATGGACTTTGATCCGGCCACCGGGGACATCTATGCCCGTCGCTCTAACGCGATTATCAAGAGCACGCGGACTGGTGGGAACACCGTCACCGGCACGACGTCTCTGATCCCCGTGAACCCGGCCGCCGACTTCACCTCGGGTCAAAACCTGTCTTACCTCAGCGACACCGTCGACGGCGACCTCTTGATTTATAACGACCGACCCTCGGGGGCCGCCGCCAGTTTCAGCGCCGTCGTTAAGGTGATGGACACGCTTGGCGTAGCACAGGCGGCCAACTTCGTCCTGATCGGCCCGGCGCCGGCCAACGGAGCGGGTTACTACGATTTCGACTTCGACGCCGCAACGCAGACGCTTGCCTTGGTCGATTTCGCCAATCGCAACGTCCACATTTTCAGCGTCGTGCCCGAGCCCGCTTCGTTCGGCCTGGTGCTGATTGGGCTGCTTGGCGCGGCGGCTCGCCGTCGTTGAGACGGGCAAGACAACTGAAGATCGACGGCGTTGGCGGTCGGGGTGGCCGCCAACGCCTTAACTATCCAACCGCAGACCCCTTTCGCCGATATCTTCTCGGAACCGACTTCTCATGAAATCCGTTCATTGCACCCTTGTCGCGGCCTCCTGCGTGCTAGTGACGTCGCTGGCGTCGCCGGCCGAGGCGATCGATTTCAACGAAATCGCTCGCTTCAATGTCAGCTTCGCCTTCGCCTCGGACCTCGTCCCCGATGACGGCAGCGTCGATGACAACCCCAAGTTCATCGGTACCAACCCTTTGGGCGTCGCCTGGAACGGGTCGAAGCTCTACCTAGGTGGGCACGATAACTTCGGCTCCTCCTTGCTCCCCATTGGACTGATCGAGGTCCTCAACCCGACGCGCACCGGCGTCGTGGCGCTCGAAGACGCCGATTTCTCGCCCGCTTTCGGGCAGATCTTCCAGCCGATCGGCCGTGGCTACACGAACCTTGAGCTAAAGGGAGATCGGCTCGCGGCAGCGTACGACAACGGTAACAACACCTCCAACGCCTTCCAGCTCTTCGACACCACCGACAACTCGTTGGTGTGGGACCTCAGCGCCGCCGGCATCACGGCTCGCGGCGGCGCGGGTGTGAATTTCGATCCGGGTTTCAACGGGTCGGGAGCCGGCCAGGGCGTCGCTTACACCGCCTTTGGCAGCGGACGACGAGGTCTGCTCGATACGGCGACGGGCGCGGTGATCCACTCGCTCGACGGCGCCCAGCCCAATGCCGGATTCATCTGGGTTCCCAATCCCGCCCCCGGCGGTAACATCGCCCGCGATTTCGCCTTCGATCCTGCGACCGGCGACATGTACATCCGTCGCAACAACGACGTCGATGCGACGACCCGCACCGGCGCCAACACTTCCAACAACCAACGTACGCTTTTTGACGACGCCAGCGACGCGGGCGCCTTCAAGCTGGGACAGAAGATCGAGTTCATCGGCGACACCGCCGAGGGCGACGTCTTGATTTTCAATGACAGCGCCGTCGCGTCTCCCGGCCAGGCCTTTAACAACGTGGTCAAGGTGATCGGTACCGACGGTTCGGCGAAGACGGCCACGTTCAATTTGATCGGCGGCTTGACCGGCTCCGACATCGCTACGGGCGGGGGCATCTACGACTTTGATTACGACCCTGCGACCGGCACGCTCGCCTTGCTGGACTTCACCAACCGCAACGTGTTCATTTTCCAGGTCGGCGGCGGAGTCGCGGGCCTGGAGGGCGATTACAACGGCGACAACGTCGTCGACGCGGCGGACTATACCGTCTGGCGGGACACCCTCGGATCGACAAGCGACCTCCGCGCTGACGGCAACGGCAACGGGATCATCGACGGTCCGGGCGCCAACAGCGACTACGTCGTTTGGACGAGCAACTACGGCGCCGCGACGCCGGGCGGCGTCGCCGTGCCGGAACCAGCGACGCTGCTGCCAGGCGCCCTGGCGGGGCTCGCGCTGCTGCGTCGCCGCTAGAGATCACAGGCCGGGCCCTCCCGATTCGCCAATGCGGGAGGGCCCGGTCGCATTTAGGTGTTACAAAGTTCAGCTCATTAGCCGAAATTGGAGTAAGGCGATGCGGGTCCCACGAGATCGAGGCTTCACCCTCGTCGAGCTGCTGGTTGTGATCGCCATCATTGGCATCCTCGTCGCCCTGCTCCTGCCGGCGGTTCAGGCGGCGCGGGAGGCCGCGCGGCGGGCCCAATGCACTAATAACCTGAAGCAGATGGGACTTGCTTGCCAAAACTACATGGCGACCAACGGGGACAAACTACCCTATGGGTACGCCGGGAAGCCGTCTTCGCCTCCGGCCCGCAGCTTCCAGAAGGAAGGTGTGTTCACCGGTCTCCTCAAGTTCATGGAAGAGCAGAGTACTTACGACCTGATTCAGTTCGAGTACGGAACGAACGGGATACCGAACGCGCCTTTTGCTGACCCCGCTGCCAACATCGTCGTCAGCGGCTTCGTCTGCCCTTCGTGGACATTCCCATCCGTTTTCGGCGAAGCGGACCCGGGCTACGAGTATCAAAATGGAGCTCTAGTTACTTACGCAGGGAATGGCGGCGCGGCGAACTCGCCCAACGTTCAGCTAATTGCGGGATTTCCGGACAACGGCGCGTTTACGCTCGAGCAGCTCGAGACGACACCGCGCCCGACGATCACCGGGAAGCAACGCCCCGCACGTCAGATAACGGATGGGCAGAGCAAAACAGCTTTGGTGGGCGAATACATCAGCCACAACTGTGACGTGGCCACCAGAGGGACTTGCGTAAGATTTCCCAGTGAGAAATGGATCGGTAACGTCCGACCCTGGTATCTGGCGGGTTTTCAAGCTCGCGACGACGGTCTCCCATCACTCTACAGCGTCAAGGAGTTTGAGAGGACACCGAACTCGGTAGGGGACACACAGATTCCCGGGTGGAACAAGACGCCCATGGGCAGCTATCATCCCGGCGTGACCCAGTTCGTCTACGTCGATGGCAGCGTCCATACGATCCCCGACGACATTGCCCTCTCGGTGTACCAAGCGCTGGCGACAGTGAACGGAGGCGAGGTTGAGTAAGACTCTGTTCACAGCGGTTGCGGTGATTACTCTCGTCGCTGGTTGCGACACTCCGCCGGAGTTGGCGCCCGTGGCTGGGACCGTGACTTTAAACGGCAAGCCGCTGCAGTTCGGCTTCGTCGTTTTTCAACCGGACGTTGGCCCCCCTGCGCAGGGTGCGATCGCCGACGGTGGCTCCTTTTCGCTTGAAACCGATAAGCTCGGACCCGGCGCACTGCTCGGCAACCACCGCGTGAGTGTTTACTGCTACGAAGGCCATCGGCCCGGCAGTACGCAGCAGTTTGGCGACGTGTCGCTAGGGCGGTCTTTGATCCCAGAGCACTACACGCGAGGCGGGATGAGCGGCCTCTCCGCCGATGTCCCGCCCGAAGGTCTCACTGACTATAAGATCGAGCTGGTCTCGAAGGGATCCGCTCGATGAACCGATGGTTTCGAGATGGGTTCTCGGCGGCGCTGGTGTTCGCTGCGACGTGCGCTTACGCCCAGCACTACGACGTCGTCATTGCTGGCGGTTCGACCGCGGCCCTGGCCGCGGCGTTCTCGGCCGCCGAAGAGGGGGCGACCGTCGCCCTGCTCGAACCGACCGACTGGATCGGCGGGCAGCTGACCTCCTCGGGCGTGCCGGCCGTCGATGAGGCGTGGCACAAGATCCGCGCCCCGCGATCCGGCGACGACTCAGGGGGTGAGTCGGGCGAGGGACGCCTGCTGCTCGACGTCGCCGCGGTCGCCCGCGACCCCCGGAACATGACGCCCTACTTCCGCGACGTGCTTGCCCAGATCGGCAACCCGGGGCAGGGCTGGGTCAGTCGCTTCTGCTTTGAGCCGCGGCTGCTGCTAGACGGATTTCTCGAGCCGCGTGAACGAGAACTCGCCGGCAAGCTCACCGTCTACCGCGAGACCGTGGTCAAGCGTGTCGAGACCGACGGGCGTGAGGTGAAGGCGATCGTCGCGATCCGCCGCACTCCGCGACCGGGCGTCGCTAGCTACGATACGTTGCCGTCGCGCGACCTCCCCGACTGGTACTCGGCCGAAGACTCCGACCGTTTCACGAAAGAGACGCTCCGACTCGAGGGCGCCGTCTTCGTCGACGCCACCGAGTGGGGAGAGGTCCTCGCGCTCGCGGACGCCCCCTACCTCCAGGGAGTCGAGACCTCCGACGGCGCCCTGGAAGGTGACGACACGCTCGGTCAGGCGACCGTGTTCTGCTTCGCTCAGCGGATGCACGACAAACCGGTCTCGGACCACCCGCAGATCAAGCCCGTCGAAGGGCTCGGCTTCGCCTCGTACGAAAGCCGACCCAACGCGTGGCCACTGGTGTGGACGTACCGGCGGCTGAAGGGCAGGGGGCCGACCGCCTCGCCCGGCGAGGTTTCGCTACAGAACTGGGGTTACTCTTCCACCGTCGGCAACGGCGGCAACGACTACCCGTTCGGCTATCTCTTCGTGTCTCGCGCACTGACCTCCGCCCAACGCGCCGACTGGCGGGGTGGAGTCGACCTCGATGTCATGGCCGCCGCCGAAGCGCGCGCGCTCGCCTGGCACGATTGGTTCCGCCGCGCCGCACCGGCAGGGCTCGACCCCGACCAGTTCACCCTCGACGGCGACGTTCTCGGCTCGGGGCACGGCCTGGCGAAGCTTCCGTACATCCGCGACACCCGCCGAAGCATCGGCGTGGGCGGCTTTGTGCTCAAGCTCAGTGATCTGATCGGAGTCGTCGAGGACGGCAAGCTCGATCGGCTCACCGGGACCGAATTCCCCGACCGCATCGCCCTCGGCGCCTACGCGGCCGATATTCATCCGCTGGTGGGGTACGAGTACCCGCCCGATGTCCACGAGAACCACCCGACGCTCCCGTTCTATCTGCCGCTAAGGTCGCTCACCAACGACGGGTACGACAACCTGATGGTGGCGGGCAAGACGATGGCCCAGACCTTCTTGGCCAACTCGGCCACGCGGCTGCACCCGATCGAGTGGTCCACCGGCGTCGCCTGCGGCGTCGTCGCGGCCGACCTGGCCCGTAGCGGCGCCTCGACCAGCGAGGCCTGCGCAGACTACGAGCGTCTCCGCACGAAGGTGTCTCGGCACACTCCCGTTGATTGGGTCATCGACGGGACCGCGCTCGCCGGCGATTAAAGATCGTACGAGTCGGCGGCTAGAGCGCACTTCGCCTAGTCGTAGCGTTTCTAACGTCGCGCTCACCCACGGAGCGAAGCGCGAAAGTCTCGCGCAGCGACTGCAGAGACGCGGAGGGCGTGCAGCAAAGACTCTCGCAAATTCGCAAAGTCGCAAAGGCGCAAAGGAAAGAATCCTCCAAGAAAGAGCGCGGCTACAGACAGTCGCGCTAGTCTTCGTCCTTTGCGACTTCGCGCCTTTGCGTGAATCTTATCGACCGACAACTCTGCGCCTCCGCTTCTCTGCGTGAGACGCTAGGCCTACATGAAGTACGCTATACGACCGACCTTTTGCGTTGCATTGCGATCGGACGGGCCGGACACTCGTTTTTATGGCTCGTCACTCCTCTTCGGGACTTGCCACGCGGATGTTCGGCCATGGCGGCGTCGCCATGCCGTCTCCAAGAAAGAAGTCGGGGTGGCAAGGCTTGTTGTAGACGACGTTCTGCCAGGCAATTCCCAGGCGATACTGGGGGTTATGGAGCAGCGTCACGATCCGCAGGTCGGTAGGGAAACTCGTCGAGTAGATGCGCAATGACTTGCCGTCGGGCGCGACGAGCACCATTTCCTCGCGCCAATCGCCGAGCAGGTCACCAATGATCGCCGAGCCACGCCCGACGCCGACGGCGTCGCACTCGAAGACGGTGTCCGTTTTCTTGTTGACCCAATCCCATTTCAGGACGCGCGTCGGCACGGGGCCACGCGGGAAGTCGGGACGCGGGGCGAGCGCTCGCTGCGCTTGGGTGTCTCGGCTGTCGCGGTCTTCGCGCTCGCCGGTCGGGCGTTGGACAGCGGCCTCCGGGGCGGGGCGTTGGGCACTCTCGCCTGCTCCGGTGGCTGGTCGCT
>JBGSJY010000001.1:0-5054 GCA_041741515.1 Pirellulales bacterium | reverse complement strand
GTTCCCGCGCGAGCCGGTACCCGCCGCTCGCGCCGCGCGTGCTCGTGACGAGCCCGAGCCGCTTGAGCTCTTGAAGGATCTGCACGAGGAACCCCTCGGGGATCCCTTCCTCGGCCGCCAGCCGCCGCCCCTGCACAGGCTGCCCCGACGCGTGCTCCACCGCGAGCCGCGCGAGCGCCAGACAGGCGTATTCGGTTTTGGCGGAGAGCATGGGGAGTGGGCAGTGGGCGGTCGGCAGTGGGCAGGATTGTGGGGGTTACTTGAGTGAGCGTTTTAGGCCGTTGATGAGGCGACCTATTTCGGCGGTGCTTTCTAGCAGTTGATCGACGACTTCTTTTGGCAGGTAGTTGAGTCGGTTTGAGATCAACAGCTGGGTTTCGACTTCACGAAGCGAGCCGTAGGCGATCATTAGGAAGCGGCCGAAGTCGCCTGATGAACGACGGCCTTCGCCTTCGGCGATGTTGGACGGGATCGAGACCACTGCGCGGCGCACCTGAGAGGTGAGCCAAAACTTTTCGTGAGCAGGAAACTTGCCCGTCACTTCGTATACCGTCACCACCAAGTCCATCGCCTTCTGCCAAGCGATCAGGTCCTGATAATTGCGAGAAGTCACGGCAAGGTTCTCCCCTTCTTACTGCCCACTGCCGACCGCCCACTGCCCACTCTCAGATGCCGCTTCCGTCGGTGTGCAGGCCGCACTCGGTCTTCGCCTTGCCCGCCCAGCGTCCGGCCCTCTCGTCTCCACTGGCGTCGCCGTCGACGCCGGTGTTGACGGCCTGGGTGCAGGGCCAGCAGCCGATGCTCGGGTAGCCCTGGTCGTGCAGCGGGTTGTAGGGGACGCCTTCCTTCAGGAGGCGCGTCCACACGCTCTGCTTGGTGGCGTTCGCCAGCGGGCTGATCTTCACCAGATGGAACTTGCGGTCCCAGGCGACGATCGGCTGCTTGGCGCGGACGGCCGACTGGTCGCGCCGGATGCCGCTCATCCAGGCCGTGCGTCCCACGGAGGCGCGCTCCAGCACCTTGATCTTCCGATCGTGGCAGCAGCGGTCGGGGTCGTTCTTGTAGAGCGGCCCGCCATGCAGCGCCTCGTACTCCGGGACCGCCAGCTCGGGCTGGAGCATATCGATCTCGATGCCGTACTTCTCGACGATGCGGTCTCGCAGGTCGAGCGTCTGCTGGAACTGGTAGCCCGTGTCGAGGTTAAAGACGTACGTCGTCGGCGCGTGCTTAGGGAGCAGCGAGAGCAGGAGGCACCCTTCGGGCCCGAATGCCGTCCCCATCGCCAGACCGGGCGCGTAACGCTCGTGGGCCCAGGCGAGGATCTCGTCGGGCGTGGCCGACTCGAGCCGCTGGCTCTCGGCGGCAAGGTCCGCCAGGAAGGCGTCCGAGGGCTTTTCGCCCGGCGCCGGCGGGGCGGGGAGGAGGGGCTCGAACAGGTGCAGGGCGGCGGACATAGCGGCTTCTCGGCCAGTAGGCGGCAAAGGACCTTAATATATTACTAGATTGGTCAACTAAGTCAAGTATCGACGCGGGGCGGCCCCCGGCTTGACTCCGTCACTCGCCAAAACCGGCGCTTACGGCCCAATCGGCAGTCGCAGGGTCGGCCGGGGCGAGATTTTGCACCGGGTTTTCCACGGCTTTGCCGCCGATGGCCTAGGGGCCGCCGAAGAAGCAGTAATGTTCGGTGAGTCGCGCCGCGGCAGGCCCGACATGTCCGCCCGTAGGAAAGAAGCGATGTCGATCGTGACTTCGTTACCGACCCCCTCCCGATTTGGTGAGGCAGCCTCGGGATTGGAGATCGCCCGCCACGTGCTCGCCGACGCCTCGGTGAGGTCCCTGACGCTCGACCCGGCCCGCGACGAAGTCAAGGTCCGGTATCGGGACCAAGCCGAAAAGCGCGCGTCGTTAAGTTGGCTAGCCCAGCGGTACAGCGCCGACGTGGCGTTGCTGGAAGCTTCCCCCGTCCTTCCGCTTCCAATCGATCAAGTGCAGCGTTGGGCCGACCAAGATGACGCTCGTGAGAGCTATATCCGTACGCCGGAAGTAGCGACCGGCTGGCGCCGAGCTATACACCTGGGGCTCGCGGCCGTCTGGTTTACGCTGGCGGTGCTCGGCGCGATCCTGCCCGGCCTGCCGTGCACGGTCTTCCTGCTCTTGTGCAGCTACTCGCTTTGCCGCAGTTCCGAGCGCCTGCACCAGAAACTGCTCGACTCCAGATGGTTCGGGCCGATGCTCCGTCACTGGCGTCTCCACCGCGGCGTCCGCCCGGGCGTGAAGACCAGGGCGCTCGGCACGATGGCGATGATGATTGGCATCACGCTGGCCTTCGCGCCGCTGCCGACAGCGGTGTGGTGGACCGTGGCCGCCGCCGGCGTGATCGGCGCGGTGGTGGTAATGCGGCTGCGCGTGGTGGAGTGCTAAAGATTCACCACGACGGACACAAAGGACACGACGGCTAACCCGGCGGGGCGCCATCACAGGCAAGTGACTCTGCCCCGCCGGGCGCGCCTTCGTGTCCGTCGTGGTTCAAAATTCTTCTCGTTGAATCAAACGCCCGCGAACTTACGCAGGTCCGCTTCGATCTTGTCGAGCGTGGTCTCGATCTCCGTCTTTGCGTCTTCGAGGTCGTGCAGCTGCTCGGCCGGCTTGTAGGCGAACAGGTAGAACTTGATCTTTGGCTCGGTGCCGCTGGGGCGGCAGGCGACGTAGTTGCCGTCCTCGGTGAGGTCGAGGATCACCAGGTCGCCGGTGGGGCCATCGAGCTTCGCCGGCGGGGCGGCGCCCGCCATCTGCAGGCGGATCCCCGTGTTGTAATCGCGGAGCTGGGCAACGCCGTAGCCGCCGAGCTCGACCGGCGGCTGGCTGCGGAAGAGCCCCATCACTTCCTTCATGCGCTGCATGCCGTCAGAACCGGGCATCTGGATATTGATCGTGCGCTCAGCGTGGAGGCCATGCTGCCAGAAGAGGTCGTCGAGCTTCTGGTGGAGCGTCTTGCCCTGGGCCTTGAGTTTGGCCGCTAGCTCGCAAGCGAGCATCGCGGCCAGCGCGCCGTCCTTATCACGGACGTAGGTGCCCGCCATGTAGCCGTGCGATTCTTCGGTGCCGAAGATGAACTTATCCGGCCCGTTGTCGTCGATGGCGCCGGCGATCCACTTGAAGCCGACCAACAGGTCGGTGATCGTGTGAATGCCGTAAGAATCGCCGATGCGGCGGGTGAGCTGCGTCGTCACCAGGGTGATGAGGTTGAAGTGCTCGGCGGTGAGCGAGCCCCCTTTGGCTTCGAGCAAGAAGTCGGCCAGCAGAGCGCCGATCTGATTGCCACTCAGCGTGTGCCAATCGTCGCCGCCGGGGACCAGCGGCGCGGCGAGGCCGATGCGGTCGCAGTCGGGGTCGGTGGCTAGCACTAGGTCGGCCTCGACCTCTTTAGCCCGCTCGATGATCATGTCGAATACCTCCGGCCGCTCGGGGTTCGAGACGTGGCCGGGGACGTTCGGGAAGTCGGGCGAGGGCTCGGCGTGCGGGCCGAAGATTTCGACGTCGGAGAAGCCGTCCTTCTCGAGCACCGGGCAGACCGCCGTGGCGCCGACGCCGTGCAGCGGCGAGTAGATGACCTTTAGCTGGCGCGGGCCGGGCTGCGCCTGGGTGAGCACGGCGTTGTAGTAGGCGGGATCGATTTCTTCTTCGCAGTAGACGATCTTGCCGGACGCGACCGCCTCGTCGAAGGGGACTCGCTTGATGTCCTGACAGTTCATCACGCGCTGGATGATCCCCTTATCGTGCGGCGGCAGGACCTGCCCGCCGGTGGACCAGTAGACCTTCACCGCGTTGTCGCTGGGCGGGTTGTGGCTGGCAGTGACCATGATGCCGCAGCTCGCCCTCTTGTACCGCACCGCGAACGACAGCTCGGGCGTGCTGCGGAACCCGCGGATGAAGTAGACCGTGAAGCCAGCGGCAACCATGATCTCGGCGCACAGCTTGGCGAAACGCTCGCCGTTGTGGCGGGTGTCGCGGCAGATCGCGCAGGAAAGACTCCCCTCCCCCTGCTGCGATTTGACGTAGTCGGCCAGCCCCTGGGCCGACTCGCCGATGGTGCGGTCGTTGATCGCGTTGGAGCCGAACGGGTACATCTTCCCGCGGCGCCCGCCGGTGCCGAACGGGATGATGGTCCAGAAGACGTCGTCGAGCGTCTGCCACTCGCCCGCCTTGACCGCGGCGGCAACCTGCGGGGCGTACTCGGCGTAGCGGGGCTCGGTGAGCCAAGCGGTGAGGTTCTTCTCGGCCGACGGGGTGAGCTTGTCGTCGGCGACGGCTTGTTGGACTTTGGCGAGCAGGGCGGCGTCGGCGGGCATCGTTTCGTCAGGTTAAAGTGCGTCGGGACGTTCGTCGCTGGGCGCCATAGACTAACACGACGAGAACCGAGCGCGCAGCACGCCCCAAGCCTCGCCTCCCAAGCGGCTCCCACTCGAAGCGACCCTCCCGAAGGGCCTCAGCCGCGGGCGGAAGCCAGCGGCCGCAGCGGAGTGGGGCGTCAGTTTCGAAAGGTTCGAAAGGAACGTCGAGGGCGGGGCGGCCGTGGGCTGCCGCCTACGGCTGAGACCTCTATCTGGGAGTGAGAGGATGCAATCTGCGACGCTGTTGATATTGCTGCTGATCGCGAGCGACGTCCTTGCTGAGCCCCCCCGCGCGCGGCCGCCCGAGTTCACTGACGAGGACCGCGCCGCTTTTTTTGACGACGCCTTCGCGACGCTCGTTGGTGAACGGCCGCAGCCCGCCGCGGCGACTTCGCCAGCCGGCAATCCCGAGGCGACACCGTCGGCCGCCCAGGTCGCTTGGGCCGATCTGGTCGATCCCGACGTGCTCGAGACCGAGATCAAGCGCCAGGCGACCGCTCTTGCTGCGGCGACGCGCACGGCGTCGGCTTATAAGGCAGGACGCTACAAGGAGGCTGTCGATTCGCTCGGAGTCGTCGCCACGGTCTTTGGGGTCATCGCCGAGCACACGGGCCATCCGCGCTGGAACGGCGAGGCGCCGGGCCTCCGCGACTTGTTCGGCGC